>CAYVLT010000007.1:0-45949 GCA_964452405.1 uncultured Ferruginibacter sp.
GCGGTAGTGCCATCCTCTTCCAGCACCTGTTCTGGTTCCTGGGTCACCCTGAAGTGTACATCATCCTGTTGCCGGCAATGGGTATGTCGTCTGAGATCATGAGTGTTAACAGCCGTAAACCAATCTTTGGGTACATGGCAATGGTGGGATCAATGTTTGCCATTGCCATCCTGGCTTTCCTGGTTTGGGCACACCATATGTTTGTAACCGGGCTGAACCCGTTTTTGGGCGCCTTCTTCGTGTTACTCACGCTGCTGATTGCGGTACCATCCGCCATCAAAGTGTTTAACTGGCTTACCACTTTGTGGAGAGGTAATATCAGGTTTACGCCTGCCATGTTGTTTGCAATTGGTTTTGTGAGCCTGTTCATCAGCGGTGGATTAACCGGTATCTTCCTCGGTAACTCTGCGCTAGATATTCATTTACATGACACCTATTTTGTAATTGCCCACTTCCATATTGTAATGGGTGTTGCATCTTTCTTTGGCATGTTTGCCGGTGTTTACCACTGGTTTCCGAAAATGTACGGACGTTACCTGAACAATACGCTTGGCTATATCCATTTCTGGGTAACCATCATCGGTGCCTACCTTATTTTCTGGCCAATGCACTACGAAGGATTGGCGGGTATGCCACGCCGTTATTATGATTTCTCCCAGTGGGAATCATTCAAACAATTCGGTGGCCTCAACGAGTTCATCAGTTTTGTATCCATGATCGTATTTGCCGTGCAGTTGCTGTTCGTGTTTAATTTCTTCTATAGCATTTTCAAAGGAAGGAAGGTAACGAGCCAAAATCCATGGGGCGCCAATACATTGGAGTGGACAACACCAATCCGCCCGGGTCATGGTAACTGGCCTGGTGAAATTCCGGAAGTGCACAGGGGAGCTTATGATTATGGAAAAGACGGAAGAGAGTTTATTTCTCAAATTGAACCCGTAGGAGAAAACGAAAGCCATCATTGATTTTAAGGAAGGCTTTTGCCCGGGAGTTCATGTATTATAATAGTGTCTGTTGTATTTCGGATATTACAAAAGATTAAAAGCTGAAGTTCTATGCCGGATAACAATACTACCATAGCCAATTCAACATCATTTGCGTTGGCGAGCAAGGTGAAGGATTATTTTCAGCTCATCAAATTCACCCTCAGCTTTATGGTAGTTTTCAGCACGGTGGTGAGTTTTTTAATAGCGCCGAGTGAATTGTATTATGTGCGATCGAAGCTGTTATCAGTTCTTTTACTTTTTGCAGGCGGAATGCTGGTTACAGGATCAGCCAATGCCATTAACCAGGTAGCGGAAAAAGATACCGACGCCATTATGAAGCGTACCAGCAAAAGACCGGTAGCCAGCGGAAGAATGAGCGTGAAAGAAGCTACGATCTTTGCACTGGTAGCTGGCGCTTTGGGTGTATTTATTCTCTGGTATTGGTTCAACTACCAATCGGCACTCACCGGGCTGTTCAGTCTTTTTTTATATGGATTTATTTATACGCCATTAAAAAAAGTGAATTCCATTGCGGTGCTCATTGGAGCTATCCCGGGCGCAATTCCCTGCCTCATTGGCTGGGTGGCCGCGACCGGTAGTTTCAGTGCAGGCGGGTGGATATTGTTTGGCATCCAGTTCTTATGGCAATTCCCGCATTTCTGGGCTATTGCGTGGATCGCTCACCACGACTACAGCGCCGCCGGGTTTAAGTTATTGCCGGGGGACAAAGGACCAACAAAATTTACGGCGCTTCAAACCGTGATCTATAGCGCCCTGATGATACCCTTTGGATTGCTGCCGTACTATATGGACATAGCCGGTATCACCAGCGCAGTTATTTTAACCATTTGTAACCTGTGGATGGTGTTGGTGAGTGTGAAGTTGTTTTTTAAGATGGACGCGAAAAGTGCAAGGGGGGTAATGTTCAGTTCATATTTTTACCTGATGGTGGTATTATTGGCCCTGTTTGCAGACAGGAAAGTGGAGAAAGAACGAATACAAACCAGTGGATTTAACATGGTGCAGCAACAGAAAATTCTGCACACTTAATAATAAAATGCTCCTGGAAAGGAGAAAGGAGAGGATTATGAGTACCGTGGTAATGGAACAAAGAAAAAAAATACACCCGCATAAATTTACCCTTTGGGTAGCAATTGCGAGTATTATGATGATGTTTGCCGGTTTAACAAGCGCCTATATTGTTAAACGGAACCAGGCAAACTGGTTGTCCTTTGAATTGCCGATCGCTTTTTGGTACAGCACTGCAGCAATATTGGCAAGCAGTGTCACTATCTGGATGGCGGTAAAAAAATTCAAGAGCAGGGAAATGCCGGCTTACCGGCGCCTTACAACCGCCACTTTTGTATTGGGGCTCTTATTTTTAGGGTTGCAGGTGGCAGGGTTTGTAACGCTCGCCGGGCATGGATTGCCTATGCAGAAGAATGTGGCGGTATCGTTTTTATACGTGATCGTGGGGTTGCATGCCGCACACGTGCTCGGG
Organism: uncultured Ferruginibacter sp.; assembly: GCA_964452405.1. Lineage (GTDB taxonomy): Bacteria > Bacteroidota > Bacteroidia > Chitinophagales > Chitinophagaceae > Ferruginibacter. The sequence continues at coordinate 2,488 of CAYVLT010000007.1, forward strand.
GGATTGGTGGCATTGATGGTGATGTTCTTTAAAGCGTACAGTAAATCAGTAAGAAATTACAACCCGGTATCGGTGGAGGTAATGGCGACCTACTGGCACTTTGTTGATTTTTTATGGCTTTATTTATTGATTTTTTTATTAATGATCAGATAGGAAGTTGCGGTAAGATAGTTGGTGAAATTTGTATCACCGGTATCGGACCAATACCGACAAATTAAAACTCAGAACTAAAAACTTTATGTCTACAGCAGCAGTACAAAAGGAAACAAAATGGTGGAGCGGTGGTAGAAGTCCGTTTAATGCCAGCTATGGTAAAGTAATGATGTGGTACTTTTTGATGAGTGATGCTTTTACTTTCGGCGCTTTCCTTATCAGCTACGGCACCATCCGTTTCAGCCAGAATTTCTGGGCCGATCCAAACCATGTGTTCAACGCATTTCCTTTTGCGGGTCACATGAACCTGCCACTTGCATTTGTGAGCTTGATGACCTTTATCCTGATCGCAAGTTCTGTTACGATGGTGTTGGCAGTGCATGAAGGACATAACATGAACCGTAAGGGCGTGGAAAAATATATGATCATGACCATTATCGGCGGGTTGGCGTTCTTAAGCTGCCAGGCCTGGGAATGGACGCACTTAATCACCGGTCATCACGAAGTATTGGTGAACGGTCAGTTGGAACAATGGGGTACTACTGTAAGTCATAATCCATGGGGACCCGAAGTGATGTTCAACGGGAAAGAAGTGGCAACACCCGGTCCTATTGCATTTGGTGGTTATTTCTTTGGTATTACGGGTTTCCACGGTTTCCACGTTTTTTCAGGTGTGGTCATTAATATCATCATGTTGATTAAAACAAGAATGGGTCATTTTGATGAGCGTGGCCATTATGAAATGATCGAAAAAGCAGGATTGTACTGGCACTTTGTAGACCTAGTGTGGGTATTCGTATTCCTTTGCTTCTACCTGATCTAACCTGTCATTAAAAAAGTTTATCAAAAAATAAAGTATTTATGTCTGCACATGCATCTTCCCCGGAAATCACTTTTCACCACGATCATTCAGGTGGTACCAAAAGGATCTGGAATACATTCTGGCTTTTATCCGGGTTAACCATTGCTGAACTTGCCCTGGGTATTGCGATCTATACCATTCACAAAGGTGAACACCCCAATGCATCATTGGTGTTGGCTTTTAAAGGACTGGTATGTATCCTTACGCTTGCCAAGGCCTATTATATTGTTTCTGTGTTCATGCACCTGGGTGATGAGATCCGTAACCTGATCATGACGATTGTTGTTCCATTGTGTCTTTTCATCTGGTTCATCATTGCGTTTTTGTGGGACGGGAACAGTTGGTTGAACCTGCGTAACAGGTACAAGGGCAAACCGGTACAAACTGAACAGGTGGCGCCGGCGGCAACAGAACAGGGGGCGAAAGATTAAAATAAGCAACGCGATATAAAACATTTAAACCACCGTCCTGTTAAAAGGTGCGGTGGTTTTTTATTGATATGTATAATGGTGAAATATGAATAAGCGGGCGATTTTGGGCTTGATGTTGGCAATTGTTTTACCGGTTAGCGGTTACCTGGCGGTGAAGCACTACAGTGAAGCGGCAGTGAAGATGCCGCCAAGGTATTTTTACGACAGCGTTGATACCATTACCAGGAATGGTAAAGTGAGTATTGATACAGCCTGGCACAAAGTAAAAAACATACAGTTTACCAACCAATTGGGGAAAGCTGTTTCGCTCGACTCCCTGCACGGGAAAATCATCGTGATCGATTTCTTTTTTTCCCGTTGCCCCAGCATTTGCCCGGGCCTTGCGCAAAGCATGAAAAAACTGCAGCAATCTTTTACCAACAGCAACGATAGTATTGTACAGTTTATTTCAGTAAGTGTGGATCCGGAAAATGACTCCGTGCCACAATTGAGAAAGTTTGCCGACCGTTTTACCAGTAACCATGATAGCTGGTGGTTTGTTACAGGCAACCGCAAGGAAATTTATGATTTCGGGTTGAACGAACTCAAAGCGAGCATCGCCGATTCTGACGTGGATTCTGTGTTTATACATACCGAGAATTTTTTCCTCCTCGACAAAGACAGGGTGGTAAGAGGATGGTATAACGGTTTCGACTCCACGAAAATGCGGCAGCTGGTAAAAGATATTCCCCTGTTAATGCTGGAGAAAAATAAGAAAAGAAGCTTTGGAGATTTTTTAAAAGAATTATTTGGCCGATCCTGATCGGGAAATTGCCAAATCTATTTTTCACAACCAATCAACAACAAACATAACCGACACATGCTCACTCCCTCCCTCCAAAAAAATGATGCGAAGGCAAAATGGCTCATCGGAATTTTTTCCGTGATCGTATTTGCAGTGGTAACCGTATTGGGGCGTTATAATCTCGCCGGAAAAACAACTTTCTCTTTTGATGTGCATGTTTTTGCCAGGGTGAACGCCTTTATTAATGGAACAGTGGCGGTGCTGCTGCTGGCCGGACTGTATTTTGCAAAGCAAAAAAACTTTGCCCTGCATAAAAAGATCATGATCACAGCGATGATCCTCTCTGTTCTTTTCCTGGTTTCCTATATCTGCCATCACCTGTTGGCCGGTGAAACCATGTATGGCGAAACTGATGTTATTCCCGGCTTAAGTGAGGCGGAAAAAGCTGCAGCCGGTGGCAGCCGTACCATCTACCTGCTGATCCTGCTTACACATATCCCGCTGGCCGGCCTGGCATTACCATTTATCTTATTTTCTGCCTACCGGGCGTTGACGGGTGAATACGAAAAACACAAAAATCTGGTGCGGATCGTATGGCCTGTTTGGTTTTATGTAGCTGTAACCGGTGTGATTGTGTACCTCATGATCAGCCCCTATTATCAATGAGTATGAAACCACCGGTAGGATCAAATACATTGAGGTATCTCCGTATGCTGCACATGGCTTTATTGGTGGGGCAATTGCTTTTTGCCGGAATTGCGGTATACCTGAAATACACTAACGCCACACCATCTGCGCTTGCCCACCTCGATAATACGTTGCAGGTAGTGGCGCTGTTGCTTTGTTTCGGCGGGTATTTGGGTGGATCTTTCGTTGCCAAACGGAACAGGCAGCGGGCATTGGACGGCGTATTGGATGTGCAGGCCAAAGCAGAAGGATACCGCTCCGCAAGTATTATTCAATGGGCCTTGCTGGAAGGGCCATCACTGTTTTCAATTATTAGCTTTTTACTCACCGGGAATATTGCCTTCCTGGCACTTTCCGCTACCATGATGTTTTTGTTGTTGATGGCCGCGCCTTCCAAAATGAAAGTTATGCTCCTGTACCGGTTGAATGAAAGAGAAATGGAAATGTTTTAAACATCCGTTGCAAAGTCAACCACCAGTTTTTGCGGACTGATATAAGTGATGCTTACCTCAACTACATCACCCACCTTTAACGATGGTATTGTTGCACCCTGCTTGCCTTTGCCAACCGCAATTTTAGCCTGCAGTTTATTATTGAAACAACTGATAAAAATACCGTACGGAGATACTTTATTTACAATGGCAGAAACCGGCGTTTGGTTCTTATGATGTTTAACAGCCTTGAGGTATTCGGGAATAAATTCACTTTTATATAAAGAGGCGGACACTGCTCCGGGTTTTTCAAGGTTATCCAATTTAAAAAAAACCGGTTCATTCAGCCTGCTTTCATGTGGCGGAAGTTCCCAGGGAGAAAGTGTTAAAGGGAAAAGAATATAGCTGCCGGTTTCCTTTACCAGCCATTGCTCACCGGCTTTTTTAAGATACCCGGCAAAGCGGTTCTCTGTAGCCGCTTTTTGAATGAGATTCGTGTAAGCATTGTTGAACAGGAATTCAATGCAGTCAGCCACCAGTTTATCTCCCTTTGCAGAAGGCACCAGTAAAAAACTCACTTCGTCACCAATGTGGAACCGGTGAGTTTTTTTGATCAGTTTTTTTTCCCTTAAACGTTCCTGCTCTTTTTCACTGATATTGCCGTTCACGGATTTTTTCTTCCCGTTAAGTTCGTATGCAATGCTTGCATAGTTTTTTTCGTGATGGATAAAAGTGATGGTACCTTTTAAAATTTGCTTATCCATTGTAGTTGTGTTGAAGGTATATGGTACAATTGCGTCTTATAGCGAAAGTTCTTTCGCCGGATCCCAGAATAGTTTTTCAAAATCAACCACCGTATCATTTTTCACCGCTATTTTTTCTTTTTTCAGCAACTCTTCCATTAAAGTTGGCGTGGCAAAATGGTGTTTACCGGTAAGCATGCCATTCCTGTTCACCACCCGTTGTGCAGGCACTTTGGGTGTGGCCGTAAAGGAGGCGTTCATGGCCCAACCAACCATCCTGGCCGAAAGCCTCGTGCCCAGGTAAGCGGCGATGGCGCCATAAGAGGTTACACGGCCCTTCGGCACCTGGCGCACCACATCGTATACATCTTCAAAAAAACCGTAGGATGCAGGTTCTTTTTTTACGGGTTCCTTTTTTTGTTTCACGAAAAGCGGGTTTATGTTTTGTCAATTTTTTGCAGCAGCTTACCACGAAGAGGTTCAGGCACATTTATATAATGGTAGGGGCAATGCAGGCATCCGTTGCCACAGCAATAGCCACGCTGCAGGTGATATTTTTCCGTAAGCACCATGTAGCCTTCCTTATTATAATAAAAATCCTCCCCTTCAATTAACCGGTTCATGAGCGGTATTGTTTTCAGTAGCTTTTAATATTTCCTGTAGCTGTTCATCCAGCGCCGGCAGTATGGCAGGCAGGCTGAATTTAAGATAAAAGATCCGTTTGCTGTTGGCAATATCGAGCGATTCGTAGTGTGTTTTAATACGCAGCACTTCGCTGTTCGTTTGCGCATACACGTTATCGTAATCTTCTATACAGTGGAGTCCGTACATCCCGATCACTTTTTTTGTGAAGAGATACAGGTCGGGCGAGTCGGTTTTCAGGTGAATAAAGCCGCCGGGTTGCAATACCTGTTGGTACAGCCGGAGAAACGCCGGGTGAGTAAGCCGCTTTTTCGCCCTTGACGTGCGAAGGTGCGGATCGGGAAAGGTGATCCATATTTCAGCTACTTCGTTGTTGGCGAAGTAGTGCGGTAGCATAGCGATCTGGGTGCGCAGGAAGGCCGCGTTGCACAGTTTGTCCTGCAGGCACAGCTTAGCGCCAGCATGTATGCGGTTACCTTTTACATCCACCCCTATAAAATTCTTATCGGCAAACAGCCGTGATAATCCAACAGTGTACTCACCCCTGCCGCAGGCCAGCTCCAGTATCACCGGCTGGTGGTTTCCAAAATGGGAATGCCAGTTGCCCTGCATATCCTGTGGGTATTCCAGTACGTTGGCAAAGGTTTTAATAGCCGCAAAGCGGATCAGTTTTTTATGTCCCATATACAGCAAATATATTTGGTTTCAAAAGAAAGCTGTGCTCATTTGCCCGGTTGGTTACCTGTGCCATCTTAAAATTTTTGTTGGTTGATCCCCAATAAAAAATTTTTTATCTGCTGTAATTATCAATATTGTTTACTTAATTTGCATTTTACGCAATCGATTGCTTAAACGCTACCTACTTCATGATTTCTGCCAGGGAAATACAGGATATACAGGAAAAAATCAGCCAGCACAGCGATGAACAGGCCTACGGACAGCTATATATTGCCTACATGCCTTATCTTCTGAAGTTTGCCAACTCCATCATTAAAAACAAAGAGCTGGCTGAGGAGATTGTATCCGACGTGTTTATCAAGATTTGGCAAAACCGGGCTGATATCGGCCGAATTGAGAACCTGAAGCTGTATTTGTATGTAAGCACGAAAAACACGGCCATCAACTATTTATCCCGTCATTTCAGGAAAGATATTATATCACTGGAGGAGATGTCGCTCAATATTTCCCTCAGCCCCTACAACCCGGAACAGTTGTTAATTACATCTGAAGCGGTGAAAAAGATCAATGTTGAAATTCAGAAACTGCCTCCGAAATGCAGGCTGATTTTTAAATTGGTTAAAGAAGACCGACTCCGGTACAACGAAATTGCCCGGCTACTGAATATTTCCGTAAAAACCATCGACAACCAGATGGCCATTGCACTCAGGAAGATCAGTACGGCGATTAATTTTGACCTTAAAAAAGCCCATACCTAGCGGCTTTTGATGGAAGGTTTCCTTAATAAAATTTTTTAAACAGCTTTGGTAGATTCCAGGTTTTTTTGTGTTCATCACTAGAATGGACCAAACTCCTGAACAAATATGGCTGCTGATTGCCCGGAAATTATCCGGTGAAGCCACTAATGAGGAGTTGCAGGAGTTGGAAGAATTGCTTCGCCGGTATCCCGATGCTGGTTATTCCAAGGAAATATTTCACGATCTCTGGAGCACACAACCTTACCACGACAGCCAGTATGCTGAAAGCCGTTATCGGGAATTAGTGCAACAGATGAAGAATATGGGTGTGGATGAGGGTAGGTTTAACTCGGAAGATCATTACATTGGCGAGGAACCTGCCAGGAAGCCGGGAAGAAAAAACCTCCTGATTGCTCTTTGTACGATTGCAATGGTATTTCTGTTGGGCGGTTACATTTATTACAGCGAATCCAATACCAGCAAAAACGATGTGGTGGTAGCTGAAAAAAGCTCTATTAACCGTATCAGCACCAAGAACGGGTCAAAAACCAACCTCCTTTTGCCTGATGGCACCAAGGTTTGGTTAAATTCTGGTAGCCAGCTGGATTATGATAAAACTTATGGTAATAAGTTGCGGGAGGTATCGCTGGTAGGAGAGGCTTATTTTGATGTGGTGAAAAATGCTGCCAAGCCCTTTGTGATCCACACCCGTAAAATGGATATCAAGGTGTTGGGTACCGCTTTCAATGTGAAGTGCTATCCCGGCGAAAAGACCACGGAAACAAGCCTGGTAAGAGGTAGCATTGAGGTTACTTTGAAAGACCGCCAGGAAAAGATCATGTTGAAGCCGAATGAAAAACTGGTGATCAGCAATGAAGATGTGAGCAATGAGATAGCTAACGGAGTTGCGGGTAAAAAGACGGGCAAGCATACGCGGGTTACAGAAAAGCCGATCATCGCATTGAGTCACCTCACTTTTTTACCGGTTGACAGTACGGTGATTGAAACGGCCTGGGTACAAAATCGTTTGGTGTTCAGCAGCGAATCTTTTGAAGATGTTGCCTTAAAGATGGAGCGCTGGTACAATGTGAAAATAAGTTTTGCTGATGAGGAACTGAAGAGTCAGCCGCTTACAGGAAACTTTGAAAAGGAAACAGTAGGCGAAGCTTTCAGCGCCCTGCAACTGGCCACCAGGTTTTTTTATGCTATTAAAAACGACCAGATAACCATTTATAAAAACAGTGTACCAAAAAAGTGACTATAAAGAAGTTTAATAATACAACATAACGATTGCTTTAAAACAAAGGGAGGAATGCGTTAACATCCCTCCTGATGGAGTAAAAAAACAAAAAAATATACGGCCTGACGATGCCTGTATGAGATTCCTATTTCTTTTCTACCAAAACGTAAAAATATGAAAAAAGCCAAACGAATGCTTGTTTTAGACAAAAGAAGAAGCATTTACAAACTGTTTCTGCTTATGAAATTTACCATTGTGTTGCTGCTTGTTGCCACATTGCATGTTTCTGCAAAAACCTATTCCCAAGACAGGATTACCCTCAAACTGCAGGAAACTGAACTCAAGACAGCACTGAAACAAATTGAGAAAAAAAGTATCTATCGTTTTTTGTACAATGACGATGTGATATCTGCCCGCCGCAAGGTGAATGTAAACGCCAATAACGCGTTGGTAACCGATGTGCTGGATGGTATTCTCAATGAAACCTCTCTTACTTACAAGGTTCTGGACAACAACCTTGTAGTGATCACCCAAAAGAACTTTGTTTTCCAGGAAACAAAAGTTACCGGTAAAGTAAAAGGAGCGGATGGGCAGCCCATCCCTTCTGTTACAGTTAAGATCAAGGGATCAAGTGTAGCTACCGTTACTGATGCCACCGGCGCTTACAGCATCACTGCACCAGATGGCGCAACCCTCGTGTTTTCATCAGTAGGTTACCTGAGCCAGGAAGTTGTGGTGGGTGGACGTACCGAGATTGATGTGGTTTTGCAGATCGCAGCCAAAGACATTAATGAAGTGGTGGTGATTGGTTATGGCCAGGCAAGCAAAAGAGACCTTACCGGTTCCATTGTAAAAGTGTCCGGTAAAGAGATCGCCGATAAACCTAACACCAACCCTGTTGCATCATTACAGGGAAAAGTGGCAGGCCTTTCCGTAGTTAACAACGGTACACCAGGCGCTGCTCCTGATATCAGGATCAGGGGTACGGTAAGTATCGGCCAGGTGCATCCTTTATACGTGGTGGATGGTATTTTCAATGATAATATTGATTACCTTAACCCGAATGACATTGAATCGATCGAAGTATTGAAAGATCCATCTTCACTGGCCATCTTCGGTGTAAAAGGTGCAACAGGTGTAATTGCCATCACTACTAAAAAAGCAAGAGCTGGCCAGGTAGTGGTAAACTTCAATACATCTTATGGATTTAAAAAACTGGTGGATAAAATTAAAGTGGCAGATGCTGCAACCTTTAAATTGCTGTTTGATGAAGAGAATGCCAATAACCAGGTTACTACTCCTGATTATTCTGCTTTAACCTCTAATACAGACTGGATTGACGCAGTAACAAGAACCGGTCATTTCAACAATAATAACCTCAGCGTTTCCAGCAGTACTGAAAAGAATAAGTTTACGATGGGCCTGGGATACCTTACTGATGAAGGTATTATTAAACATGAAAAGTTGGAAAAAATGTTATTGTCTTTCAGCGATGAGTTGAAAGTTACCAAATCATTGAAACTCGGACTTATCCTGAACACTTCAAGGCAGAACAACCCATATAATGCCACCAGTGTTTTAGATAATGCCCGCAAAGTAATGCCGCAGGTATCTGCCGGAACAAAAACTTTTACAGTTGCTGATCCTTATGGTGGAGATAGTTTAACGAAGAGTATATACTCAGGTTTGGATGTGGCCCTCCAGAGTGCTGGTGTGGTAAACCCACTCCTGGAACTGGAAAACACCTGGAATAAGAGGAAAAGTATTGAGTATCGTACTGTAGGAAGTGTGTATGCTGATTGGACTTTCCTGAAAAACTTCAATTTCCGCACCACCTTCTACGCTGATGTGAGCAATGTGAATACCAGAGATTACTCACCATTATATTATGCTTACGATCCGTTAACCAACATGCCATATTTGTATGGCAGCAAAACCCAGGTAAGTGAGTATGACGATACTTACAGGAAATTCCAACAAGATTATATCCTTAACTATCGCAAAAGTTTTGGTAACCATAACCTCACAGCAACCGCTGGTTTCACCACATACTATTTTGGTAACTGGAACAGGAACGGTGTTGCGAAACCATATACAAGCGGTAATGCTTTACCGATACCTGACGATAGCAGGTTCTGGTACATGACAAATGGATTTGAAGACCCAACCACTTCGTTGGCCTCTTCTTCTCAATCTGAATATTCTACAGCATCAATGCTGGCAAGGGTGTTATACAATTACAGGGGAAAGTATTTCCTGAATGCCTCGTTCAGGGATGATGCTTCTTCCCAAATACCAGAGAAAAACCGTCATCAGCAATTCTGGGCGGTAGGTGCTGCATGGGAATTGAGTAAAGAGAAATTTATGGAAGGAGTAACTACCATTAATTTCCTTAAATTGAAAGGTTCTGTGGGTGTATTGGGTAACCAAAGTGCTTCATACCTTGATGGAACCCCTATCAACTATCCATTCTATCCAAGATTGAACACCGGTATCTCTGCCGTATTTGGTAACTATATTTACAATGCCGCTCAACCTTCTTATATCCCTAACCCGGATTTGAAATGGGAAACTGTTTCTGCACAGGAAATCGGAGTTGAGTTAAATGCATTCAACAATAAATTACATTTTGAAGCTAACTATTTCAACAGAACCACGAAGAACCTGATGACTTATGTAGATCGTTCAGCAATTGGATTGCCAAACGAACTGATCAACGGGGGTAGCATCAAAAACTCCGGTGAAGAATTTGCAGCTACCTGGACCCAGAATTTCTCAAGGGATCTTTCCATCAACGTAGGTGGTAACATCACCTTCCTTTCAAACAAAGTGCTGAGCCTCGCAAGCGATATTCCAAGTGGTTTCCTCTCAAGAGGATTCCAGAACAACGGAAGTGCTGAAAGCCGCACCATTCCTGGTTCACCCATTGGTTCGTTCTACGGATACGTGGTGGAAGGAATTTACCAAAGCTATGCTGATATCTTAAAATCACCGGTAGCTTCTGCTGTTGGTTCATATGGTCCTGGTGATTTTAAATTTAAAGATATCAATGGTGACGGTGTGATCACTACCGACGACAGAACTGTTATTGGTAACCCAACACCAAAATACACTTATGCGGCTTCCATTAACATCAACTACAAAAATTTCACGTTAGGTGTTGACATGGGCGGCGTGTATGGCAACCAGGTGTTCAGAACATGGGGTTCTTTGGAATCACCTTTCCAAAGGGTGAACTATTCTGCTGATAAGATCAACAGGTGGCATGGAGAAGGTACTTCAAACTGGGTACCCATCATCAGCCAGGGACACCGCTTTAACTACAATGGTTCAACTTATAATATCGAAGATGGAAGTTATTTCAGGCTCCGTAACATTCAACTGGGATATAATTTCGCCACCGCCATGCTTTCAAAAGCAAAGATTAAAAACCTTCGTTTGTATGCAAACATCCAGAACTTAAAAACCTGGAAAAACAACCTGGGTTATACAGCGGAATTTGGCGGAGATGCTACTGCTTTTGGATATGACAATGCAGGTGGTGCAATCCCGGTAGTAACAACATTTGGCCTTAACGTAACATTCTAATTCATCTAAACTCTTTGTATATGAAAAAAAATAAAATATTATTCTGGTCAATGCTGGTGGCCCTCCCGATGATGTTTTCCATCCTGGGATGTAAGAAATTCTTAGACAGGAAGCCACTGACCGCCACCCTGGATGACATCCACCAGGGAACCCTGGAAGCACAGAGTTTCGGTTTGTACAACACCTTAACCTATGCTGGATTCTCAACCCTGCCATGGATCGATTTTCACAGTATACGTGACGACGATGCGCAAAAAGGAAGTAGTACCACAGACGGACAGGAAATTGATGCCGAATTTGAAACCTTCCAGTACTCAAAAGACGATTGGGCACCCAATACATATTGGAATGACCATTACTACATGATCAACCTGGCCAATAAAGAAATTTATTTCGCCGATTCTTTAAAAGCTACCGATCCTGCTTCTTTGCGTAATGTGGGTGAAGCACTTTTCTTCAGGGCCTACTGCTTTTTCGACCTGGTAAGAACTTATGGTGAAGTGCCGTTGATCAACTTCTATTACACCAACCCGGCAGATGGTATCAAACCAAAATCTCCGGTGGCTGATATCTATGCACAAATCGATGCAGACCTTACTTTGGCTGCACAGTATTTGCCACAAAACTGGGAAGTGGGCGGAACTAATATTTACCCGGGTCGTTTAACGAGCGGCGCAGCGAATACCTTATTAGCCCAGGCTCACTTATTCCGTGGTAACTGGGCACAGGTGGTTGCCCTGTGTAATCAGGTAATTGCATCCGGCGAGTATGCAGGAGCGTTTGATCCTGGTTTTGCATTTACTGATATCTGGAAAGATGGATTGAATGGAGCTGGCAAAAACGGTCCGGAATCAATCTTTGAACAACAAAGCACAGTAGGTCCTAACCAAACTCCTAATAAAGGAACAGCCTTCGGCACCAGTCAAAATGTTAGGCAGGGTGGTGCAAGTAATGCATGGAACCTCGGCTGGGGTTGGAATACACCTACTCAAAAACTGGTAGATGAATGGCCAAACGATGATCCCCGTAAGGCTGCCACTATCCTTTATTCAGGTCAATTTGACGGAGGTCCGGCCACCGGCGGTTATGGTGCAACATTACCTCCTTATAACCCGGGAACGGCACTTGACAGGCCTTACTGGAACAAGAAAGTTTATTCTGATCCACAGATGCGCCAGTTCACCGGCCAGATTTTTGGAAGTGGCGGTGCAGACTGGATCAACCACAGGATATTGCGTTATGCTGATGTAATATTGATGTTGGCCGAAGCCAGCAATGAATTAGGTGACGGCGCAACCGCTGAAGCAAACCTTGAACTCGTTAGAAACAGGGCGAGCGGTTATAAAGGTCCGTCCAGAACAATTCTGCCAAAAATTACGTTTGTAAACCAGGCGCAGATGCGTACAGCCATCAAGAACGAGAGAAGGTGGGAATTTGCAATGGAAGGTGTTCGCTTCTTTGACCTGGTTCGTTGGGGAGATGCACAAACAGAATTGGGAAGCCTCGGCTATACCAACCGTTGCCGCTACTACCCGATTCCGCAGAAAGCGATCGATCTGTCAGGAGGTGTGTTGGTTCAAAATCCTGAATGGTAAAATACTCAACCATGCCTGCCGGCTGGCAGGCATGGTTTAAACATAACTAATCATTGTCTTCAAAAAATAACGATTATGAATACAGTAAACAAAATATTTAAAGGCGCCATTTTTATCCTGGTGCTGATGATCACAGCCACCAGCTGTAAAAAAACAAAACAACCCGCCTTGGGCGATTACCCGAAAGATATTGATCCTCACTTCCCATTGTACCCGGGTGGGCCATTGAAATTTTATGTGGCTTTTGACGGTTCCTCTTCTAACCCGCTTATGAATGCAGTAGATAGTGTAAGGGCCAACTTCCCGGCTACCAATACCGGGTCAATTGTAGATGGCGGTATTTCAGGTAAATGCTACGAAGGAAGCGCCACCACTTTTGTAAAATATCCAAGCGCCAACGATTTAGGCGCAAACACCAGCTTCAGCCTTGTGTTCTGGATCAACAAAACACCACAACCATCCGGAAGCGGAACCAACTTTGCCTTTTCACTCAATAAAAAAGGGTATAGCTGGACGAACACCAAAATGTTCCTCGAGTTTGAAGACTGGAGCACCACTTCTGTAGGTAACTGTAAATTTTACCTGATGGATCAATGGATCGAATACATCAATGCCAACGGAATGCCGAATGTGTTAAACGGAAGCTGGCACCAGCTTGCCTTCACTTACAATGGCAGCAACTCCACACTTACTTCTTATATTGACGGCGCAGTATTTAAAACAAATACTGTGGGTAGTTTGGGTCCGGTTAATTTCGGCGATTATGATGATTTCACCATCGGCGGGCCTAACCAGAATACCCATGATAACAATACCTGGATGGGCTTTTGGGAGAACGGTAAAATCGACCAGTTCAGGGTGTACGGCACCGTGCTTACTGATGCGGAAATTTCAGAATTATACAACAGCAAATTGTAATTCTTTTTTTCATAGTGCAAACAGCATATTAATAAAAAGGCTGACAATTTATTGTTCAGCCTTTTTTTATTCATTCACTCAAAACCGGTGGCGGCAACAACTGGAAGCGATAAAGATGCGGTCAACATTCAAATATCAGTCGTCGGTAATGGTTGTGCTGGGCATTATTGCCTGTACAATTTTTTTCACTCATTGTATAACCAAAGACAAAGATGAAAATAAAACCGCAGCGGCTGTCGTTGATCAATATAGTCTTTATGCCGGCTCAAAAGCCTGTGTAAGCTGTCACAAGGATATCAGCGAAAAGCATCACTATACAGCGCACTACCTTAGTTCGCAGTATGCAGATTCAGCTTCAATAAAGGGAAGTTTTAAGCAGGGACAAAATGCCTTTGTTTATAGCGGCCGGAGTATGGTTGAGATGCAGTCCGGTGCAAACGGTTTTTACCAGGTGGCTTTTATTGACGGAGCAGAGAAAAAGAGAGAACGGTTTGATATTGTTGTGGGTTCGGGAACAAAAGGACAGTCTTATTTATCCTGGTCGGGTGATAAACTGGTTCAGTTGCCGGTAACTTATTTTACTTCAGCCAACCAATGGAGTAACAGTCCCGGGTATCCTAATAAGATCGCCTTCGACCGCCCCATCACCTCCCGTTGCCTTGAGTGTCATTCCACCTTTGTAGAAAAAACGTCCGCTGCGGCTGTGGAACCGGAAACCTTCAACAAACAACATGTATTGTTAGGCGTGGATTGCGAAACCTGTCATGGTCCCGCTGCCAAACATGTCGATTATCAAACAAAGCATCCGCAGGATACGAAAGCCGCTTATATCATTAACCCTGCAACCTTCACCCGTAGGCAAAGTCTTGATATGTGTGCACTTTGCCATGGGGGCCGGCTGCAGAAAACAAGTCCGTCGTTCAGTTTCAAGGCAGGCGATAAGCTTTCAGATTTTTTTGCGATCGACAGTGTGAGCCCCGATGCCCGGTCAATTGATGTGCATGGAAACCAATATGGGTTGCTGGCTGCGAGTAAATGTTTCAGGAAAAGTGATACGCTTACCTGCATCACCTGCCATAACACCCATGAAAACGAAAAAGGGAAAACAGCACTTTTTTCACAACGCTGCACCGGTTGTCATAACAATACCCACAACAATATTGTCTTGTGCAAAATGGCGGAATCCCTCGGCAGCAGTATCAATGATCAATGCACCAATTGCCATATGCCCGAGCAACAGTCGATGGCGATAGCCGTATTGCTGCAGGGAAACGCAGTTCCAACACCGGCGTTAATGCATACACACCTGATAAAAGCATATCCTGACGCCACCCAAAAAGTGATTGCGTACATCAATAAAAAAGGCCATTAGCGGTAATGCAGGATGGTCATACCAAGGAGCATACATTATGAACCGAAAAATATTAATCGTTGTTTACCTGTTTTTTTCTTCGTTCCTGTTTCTGTCTTGTCACAGGTCAGACAGTATGTTTACAAGCTTGCCCGCTTCCAGCACTCATGTGGATTTTACCAATCAACTTGAAAAGAAGACTGCCTTCAGCATCCTGTATTACCTCTATTATTACAATGGTGGCGGTGTGTCGGCGGGTGATATTAACAATGATGGATTACCCGATCTCTACTTCACTGCAAACAGTAAAGGGCACAATAAATTATACCTGAATAAAGGTAATTTCCAGTTTGAAGATATCACTGAAAAGGCAGGCGTGGCCGGCTCTTCCGATTGGTGTACCGGTAGTACCATGGCAGATGTAAATGGAGATGGGCTCCTCGACATTTATGTATCCGCTGTAAATATCAAAGGTAAACTGTCGGGGCACAATGAACTTTTCATCAACAAGGGAAACGGGGTTTTTACCGAAGCCGGCGCTCAATGCGGACTCAATTTTTCTGGCTTTACCACTCAGGCTGCATTTTTTGATTATGATCATGACGGCGATCTTGACTGCTATATATTAAACCAATCGCACCAGCCCAATCAAAACATCGTAGATACCGGCAACCGTAAGAAATTTGATGCAGAGGCAGGCGACCGGCTGTACCGGAATGATGGAATTGCCGCAGGAACGTCTCTGCCGCATTTCACCGATGTCTCTGCCCAGGCGGGTATCAGTCAAAGCAGCCTCGGGTACGGCCTCGGTATATCTGTAGCAGATTTTAATAATGACGGTTGGGAAGATATTTACATCGGCAACGACTTTCACGAGAACGATTATTATTATGTAAACCAGCGAAACGGTACTTTTTCTGATGAAGGCGCAAAGCATTTCGGTCATTACAGCCGTTTCAGCATGGGGAATGATGTGGCTGATTATAACAACGACGGACAGCTCGACCTGCTAACCGTTGATATGTTACCCCCAACTGAAAAATTGGTTAAAACTTACGGCAGCGATGAAAATTACGACATCTACAAATTAAAAATCCTTTACAATGGTTATCAAAACCAGGTATCGAGAAACTGCCTCCAGAGAAATAATGGCGATGGCACCAGCTTTTCAGATATCGCATTACAGGCCGGGATTCCGGCTACCGACTGGAGTTGGTGCCCGTTGTTTGCCGATTTTGACAACGACGGAAAGAAAGATCTGTTTGTTTCCAGCGGTATTGTAAAGCGCCCGGTAGATCTTGACTATGTAAGGTTTGTATCTGACCTGGCGGCGCATGTTAATCGAAATACATCTGATGAGTTTGATGATGCCACCATTGCGAAAATGCCTGATGGAAGCTCTCACCCATTCATATTCAAAGGCGATGGTAAATTTTCTTTTGCTGATGTAAGTTCGCAATGGGGCACCGGATCTATGAAAGGCTATTATAACGGTTCCGCCTATGCGGATCTTGATAATGATGGTAATCTCGACCTGGTCATTAACTGCCTCAATGCGCCGGCGGTAATACTGAAAAACAATGCCCCTAAGAAAAACTACCTCACTATTTCCTTCAAAGGAGACGGCATGAATACAAAGGGTGTGGGTGCCAAAGCTTACGTATTCACAAAAGATGGCATGCAATACCAGCACTTGATGCTCACGCACGGGTTTGAATCTTCTTCTGATGCCAGGCTGCATTTTGGACTTGACTCCATAAGCGTCATCGATAGCCTGTTGGTTGTATGGCCCGATCAACGGTACCAGTTGCTGAAGAATGTGCCTGCCGGCAAACCATTGGAACTGGTTCAGAAAAATGCAGCTGACAGTTTTAGCAGGGAAAAATTCTTCCCGGCCGCAAACGCCCTGTTGAAGGATGTTAGCAGCCAGGTGAATATTAACTGGAAACATAAGGAAAATGATTTCGTGGATTTCAATTTTCAATACCTGATACCACATGTTGAAAGTACTAGGGGTCCTAAAATAGCGGTGGGCGATGTAAATGGCGATGGACTCGATGACATGTACCTGTGTGGCGCAAGATACCAGCCAGGCACTTTAATGATACAGCAGGCCAATGGATCTTTCGTTAACAGTGATTCAGCTATGTTTGCACAGGATGCAGCTTTTGAAGACGTGGATGCAGTTTTCTTTGATGCCAATGGAGATGGTAAACCCGACCTGTTTGTTGTGAGCGGCGGTAACGAACCGGTAAAAACAGCAGCTGAACGGCACGACAGGCTCTACCTGAACAATGGAAGCGGTAAATTTTCCAGGGCCACCGATTTCATACCGCTGCAACCTGATAATCGTTCATGCGTTGCTGTTAGCGATGTGGATCACGACGGAGATATGGATATTTTCGTGGGTGATGTTTCCGGCACTTCAGTGTACGGCGCGCCCACTTCTTCCTATCTTTTTTTAAACGATGGCAAAGGCCATTTCACGTTGAGTGATCAAAGCCCTTCTTTATTCAATGATGTCGGCATGGTAACGGCCGCTGTTTTCAGTGATATTAACAAAGATGGCTGGGACGACCTGGTGGTAACCGGGGAATTTATGCCGGTAAAAATATACCTGAATAACAAGGGAAGTTTTTCAGAGAAAGACATTGCTTCTTCTTCCGGCCTCTGGCAAACGATTTACACCACTGATGTAAATGGCGATGGGTATCCTGATATTTTAGCGGGAAATTGGGGACAGAATTCAAAGTTGTGGTCAGGCAAAAATGGCCCGGTAAAAATGTATGTGAAAGATTTTGACCACAACGGAACACAGGAGCAGATACTGTGTTATACCGTGGATGGGAAAGAATATACTTTTTTAGCGAAAGATGAACTGGAACGATCATTGCCCGTATTAAAAAAAGCCTACCTGCAATACAGCGAAGTGGCTGGCAAAACAGTTCAATACACATTTTACGACCTGTTTACCGATTATAAAGAATACAAGGCTGAAACGCTATCGTCTGCTTGTTTCCTGAATGATGGCAAAGGAAACTTCACGAAGGTGGCGCTTCCCGACGAATTGCAACTGGCCCCCGTGATGGCATTTACTTCCCTGCCACAAAATGGATCGGCAGGATACCTGGCAGCAGGTAATTTTTTCGGGGTGGTGCCTTATGAAGGAAAATATGATGCGTTGTTTCCAACCCTTTTTTCTTATGCCAGGAATTCTTTTGCGGGTACATCTTTGTTACCCGGTATTCAGGGCGAGATCAGGGATGCAAAATGGATCACCGCCGCCGGTGGAAGAAAATTATTGATACTGGCAAGAAACAATGATAAGCTTGTGTTCCTGGCAATAAACAACCGGTAACAGTGCACGTGATATCAAAAATGTATTTTTCTTAATCATGAAAACAATCCTGCATATCGCTGTAACCTTTTTGTTGTTGATGCAAACAACGGGTTGCAAAAAAAGCACAACGCCCGATGTGGTAACACCACCCGCTGCTGCCTTGCATCTTGCCAGCGCCAGGCTTGATGCTGCTACTGCACTGTTGTCCACAGGGTCAGCCATCGTATTAAATCATAATACCAGTACCACCGTTGCTGCACGTTTCAGGTTTAACAGCGCCCTCACTAAATCCAGTGTTGCTGCTTCCGTTAGTTTGAAAGAAAATGCCACTACAACGGTGCCGGTAAATTTCGCATACGAAAACAATGACAGCACATTGGTGGTCACATCGTCAGCTCCGTTGAAACACCTTGTTAATTATTATCTCAACATTTCCCAATCCCTAAAATCCACCAACAACACTGCCCTTGATGGCCAGGTGTATCTCTACTTTAACACAAGCATCGATTCAACCGCAAAGTTTCCTGTTATCAGCGATAACGCTTTACTGGACACGGTTCAGAAAAGAACCTTCCGCTATTTCTGGGAATATGGTCACCCGGTAAGTGGCCTGGCAAGAGAACGCAGCAACGCCACCCCGGAAACGGTTACAACCGGCGGCTCTGGTTTTGGTATCATGGCGATGCCTGCTGCCATCGAACGAAACTTTATTACCAGGCAACAGGGGTTAACAAGGATGCAAACCATTGTATCCTTCCTGGTCAACAATGCTGATAAATTTCACGGAGCTTTTCCGCACTGGCTCAATGGCAGCACCGGGGCTGTGATCCCTTTCAGTACTAAAGACAATGGAGCAGACCTGGTGGAGACATCCTACCTCATGGCCGGATTGCTTACCGCCAGGCAATATTTTAATGGTACAGATGCTGCGGAAACAGCATTGAGAAACGATATCAACCACTTGTTTGACAATGTGGAATGGGATTGGTTCCGTAACGGAAATCAAAATGTATTGTATTGGCACTGGAGTCCCAATTACAACTGGGACATGAATGTTCCCATCCGCGGGTGGAATGAATGCCTGGTAACTTATGTGCTGGCAGCATCATCAACAACACACGGCATTCCGGCTTCGGTGTACAGCAATGGATGGGCGGGTAGTGCCGGCTTTACCAATGGCAACAACTATTACGGGTATACGCTTCCGTTAGGCCCGGTATACGGAGGCCCTCTGTTCTTTTCGCACTATTCATTTTTGGGAATTGATCCAAACGGCCTGTCCGATGGGTATGCCAACTATCAAACACAAACTACCAATCATACACTGGTTAATTATTCTTATTGTGTAGCCAACCCACTGCATTGGTTTGGTTACAGCGACCAGTGCTGGGGGCTAACTGCCAGCGATGTATCCAACGGCTATGAAGCCAGTTCGCCCGCAAACGACAAAGGATTTATTGCACCCACTGCTGCATTATCGTCTTTCCCCTACACACCGGCAGCATCGATGAAGGCACTCAAATTCTATTACTACACCCTCGGGGATAAAATATTCAGGGATTATGGTTTTGTAGATGCATTCTCCCTGCATACACTTTGGTACGCCGGTTCCTACCTCGCCATTGACCAGGGACCGATTATCGTAATGATTGAAAATTACCGCAGTCATTTGATCTGGAACCTTTTTACCAGTTGCCCCGAAGTGAAAGCAGGTATGCGTTCGCTGGGGTTCACTGCGCCTTATTTGTAGAGAATAAAAACATACTCATGAAAGAGCTGACAAAAAAAGTATTGTTGCCATTACTATTACTGATGTTATCACCCTTTGCAGGCCTGTGCCAACTGAAGGTAAAAGTAATGTCGTACAATATACGACTCGATGTAGCCTCTGATGGAGAAAACCGCTGGGATGCCCGTAAGGATAGGGTGGCGGCGCTCATGAATTATTATGATGCTGATTTTATCGGCGGGCAGGAAGTACAGCATCATCAGCTTGAATACCTGCAGGCTCACCTGCCGGGTTACGCTCACATCGGCGTGGGCAGGGATGATGGACAGGAAGCGGGGGAATATTCCTGTATTTTTTACAACACAAAAAAATTTGACCTGCTGCAGTCGTCCACCTTTTGGTTATCACCCACACCTGATTCCATATCATTTGGCTGGGATGCCGCCTGCCGGAGAGTGTGTACCTACGGTTTATTCCGGTCAAAAAAAACCAATCAAATGTTGTGGGTACTCAATACCCATCTTGATCATATGGGCGTAACTGCACGACTCGAATCGGCCAGGTTGATCATAAAAAAGATAAAAGCGTTGGTTAGTGAAAAGAAATATCCTGTTATTCTTACAGGCGATTTCAATTCAAAGCCCGGCGATGACCCCGTTACTACAGTTACCGCATACCTGCAAAACAGCAGGACAATCAGCAAGCAAATTCCTTATGGTCCCGAGGACACCTGGGAGGGTTTTGAGTTTACTAAAAAACCCGATGGTTGTATCGACTATATTTTTGTTTCAGCAGGTAAAAACCTGGCAGTTAAAAAATTTGCCACCATCACGGATTCGTATGATATGAAGTATCCTTCTGATCATTTCCCGGTGCTCGCAACACTTGAATTAAAAAAACAGTAACCATGCATTTTTCCAACGGTAAACACAAAACACTTTTATTGCTTGTTTGCTTTATCAGCAGTACCCTGTTTTCCTGTGCCCAGCAGGCAGCAACGGTAAGCAGGGAAAAGCCCCGGTTGCAGCACACACAATTAACCGACTCCGCACTGCTCGACCTGGTACAGCAACAAACCATAAAATATTTTACTGACGGGGCAGAACCAACAAGCGGTATGGCGCGGGAACGCTACCATGTTGACAACGACTACCCGCAGCACGATGAAAATATTATCACCAGCGGAGGTAGTGGTTTTGGTGTGATGGCGCTCATTGTAGCCATGGAGAGGCATTTTATTACTAAGGCCGAGGGCTTGCAACGCCTGGAGAAAATTGTTCACTTTTTGGAAACGGCAGACAGGTTCCATGGAGCATGGCCGCATTGGTGGAATGGTGAAACAGGAAAAGTGAAACCTTTCGGCAAAAAAGATAACGGGGCTGATTTGGTTGAAAGCTCCTATATGCTGCAGGGCTTACTTTGTGTACGACAGTATTTCAGGG
Organism: uncultured Ferruginibacter sp.; assembly: GCA_964452405.1. Lineage (GTDB taxonomy): Bacteria > Bacteroidota > Bacteroidia > Chitinophagales > Chitinophagaceae > Ferruginibacter. The sequence goes on from CAYVLT010000007.1 coordinate 23,839, forward strand.
ATGGTACCGACGCTGAAAAGGCTCTGGCCCAACGGATTGACCAGTTATGGAAGGATGTTGAGTTTGACTGGTTTCGCAACGGGCAAAATGTGTTGTATTGGCACTGGAGTCCTGAGTATGCCTGGCAAATGAATTTTCCTGTGCATGGATACAATGAATGCCTGATCATGTATGTACTGGCGGCTTCTTCTCCCACCCATGGCGTGCCGGCCGAAGTGTACCACGAAGGCTGGGCAGAGAATGGGAACATCAGTTATCCTCATGTAGGTTTGGGGTACCCGTTACAGTTACGTTACCAGGGTAATCCTCCAAACGGCGCTCCTTTGTTTTGGTCGCAGTATTCCTACCTTGGACTTGACCCCAAAGGATTGAAAGACCGCTACACAGATTATTGGAAAGAGAATACCAATCAAACCCTCATCAACTATACCTGGTGTGTGAATAATCCTTTGCATTACAAAGGTTACGGCCCGGATAACTGGGGCCTCACGGCAAGTTATTCTGTTGGGTTTTATGCAGCTCATGCCCCCGACAAAGAAAACGACCGTGGTGTGATCAGCCCCACCGCTGCATTGTCTTCTTTTCCTTATACCCCTGATCAGTCGATGGATGCATTAAAACATTGGTACTATGACATGAGCGATAAAATATGGGGCCCCTTTGGTTTTTATGATGCCTTCAGCGAAACAGAAAAATGGTACCCTGAAAAATACCTTGCGATCGACCAGGGTCCAATACCGGTGATGATTGAAAATTACCGGAGTGGATTGCTCTGGAAATTATTTATGAGTTGCCCGGAAATAAAACAGGGGTTACAAAAGCTGGGTTTCGAAAGCCCGTTTCTTGATAACAGCAAATAAACACATTCCATCTTGCCATCCAATCATACATATCACGCTGTTATCTTCCTGGTTGTTTTTGCTCCGGCAACAGCCAGGCCACAGGGCGTGGGCAGGCAGATTGTGAATGTAAGTTTTGGTGAGGGATTGATCAATCCGGGTCCTGCATTAGCGCCCGGAACCACCGGGTTTAATTATACTGCAGATAGTTGCCCGTTACCTGGTACTTATACCATAACCAACAGTTTATACAAATGCCCTGGAACAAGAATGGGGCGTTCCATTGACAATACGCCTAACAGTCGGTATGGATACATGATGCTGCTCAACAGTATTCAGGATGCCAACCCAAGGACGGTATTTACAGATACAGTAACGGAAAATCTCTGCCCGGGGGTTAAGTATCGTTTTTCAGCCCGGATGCTCAACGCTTCTATTCCTTCAAATTGCAATTCGGGATCAACGCGTTTCCCTTCCTTTACTTTAAGTATGGAAACAGTGGCGGGCCAGGTATTGCAATCTGTCTCCACCGGCCCGTTAATGTATGATTACGATATGGTGTACACGCCGAAGTTTCACCCTCACCAGGTTGATTTAGTGATGCCGGCGGGCATAGATGCAATTGTATTAAAAATTGTCAACGATGCATCTGCCAATAATCCATGTGCATTCTGGGTTGCGATTGATGATATACAGTTTACATCAACCGGTCCTACCAGTTCAATTAAGTTCGACGGTGCTGTGGGAACAGCGTTGGTTAAAAGCATCTGCTTCCAGGATAATAAAACCATCACCCTGAAGGGTGTCGTAGGCGGTTCCCCTTCCAATACCGGGTTACAGTGGGAGCAAAGCATTGATAGTGGTGTACACTGGACAGATATACCCGGTGCTAACAGCATTGACTATACGAATACGTTTTCAGTGGCAGATACATTCCTCTTCCGACTGGGTGCCGCTTCCCTGAACAATATTGCTAACCCGAATTGCCGGTCGGTTTCAAACGTTCTAAAAGTGGAAGTGGATGGCATTGGAGGTAATTTCCAGGTAAGCAGCAATTCGCCTGTATGCACGGGCAGCCAACTGCAGTTTCACGCCGAAGGCGGAGCTTCCTATGTGTGGAGCGGACCTAATAATTTTTACGATAATATCAGTTACCCGAATATTTATTCCACCTCACTCTCTGATAGTGGCATCTACCAGGTAGATATTATAACCCTTGGTGGTTGCCGTATCACCGACAGTCTTGATGTAAAAATATTGGGTACACAGGATGTACATACAGAGCCCGACACAGCTATCTGCCTGGGCAGCTCTGTTCATTTCAGAACAAGCAGGGGTGCTGAATATTCATGGTCCCCCGCAACAGATCTTTCTGCAACAACTATACAAAACCCGGTCGCAAGTCCCGCAGTCACCACTTTGTACACCGTTAAAGTAACAGACAGCAATGGGTGTAGTGATACGGCACAGGTAAAAATAACCTTGCTCAATTCTGTTGCACTAAAGGCAGGTATTAGCGGCACGGAATTCTTATGCCGGCCTGCCGACTCTGCTTTTGTATATGATAATAGCAAGGGTGATATCCGTTACCGGCGATGGGATTTTGGGAATGGAATTACAGGAGAAACGCCAACACCAGCCGTTCAGTACTATTATCCGGGTGATAACAGTACCGCGTACACGATAAAACTGCTGGTGTCTGACACTGCTGGTTGTACCGATACCGCCAGTCGTGTACTTAAGGTGGTTGATAATTGCTATATCGCTGTGCCAACGGCATTCAGTCCGAACAACGATGGCCGGAATGATTACCTCTATCCCATCAATGCATACAAAGTGAGGTCCCTTGTTTTTAAGGTGTATAACCGTAAGGGGCAATTGATTTTTGAATCGCATGACAGGCAGCATAAATGGGACGGCACTTACCGCGGTGAGCCACAGGATTCGGGTACTTACCTGTGGACTTTTCAATATGTGGAAGATGATGGAAAGTTGGTTTCATTGTCAGGGAACACAGTACTGATCAGGTAGTATTATTTGCGAATACGATATGAAATACAGGTTGCTTGCTATTGGTTGTTTGCTCTCACTGGCAGTTTTTGCACAGGAGTATCGCTATACCTGCAGTTTTTTTAACAACAGCCTGATGGATACTGATTATTTTTTCAGTTCCACGAACGCAACCGGCACAGCGGCCGTTGGGGCTCATCAAAACCGGCTGTTGGTAAGTTACGGGCAGTTTCATACTCCCGGCAATTCGCTGCTGCTTAAATATCAAAATGGCGAAAGCGGGCACTGGAATGCTGCAATATTCCGCCAGCAAAAAAGAGGAATGGATCATTTTAAGAACGCTGATTTTTTATCCTGCTGGATCTATACAAATGACAGGATCAGTCCAGGCGATTTGCCTGCAGTTCAGTTAATGCGATTTGATAGTACCCTATCCGTTCCGGTTAGTATTGAAACACTGCAACCTGGCGCCTGGCAACAGGTGCTTATTCCTGCCGAAAAATTCAGAGGTTTTTTACATCCAAATGATCCGGAAACGATCATCGCGGTGGTTTTTGCACGGCAGCAACGTGGAGGCGGACCGCCGCATGTGCTATACATCGATGACATAGAGTTCCTGCCCAGGGCAATGGCGGCTCATAAGCCTTCCACGCCTGCAATTATTGCCACCAAAGGATACGCCATGCACAATGATATTGAATGGAAACCCGTAACTAATGCATCCATACACCTGGTGAAGATTTATCGGTCTGAAGATGGAAATCACTACCAACCTGTGGGCATCCAGCAACCTTTTATCCATCGATATTCCGATTTTACCGGCGAAACCGGCAAAAAGTATTATTATAAAATCGCTTTTGTTACCAGTAATTACCTGGAAAGTGCACTTTCGGGTGTGGCAACTGTCTCCACCCATCCCATGGATGACGAAGCTTTGCTCACGATGGTGCAGGAAGCTTCATTCAGGTATTATTGGGATGGCGCGGAGCCGAACAGCGGGCTGGCACTGGAGAATATTGCGGGCCGTCAACACATGATTGCTTCCGGTGCTTCCGGTTTCGGGATGATGGCGCTGATCGTGGGAACAGAGCGAGGTTTTATTTCACGCCAGGAGTCGGTTGACCGTTTTGAAAAAATAACCAAATTCCTTTCCACAGCTGCTACTTACCATGGCGCATACCCGCATTTTATAGATGGTGTTACCCGTAAAACAGTTGCCTTTTTCGGTGAACGGGATAATGGCGCCGACCTGGTTGAAACGGCCTTCCTGCTGCAGGGACTGTTAACAGCCCGGCAATATTTTTCGCACAACGATCTAAAAGAAAAACTCATCAGGGATCGGATTACCAATATCTGGAACCGGGTGGAATGGAATTGGTTCAGGAGATACCCTGACAGTAAATTTCTGTATTGGCATTGGTCGCCCGACCAGCACTGGGTGATGAATCACCGGTTGATTGGATGGAACGAAACCATGATCACCTACCTGCTCGCGATTGCTTCTCCCACACATACTGTACCTGCGTCGATGTACTACAGTGGTTGGGCGAACCAGGACAGCACGGGGCAACAGTACCGGGCTGCCTGGAGCCAAACAAAAGATGGATACATGTATAGCAATGGAAAAACTTATTACGGCGTTAGGTTAGATGTTGGCGTATCGGATGGTGGTCCGCTTTTCTTCACCCACTATTCCTTTATGGGTTTTGATCCGCATCAGCTTACGGACAGGTATACCAATTATTTCAACAACAATAAAAATATTGCTACGATCAATTATCGCTATTGCATTGAAAACCCGCTCCATTTTAAGGGTTATGGCGACAGCGCCTGGGGATTAACCGCCAGCGATGGTCCTTTTCACTATTCAGCAGATGAGCCGGTTGTTTGGCAGGATCATGGAAAGATCGCACCAACAGGTGCGATCAGTTCTTTTCCTTACCTGCCAAAGCAGGCGATGCAGGCGTTAAAAAATTATTATTACCGGTACGGCAAATTTCTTTGGGGCGAATATGGCTTCAGGGATGCGTTTGATCTAAGCCAAAACTGGTGCTCAGAAATTTATATGGGACTTAACCAGGCGCCTATGACAGTGATGATAGAAAATTACCGCACCGGACTCATCTGGAAACTTTTTATGCGCAATGCTGATATTAACAACGCACTAAAAAAACTCGGGAAAGAAACAGCACTCCCACAATAGAAAATCAATCATGATGAAAAAACTATTTTTTACGGTCACCTTGGTTTTTGTAGTTGTTGCATCTTTTTCGCAAACCAAAATAAGGTCACTGGGTAAAGGAAAATACGGCGACGGGCCCGACAGTATTGCGCCTGCAGGTATTATTAAAAATTTAACCGATGAGGAGTTGCTTGACCTGGTGCAAAAGCAAACCTTCCGCTATTTCTGGCATGGCGCACATCCTGTAAGTGGCCTGGCACTCGAGCGTGATAATACAGTGCTGGCGGAGCATTATTGGGACTATATCAACGAAGCCTGGGATGAACCTAATTTTTCGCACACACCATTTGGGCCTGATGCCGGTGCTATCGGTGGTACAGGTTTTGGGATAATGGGTACCGTTATTGCCGTTGAAAGGGGATGGATTGGGCGGGATACTGCCGTAAGAAGATTGATACAGATCGCCGATTTTTTGATCAATGCTGATTGTTACCATGGCATTTACCCGCACTTTATGAATGGAAGAACAGGCAAAACAATCAAATTCGACCGGCTTGATGACGGGGCAGATATTGTGGAGACTTCCTACCTGCTGATGGGCTTTTTGTGCGCCCGTGAATACTTTAAAAAAGATGTTCCACGCGAAGTGTACCTGCGAAAACGCATTAACCAGATGTGGGGAGCTGCCAACTGGAACTGGCATACCAACGGGCAACAAAAATTATTCTGGCACTGGAGCCCCAATAATGATTTTGATATGAACTTTCCCGTATGGGGTTACAATGAATGCCTGATCACTTATATCATGGCGGCTTCTTCCCCGTATCATTCCATTTCAACCGATGTGTACAATGGCTCATGGACAGGGAGTGATGGATTTAAAAACGGCAGGGAATATTACGGTTACATGTTACCGTTAGGTAACTACGATAAGGACAAGGGAGGGCCACTTTTTTTTGAGCAATACACTTTCCAGGGTATTGATCCGAATGGCCTCACAGATTCAATGGGCAACGACTATTTTATGCAGGGCAGGAATCATACATTGATCAATCGTGCCTATTGCATCGAAAATCCACATCATTTTAAGGGATACAGCGCCAATTGCTGGGGCCTCACAGCCGGCGACAGTTACAAAGGTTACCTGGCGCACAGCCCTGAAAATGATCGTGGGGTCATCCAACCCACGGCTGCCATATCATCCATGCCCTATACACCGGAAGAAAGCATGCAGGCCCTGCGGTATTTTTATTATACCCTTGGTGATAAACTCTGGAGCCGCTACGGATTTGTTGATGGCTTCAGCATTCATCATAACTGGTATGCTAAAAGTCACCTCGCCATAGATGAAGGACCGATTGTAACCATGATTGAAAATTACCGCTCGGGATTGTTGTGGAAATTATTTATGCAGATTCCGGACATACAGAATGGCCTTAAAAAGCTGGGCTTTCAATCTCCTTATTTTAAAAAATGAAATGAATAGCAATATGCTGCCATTAAAAAACATTTGCCAAAACAGAAGCAGGATAAGCCCGGTCACTGTTATCGGTTTATTGTTTTGTACACTGCTGCAGGCTTTTGCGGCCAGGGCACAGGTAAAAAATATCGGCCCTGTAGTTTCGTATGAAAGGATTCCCGGAGGAGTCAGAGGGAAAACCAACACTGCCATTTTTCAGGTGCAGGTGTACAATGAACATACCATAAGAGTGCAGGTATCAAAAGAAAAAGTATTTAATGATTTCTCTTATGCCCTCGTTAACAATACCAACGCTACGCCTCCTCCATTTTCTGCCTCCGAACAAAAGGGAATTATACATATCAATACAAACAGTATCCACGCCGAGATCATTAAAGCACCGTCGTTCCGCATTGTATTTAAGAGCGGGAACGGGGAAGTTTTAAATGAAGATGTAGAGGGAGATTGTTTCGGCACCACGTTTATTGGCAACAAAGTAAGCGTGTACAAAAAAATGCAGGAGGGGGAAAGGTTTATCGGAATGGGCGAAGCGTTGGGAGATCTTGACAAAAGGGGTACCGGAATTACCTTAAATAATACCGATACCTATAAATATGGCGACCCGCGTTTACCCATGTACGTGAGTGTTCCTTTTTACATCGGAGTCCATCACAGGCAGCAGTACGGCATTTTCTTCAATAACAGCTACAAAGCGCTTTACAACTTCGGGTTGTCAACACCCGGTTTTACTTCGGTAAACATGGATGGTGGTGATGCCGATTATTTTTTCATGTATGATCAGTCTGTCTCCGCCATCATCGGCCACTATACGGCACTTACAGGAAGGATACAGTTGCCACCCCTGTGGTCAATCGGGTACCATCAAAGCCGCTGCAGTTACTATCCGCAAAGCCGCGTGGAATGGATCGCTCACACATTCCGTCAAAAGAAAATTCCCCTTGACTGCATTGTGCTGGATGCAGATTACCAGCAGGGCTACCAGCCGTTCCGGGTAAACAAAGAACGCTTCCCTGATCTGCCGGCGCTTGCGGCCGGTCTCGCAAAGCAACATATTGAACTCACTGCTTCCGTATATCCCGCGGTTGCGATCGACTCCACCTACCATTCCTATGTGGATGGGTTGAAAAACGATGTGTTCGTCAAATACAGCGATGGCAGTTTATTTGCCACAGAAATTGCGCCTGTTAAATGTTATCTACCCGATTACACCAACCCGAAGGCAAGAGCGTGGTGGCAGGAGAAAATGAAATGGTTTCCGCAGAATGGCATCAATGGTTATTGGAATGATATGAATGAACCGGCACTGGGTGGCAGTTACCTGCCCGATAATTTATTGTTTGATTTTGATGGCAGAAAGGCAAATGCACTGGAAGCAAAAAATGTGTATGGTTTTCAAATGGCAAGAAGCAGTTATGAAGCAGCTTTGCAAAACTCACCTTCAAAACGCCCCTTCGTACTTTCCCGATCCGGCTTTGCCGGTATACAGCGGTACGCAGCTGTTTGGAGCGGCGATAATACCGCCAGCGATGAAGGCCTGCTGAGCAGCGTATTACTCAATACCCAAATGGGACTTTCCGGTATTGCATTCTGTGGGAATGACATCGGTGGCTTTATCGGCGACCGCTCAAAAGACCTTTTCAAGCGCTGGATAGAAGTAGGCGTGTTCTCCCCATTTTGCCGTAACCACGCCGGCTGCGGGTCGGTAGCGGGTGAACCCTGGGCTTATGACGATGAAGCGGAAGCCATTTCAAAATCGTATATTGGTTTCCGTTACCGCCTGCTTCCCTACCTCTATGCAGCGTTTTTTGATGCGTCGCAAACCGGCATGCCGGTGGCACGTAGTCTTGCCATTCCTTACCCTTATGATGACAAAGTGTATAACAATCAATACCAGTACCAGTTTTTGTTTGGCAACGATATCATGGTGGTACCGGTAACTTCCACAGAAAAAAGCAGGCAACTGTATCTGCCCGGTGGCGAATGGTACAATATTTATGACGATGAAAAGCTGTCGGGTGGCAGGGAACTGACGGAAGAAGTCCCAATTTACCAGGTACCTGTTTTTGTAAAAGCCGGTGCTGTTATACCCCTGCAAAGTCTGGTGCAATCCACTAAAGACATGCCGTCGGATACGTTGGAACTACATCTTTTTAACGGTGAAGGCGACAGCAGGTTTACTTACTATGAAGATGAAGGGGATGGCTTTGGGTATAAGAAAGAAGTCTTTTGTAAAAAAGAAATCAGGTTCTCCGGCACAGGCAGATCGGTGCTGATCGGCAGGCAGCAAGGTTCTTTTACATCCGTATTCACCCATATCAAACTGGTGCTGCATGGATTCAACAGCAGCCTTCGCTTCCTTAAGATCAACGGTACACCACAGGCGGTTTCGTTACAGCACAATGGTGTTTTGCTCGATCCTTTGCAAGGGCTTGAAGATATTTATGATGCTGCTTATTTTAATTCGTTGCAGACGAATAGAAAAAATTCAACCCAGCAATCACTGGTGATCGATAACAGCAGTGAACCCATCCTGGTGGAATGGTGACAAAAGTAATTTATCAAACTAAAAATACGTGTATGAAACTGGCAATTTTAGGTACCGGCTTTATTTCCCGCTTTTACGCAGAATCTCTTGTAGCACAGCGAAGAAAAGATGAACTGGTGATGGTGTATGGACGTGATGAATCCAAAGCAAAGCAATTCGCGGCAGCTTATAATATTCCGTATTGGACCACCAACCTGCAGGAGGCGGTGGCACACCCGGCCGTTGATGCCGTGGTGATCGGGCTGGCGAATAATGTTCATCTTGATGCGGTGCTGGCAGCCGCAGGTGCCAAAAAGCATGTCGTGTGTACGAAACCGTTAGGTAGAAATGCACAAGAGGCATTGCAGATGCTGCAGGCAGTTGACAAAGCAGGGGTTACCGGGGGTTACCTGGAAGATCTTTGTTACACTCCGAAGTTTTTAAAATCATTAGCGGCGGTGCAGGGAGGTTCAATCGGGGAAGTGATCTGGACAAAGAGCAGGGAAACTCACCCGGGTCCGCACAGCGACTGGTTTTGGGACAAAGAAAAAGCAGGTGGTGGTGCGATCATCGATCTCGGTTGTCACTGCGTGGAGATATCCAGGAACTTCATTGGGAAAAATATCCGCCCGGTTGAAGTAATGTGCTGGGCAGACACACGGATGCACCCCATTGATGCGGAAGACAACGCAGTAGGCCTAGTTAAATATGCCAACGGAGCGATCGGTCAGTTTGAAGTAAGCTGGAGTTTTCGGGGAGGTATGGATCTGCGGGATGAAGTGATGGGAACAGAGGGAACCATTTGGGCCAATAATTTTTTACGCACCGGTTTTGAAATGTATTCTACCGGGAAGGGCGTGAATTACGTTGCCGAAAAAGCAGAGAGTAACAGCGGTTGGTTGTTCCCCGTGGGAGATGAAGTGCATGAGCTTGGATACAATCATATGTTCACCGATATGTTTGATGCGATAGAAAAAGGTACCGCTCCCGCAGAAACTTTTTATGATGGCTATATCGTAAATGCAATACTGGATGCAGCGTATAAATCAGCAGCCACAAAGCAGTGGGAACCGGTGGTGATCGAAGACTGGCGGGGCAGCAACGAAACCTCCATTAAACATGAGCTTACCAGCTACGACGATAATTATTACCTCATCAAGGAAGAAGTGCTGCCATCAGGAGAAAAGAAAACCATCGTAAAACACAAACAAACCGGTTCAATTGAAAAGAGATGAGTTTGCTCAGCAATAAAAATATTGTGATCATAGGCGGTACTTCAGGAATGGGGTTGTCTGCAACAAAAGCTTTTCTGCAGGCCGGTGCCAGGGTGGTTGTGGTGGGCAAAGAAGATGACCTGCTTGAACAGGCAAGAGAATTATCCGGTCCAAATGCGGTAATAACCGGGGGTGATGCTACCAGGGAAGGCGTTGCGTCTGCTGCCATTGATAGATGCATAGAAAGTTTTGGCGATTTGCATGGCTTGTATCATGTGGCAGGCGGCAGCGGCAGAAAAATGGGCGATGGTCCGCTACATGAGTTGACGCCCGCGGGGTGGCATTCAACTCTCGAATTGAACCTGACATCGCTGATGTTGTCGAACCAGGCAGCCGTGAAAAAATTTCTGCAGACCGGTAGGGGAGGATCAATCTTAAACATGGGTTCGGTACTGGGCTTCTCTCCTTCGCCACATTTTTTTACCACACATGCGTATGCTGCTGCAAAATCGGCGATCATCGGTTTCAGCAAATCGGTGGCTGCCTGCTATGCGAAAAATAAGATACGCGTAAACGTTATAGCCCCGGCATTGGTGCAAACTCCCATGGCACAGCGTGCTGCGAATGATGAAAAAATAATGTCATTCGTCCAAACAAAGCAACCGCTGGATGGAGGAAGGATCGGTCAGCCCGGCGACCTGGATGGACTGGCTGTATATTTTATGAGCGATCAATCGTGTTTCACAACCGGGCAGGTGGTAGCGGTAGATGGTGGTTGGAGCCTCAATGATGGACAGTTTTAATAAAACAAGAAGCAAAAGCAAATGTACTCGATCGGTATTGATATAGGTGGAACCCGGATAAAGGCGGTGGCTATTGACGTTGCCGGGCAGGTGTTGCATGAACAGTGTCAAGCCACCAACGATGGAGACAACGCAGCCTGGAAACAAGCTGTGGCTGCAGCAGTACAGGATATTCAGCACAAACTGGGTCAGCAGCAGGTTCCTGTGGGCATATCAGCGCCGGGGTTACCAGATGCTCGCAATAATTTTATTGCCTGTATGCCCGGAAGAATGCAGGGACTGGAACATTTTAACTGGTCGCAATTTTTGCATCAGCCTGCTTTTGTGCTCAACGATGCGGTGGCAGCCATGATGGGTGAAGCTTATTTTGGCGCGGCGAAAGGAAAAAAGAATGTACTGATGATCACACTTGGTACTGGTGTGGGCGGCGCCATCCTCATTGATGGAAAACCTTACCAGGGCTTTATGAATAAAGCCGGGCATATAGGCCACATGGTGATTGATGAAAACGGCGACAACGATGTTACCGGTATGCCGGGCAGCCTGGAAGAATGTATTGGCAACTACAGCATTCAAAAAAGAACGAATCGAAAATTCTCCTCTACCCAACAACTGCTGGATGCTGTTGGTGATAACGATGTTTTTGCGAAAGAGGTGTGGCTCAGGTCGGTGCGCAGGCTGGCGCTTGGTCTTGCTTCGGTGGCCAACCTGTTGTCACCCGAAGTGATCGTTGTGGGGGGTGGAATTGCCGCAGCGGGCGATCAGCTCTTCAACCCTTTGCAGCACTTTATGAAAAAATATGAATGGCAGCCCGATGGCTTACCCACTCCCATTGTAAAAGCAACATGTGGCGACATGGCCGGGGCAATTGGTGTTGCCCGTTTTGCCAGCAACAAAGTAAACGAACAACTATAAAATGAGCCTTACAAAAACCTACCTGCACAAATGCAGTGAGATCCTGCAAAAAATAAGTTCGCAGGAAGAAAAAATTCAACAAGCCGCTGACTGGTTTGCCCAAAGCATCCTGTCGGGAAGGATGGTACACTTGTTTGGTACCGGTCATAGCCGTATAATGGTGGAGGAAATGTGGCCGCGTTATGGTTCGTTTCCCGGCTTCAACCCAATCGTTGAATTGTCACTCACATTTCATAACCTGGTTACTGGCGCCAACGGGCAGCGGCAGGCGATGTTCCTGGAAAATGTACCAGGACTGGCAGAAAGGATAATGAGAAATTTTGCACTCAACGAAGCAGACAGCGCCCTCATCATTTCATCCAGCGGCACCAATATTGTTCCCGTTGAAATGGCGGAATTGTTTCAAAAGAAAAAAATAAAAACGGTGGCCATCATTACGGCTGAACATTCAGCGGCCAGTAAAAGTAAAAGAGCGGATGGAAAAAAACTGGCCGATTTTGCCGACCTCGTGCTCGACACCGGCGCTCCCGTCGGCGACTCCATGATCCGCATTGATGGTTTGGAAACGCCGGTGGCGCCGGGCTCGTCAGTAGGGGGCGTGATGATCATCAACAGTATTAAAGCAGAACTGGCCCGCCTGCTTACAGAAGCAGGTCAGCCCCCCCTTGTGTTAACGGCTGCTGTTGTTGCCGGTGAAAAAAAGGCAACACAATTATTCGAAAGCGCTTATGATGCACATTCGCAACGCATGGCAACCTTGTATTCGGGCACAGGTAATACTGATTAGAATTTTAAAATAATATCAACAACGCATGAACAATATTCCTATTCGTACAACCGTAGTCGGTAGTTATCCCTTCCCGGGATGGCTGGAGTTTGCCACGAAACACCTCGACCAGTTTGGCAGGGCCGACATTGATGAACTGATTGAAGATGCCGTGATCGCTGCCGTGCACGACCAGGTGGCGGCTGATCTTGATGTAATCACAGATGGTGAGCAAACAAGGCTTGATTTTAATTTGTCATTTTATGGTTACATCCAGGGTATCCAAAATAATGATACTGAAACCCGGAAGTTCGGTCCCGCAGCACATGATCAACGCGGCAAGAACAATATCGTAGGCGCACTGGAAGCACCTGCCGGCCTGGGAACGGTGAAGGAATTTATGCGGTTGAAAAAGCTGGCACCCACCGGGCCTGTACTTAAGGCCAGTGTTCCTGGTCCTTATACTTTGAGTGGACGGTTGCTTCCCAACAAACAATATCCTGATCGCTATGCGATCACAGAAGCATTGCTGCCCATCATTCGAAGCGAATTGCAGGCATTGGTGGATGCAGGTTGTACGGAAATAACGGTGGATGAACCAAGCATGAGTTGTTATGCTTATAAGGAAGATACCAAACGCTTTGTAGACATTTTTAACCGCACCGTGCAACCCATCGTTGGAAAATGTAACCTCAGCACTCATTTGTGTTTCGGCAATTTTAAGGGCCGCCCCGTAGGGTACCGGAGCATCAAACCCATGCTGCCTGATTTTTTAGCGCTGGATATTGATGAGATACATATTGAAATGGCCAACCGCGAATTTGCAGAGATAGAACTATTGGAGGCTTTTGCTGAAAAAATGAACGTGGCTGTAGGGATCATCGATGTTAAAAATTATTACATCGAAACCGTGGATGATGTGATGGAACGGATCGCCCGCTGTTTGCAATATATACCAGCCGAAAAATTGTCGGTGGCGCCGGATTGCGGGTTAAGCCAAACGGCCCGCTGGGCCTCCCGGCAGAAGCTGGTAAACATGGTGGCAGGCGCAAAAAAAATGAGAGAAAAATTATAGAATGATGGAACTGAAAATTTTTAACAGTTATGAGTCTTTATCGGAGGCAGCCGCCAACCTGGTACTGCAACAGGTGCAGGAAAAACCAGGTTCGGTATTTTGTTTTGCTTCCGGTGATTCTCCAAAGCTGGCTTACAGGCTGCTGGCCGAAAAAGCCAAGACAACAAAAACAAGTTTTGATCAATGCACCATGTTTGGGCTGGATGAATGGTTGGGTATTCCTCCATCCAATACGGGTAGCTGTGCTTATTTTTTGCAGCAGCACCTGGTGGTTCCTTTGGGATTGAAAAGCAACCAGGTGCATTTGTTCGATGCAATGACCCCGGATCTTTCAGCAGCCTGTGATACCATGAACCGGCTGGTAGAGGAAAATGGTGGTATCGACCTGATGCTGGTGGGTGTGGGAATGAACGGCCATGTCGGATTTAACGAACCGGGCGCTGATGCAGCAGCCGATGCACATGTTGTTGACCTCGATGCTACCACGCTTACCGTGGGGCAAAAATATTTCAATGATGTGGTACCTGCCACCCGCGGTATTACGATGGGCTTACAGCAGGTGATGCAGTCAAAAAAATTATTGATGATGGCCAACGGCACAAAAAAAGCTCCTGTTATCAGCCTGACGTTGGAGGGAGCCATCAGCAACCAGGTGCCGGCAAGTTTTATCAGGCAGCATGCCGGGGGCATTGTAATGATTGATGAACAGGCCGCAGGGGCATTAAAAAATAAATGATATGAGCGCTACTTTGATCAAACCGGTAATTAAAGATGAAGTCCTTGTGCAGGAAGCGGACCGTTTGTTAAGTGATCAGCATCGTTTGTACGGTTGGTGGTTGGGCCAGAGCGGGTTTCTGCTTCAGTGGAATGGAAGAAGAGTCCTGGTTGATCCTTACCTGTCAGATTCTCTTACCCAAAAATACGCGGGTACAGATAAGGCACACATAAGAATGAGCGAAAGAGTGGTTGATCCCGTCTTATTAAAAAATATTTCAATAGTTAGTTCCAGTCATAACCATACCGATCACCTGGATGCAGCCACGCTGCTGCCTGTTTTTGAAAATAACCCGGGCATAACCTTTATTATCCCGGAAGCCAACCGGGATTTTGTAGCTGAAAGGCTGCATTGTAAAAAAGATTTTCCACAGGGTTTGGGTGATTCTCAATCTTTAAGTGTTCATGATGTTGTATTCCACGGCATACCGGCAAAGCACAACGAAATAGACCGGGATGCAAACGGCAACTGCCTGCACATGGGGTATGTGATCGAATTGGGCGGCTACAAAATTTATCACAGCGGAGATACCCTTTGGTTTGATGAACTGGTAGCTCTTTTAAAGCCTTTTAAAGTGGATGTTGCGATCCTGCCTATCAACGGAGATCAGCCAGAACGACGGGTGGCAGGCAATTTAAATGGTCCCGAAGCGGTAAAACTGGCAAAGGCCATTGATGCAAAACTGGTGATCCCCTGCCATTACAATATGTTTTATTTTAATACGGCATCAACAGACGATTTTATTAATGCCGCCGAAGCAGCGGAACAGCCCTGCCGCATACTGGCATTGGGAGAAAAATTTGAATGTAATTGACACATGAACAACGGCAAAAACTTTTCAGCTTTACCGGCATGGGCTGCCACCGGGCTTGCATTAATGCGCATGCTCACGGGTTTGCTGATGGCCTACCATGGGCTGGAAGTATTTAAGCCCGATGTTATAAGAAGTTATACCGATTGGGAAGCGATTAAGGCGCTTCCATCACCCCTCATCATGGTGTACCTGGGTAAAGGCCTGGAACTGGTTACCGGTATATGCCTGGTGCTTGGCTTATATACAAGGATCGCTGCCATCTTCATGTGCATCAACATGCTTTTTATCTGCTTCCGCGTGGGAGGCGGAAAATTCTGGTACGAAGATCAACATCCTTTCATTTTTGCCTTACTGGCACTGGTGTTCTTTTTTGCCGGTCCGGTAAAGTTTGGGTTGGATAATTATCTTTTCACAAAAAGAAAAACTTATTACTGATGCCGGACACTTCGCAGGTAAACCTTGCCACAAAAGGAACACAGGATCATACATTTGATGCCATTGTAATTGGCAGTGGAATAAGTGGAGGATGGGCTGCCAAAGAGTTGTGCGAAAAAGGATTGAAGACGCTGGTGCTGGAGAGAGGCCGCAATGTAGAACATATTAAAGATTATCCCACAGCCAACCTGTCGAGGTGGGAGTTACCACACCGGGGAGAGATCACGGCTGAAACGCGTAAAAACAATCCTTTCATCAGCAGGGCTGCCGGCTACGATGAAGCCACGCAGCATTTTTTCGTAAAAGACGCAGATCATCCTTATATACAGGAAAAACCTTTCGAATGGATCAGGGGCTACCAGGTGGGCGGTAAATCACTTACCTGGGGAAGGGCCTGTGCCCGCTGGAGTCCCTTTGATTTTACAGCGCCGGAAAGATATGGATACGGCGAATCGTTCCCGATAGGTTATGATGATATCAAAGACTGGTATAGCCATGTAGAAAAGTTCATTGGTGTATGTGGCAATAAAGATGGGATTGCGTCTATGCCGGACGGTGAGTTTTTGCCACCTTATGAATTGAATACGGTGGAGCTGCACCTGCAAAAAGTGATCAAAGAAAAATTTAACCGGCACTATGTTCCGGGAAGATGGGCACATATCAGTGAGTTAAAACAACTCTATATCGACCAGGGGCGGTCGCAGTGTATGAACAGGAACCTCTGCATGCGGGGATGCCCGCTGGGCGGTTATTTCAGCTCGGTGAGCAGTACGCTTCCCTGGGCAAAAAAAACCGGCAATCTTACTGTAAGGCCTGATTCGGTGGTACATTCCATTATTTATGATGAACAAAAACAAAAAGCCACCGGCGTAAGGGTGATTGATGCACACACCAAACAGGCCACCGAGTTTTTTGCCAAAATCATTTTTGTGAATGCTTCAGCGCTCAACACTAACCTGGTATTGCTGAACTCCGTTTCAAACCGTTTTCCAAACGGACTGGGCAACGACAGTGGTAAACTTGGAAAACACATCTGCTTTCACAATTACCGCGGCGGCATGAGTGGCGACGTGGATGGATTTGAAGACAAATATTACAAAGTATCCAAGCCAGTGGAATGCATCATGGCCAACTTCAGGAATGTTGAAAAACAGGAAACTGATTTTTATGGTGGGTATGTGGTGTATTCGGGTGCCTACCGCGAAACCCTCAGCGATAAACATGTACAACCTGTGATTGGCGCCGATTTTAAAGAGGCCATCAGCGAACCCGGTACCTGGGGTGTGTACATGTATATGCAGGGCGAAACCATTGCAAAAGAATCCAATCATGTGCGGTTAAGCAGTACAGAAAAAGATCAATGGGGTATTCCGCTGCTGATCACCTCTGTTGGATACGATGATAATGATGACAAAATGGTAAAGGACTTTTTAGAACAGGGTACTGCCATGCTCGAAGCGGCAGGCGTAAAAAATATCAGCACCTACGATAACAAACAACCACCCGGTCTCGATATTCATGAGATGGGCGGAGTGCGGATGGGCAAAGATCCCAAAACGTCGATGCTGAACCAGTTCAATCAATTGCATCATTGCAAAAATGTGTTTGTAACAGACGGGGCCTGCATGACGAGCACCGGCAGCCAAAGCCCCTCAATCTTATACATGGCCTTCACCGCAAGGGCTGTAAACCATGCGGTGGAAGAAATGAAAAAGGGAAACCTGTAAAACAGCGATACCGGACATGGTGGCAAAAAAACTATTTTCTTTTCAGCAAGTTGCTCCTGTTGTAAACAGGCAGGGAGCCAGGCAATACTTTTGCCAGGGAAATCAGTTGCTGAAATTGGTGTTGCTGGATCTTTGCCTCCTGTATTTTCATAAAGCGGATGCACAAAGCAACCCGGTTCAATGGGCTGATTCCTGTAATTCCGTTTCCTTTTACGGTAAAATCAGCAGTCCCGGCTACTCCGATTTTTCGCAGGTACATGAGTATCCCGGTGGAGACATCATAACTGTTGGAACAGTGAAGGATAATTTTGTGCAACTGGCCATCTCAAGAAACTATGGCAATATCATGCGCATCAGCCCGGAGGGAGATTCACTATGGTCTGTATTCATCGGCATCAACGATCCGGCTGTACAGGTTGATCTCAGGATGTATGCTTCCATCATTACTTCAAATGGCGATATCGTGGTACTCACCAGCATCAACGCTGCCTCTTTGAGTGGCAATTTTGTGGTGCGGTTGAATGGTTCAGGAGTTATCAAATGGCAAAAACGTCTTCCCTTTATTGATCCTGCATCACCTTCCGAGATCTTCACCGAGATCATGGAAACAGCTGATGCCGGATTTTTTATTGCAGGAAGCCGGCCCAATGAAGGGGTATTGTTAAAAATAGATAAGGATGGCAATCTTGTATGGCGAAACCGCCTGATCGGAAGCGATTTCAAACCCAATATAACAGCGGCTGCCGAAGGGCAGAACCGTTTTTTTGTGGCGGGCCAGGGAACGGTCACTGCGTCGGGATACAGTGGAAATTACATTGCAGCGGCCAATAAGATCTCCGGTGACATCGAGTTTATCAAGTGGATCAATTTTTTTGGAACAACCCCGTTGACAGGATTTACCGAATATGAATATGATCACATGAATTATCACCAGGGAAAGCTCTTTGTCACCGGTAATACCAGCTTGTATTACAACGGTCCTGATCGTAATGCACAGGTGGCCGTGGAACTGGATGAAGACGGACAGGCTTTGTCGGCCATAAGAATTGAGAATTTAGACATTGAAACAGACCCGGCGAATATGTTCCATGGCTCGTTGTATGAGCCTTTCAGCCGCACCGGCGTACAATTTCAATATGGCGCCAGCAACAGCTATTATCTATACAGGTTGTATGCTGATTATGCCGCTCAATGGTCCTGGCAGATACCGCTCAGCAACCTGCGGGCTGCCATGGATTCAAAAGTGTTCAGCGACTCCTCTTTTGCTGTAGCCGGCATCGACCGCAATGCAGGAGATATCATTTCAGCCAACCTGCTTAAAACAAGCAGTACAGGCAAACTCGAATCCTGTACAAACCAACCTTTTCCATTTGTGGTTGCCGGTCAGTTGATCAGTACCTCCGATGTGCCTAATATGCTGGAATCTCCCTCCGGCTCTCAACTAACCACTACGGCTACCCTGGATATAAAACCGGGTACTGGTTACCGTTGGCAGCTTGAATGCAACAATATAGAGCAGTGCCGCATGAGCAGGATACAGGGTGATACCATTCTCTGTAAAGGAAACAACCACACTTTCCTGGTCAGGCGCTCGGGAAGTTGCAACAATCCTGTTCAGTTTTCAACGAGCCATACTGCAGCCGCCGTAAACGCAACATCTGACAGCACCGCAGCGATCAGCTTTCCTGTTGTGGGTACATACAAAATATACGCCGGTATGCCATCGGCCTGCGGCAGTTTGCATGATTCTGTTATTGTGCAGGTAAAGGAACCGGCCACTTCTTTTTCATTGGGTCCAGATACAAGTATTTGTACCGGCAATTCGATCACGTTACAAGCCGCCACCGGCTTTGCTGCTTACCAATGGCAGGATGGATCCACTCATCAAAGCTTCCACGTACAAAGTCCGGGAAATTATTCTGTAACGGTTACCGACGCCTGTGGTCATCAATTCAGGGATACTATCAGTGTTGCACAAGCCGCGCCGGTTGTTTTTTCTGCAGGCCCCGACAGGGTTAAATGCAATGCGGATACAATACAGTTGGCGGCAACAACAGGCTTTACATCCTATACCTGGTCGCCGGCGTACAATACCAGTAACCCGCAACAAAGAGAAGTGTTGGTGAATCCACTGGTTGATACCAGTTACAGGATAACTGCAGAAAAATATCCTGGCTGTCTTGTTTTTGATACCATAAATATCCACGTGCTTCATTCACCTCCCATTGAGCTGGGTAATGATACAAGCATTTGCAGTAACCAAGCTTTATTATTGAATGCAGGAGCCGGGTTTGACAATTACAACTGGAACAACAACATCCATACAACCGAAATACTCGTTGCAGAACCCGGGCAGTATTTTGTAACCGGCTATTATAATAATGGCTGCCATTCAACAGATACGATCAATATATCAACCGACAATTGCCTGGATGATCTGTATGTGCCCAACGCGTTTGCTCCCAATGGCACCAACAAAATATTTAAACCATTGGCTGCGCTGCCGCTCAGTAAATACCGCCTGCAGGTGTATGATCGATGGGGGCAGTTGATGTTTGAAACAGATGCTATCAACAAAGGCTGGAGCGGAAAAGCGGGAAACAGGGAAAGTGATGCAGGGGTGTATGTATGGATATGCACCTACCAGTTCAAAGCCCGGCCACAAAAAATAAAACAGGGAACCGTCCTGCTGATCCGCTGATTGGCAGTAATGTGCACTGAAATATAAAATGTATGAAGAAACTTAAATTATCGCTGCTGGCTTGCTCACTACTTTTATCATTCGGCATAGCTGCCCAGCAACAAACCTATTGCAACCCGGTGAATGTTGATTATGGATACACGCCGCACCCGGCGTTTGTGGAATGGGGTAAACACAGGGCCACCGCCGACCCGGTGATCGTAAACTACAAAGGCGATTACTACATGTTTACCACTAACCAGCATGGTTATTGGTACAGCAGCGATATGCTCAACTGGACGTTTAATGAAAGAAGTTTTTTGCGTCCATGGAATCATACCAACGATGATCTCTGTGCGCCTGGTGTGGGCATCATCGGCGATACGATGGTGGTGTTTGGAAGCACCTACACCAGGAACTTCACCCTGTGGGGCAGCACCGATCCAAAAGGAAATAAATGGTTCCCGCTGGTGGATTCTTTTGAAATTGGTGGATGGGATCCTGCATTTTTTACGGATGATGATGGCAGGTTTTACATGTACAACGGCAGCAGCAATAATTATCCCGTGTATGGTGTGGAACTTGACAGGAAGACATTTCAACCCAAAGGTACCCGTACGGCGATGTACCTGCTGGAAGACTGGCGGTATGGATGGCAGAGATTCGGCGAGCATATGGACAACACTTTTCTTGATCCTTTTATTGAAGGAGCCTGGATGACCAAACACAACAACAAATACTATTTCCAGTACGGGGCGCCAGGAACCGAGATGAGCGGTTACTCCGATGGCGTTGTGATGAGCGACGCACCGTTGTTCGACGGGCACCAGGTGTTCCCCCAGTCTGACCCGCTCAGCTTTAAGCCTGGCGGCTTTTCACGCGGTGCCGGGCATGGCGCCACTTTTACAGATAACAACAACAATTACTGGCATATTTCCACCAGCATTATTTGTGTGAAAAATACCTGGGAAAGAAGGATGGGTATTTGGCCGGCCGGTTTTGACAAAGATGATATCATGTGGTGCAATACCGCTTTCGGCGATTACCCGCTCTACCTGCCGGGAGCTGCAAAGCCCGGAGCATACCGTCCAGATTGGTACCTGCTGAATTACAAAAAGCCGGTAACGGTATCGTCTACACTCGCAGATTTTTACCCCAATAATGCTGTTGATGAAAGTATCAAAACATACTGGAGTGCCGCCACTGCCAACAAAGGGGAGTGGATACAAACCGATTTAGGAAACCTGTCAGCCGTGCATGCGGTACAGATAAACTATGCCGACCAGGATGCTGAATTCATGGGCAAGCAAACCAATATTTATCACCAGTACAAAATGTATTATTCCATCGATGGAAAAAAATGGACACTGCTGGTGGATAAAAGCAATAACAAAACAGATATACCGCATGAATATGTGGAACTCGAAAAGCCAGTGCAGGCCCGTTATATCAAACTTGAAAACATACATATGCCAACAGGAAAATTTGCCATCAGCGGAATCCGGGTTTTTGGAAAAGGCAATGGAGATAAGCCGGCTGCAGTGGGTACCTTGATCGTATTGCGAACCGAAAAGGATAAGAGAAGCGCATATATAAAATGGAGACCGGTCGACAATGCCTATGCATACAATCTTTACTATGGCACGGCCCCGGATAAATTATACAGTTGCATCATGGTATATGATTTTAATGAGTATTGGTTTAAAGCCATGGACAAAATGAAACCCTATTATTTTTCCATTGAAGCCATTAACGAAAATGGCGTGAGTGAAAGATCAACAACTATAAAAGCAGAATAATGAAAACGATCAGGCTACTGGCAGTATTTGTTTTTACCTGCAGCAGTTTGCTGGCGCAGGAAACAAAACCGCC
>CAYVLT010000008.1:0-40677 GCA_964452405.1 uncultured Ferruginibacter sp.
CCTCCTGTTATATGGGTTCCATATCCCGGGTACGGATTCAGTGACCAGGTACCTCCCACACCTTCCTGCCAGGCCTGGTTAATGGTTTGAGCTCCCGCAACCAATGGTGCTGTAACCAGGCGCCATGCTCTTCTTGCCGGTATAAACCGCTGCACCACAAACTTACCACTGAAGCTGTTGCCGGAATTGATTCCGTTATTGGTGATGTCTGCCACCCGTGCTGTACCGGTAGCATTTGAAACCAGTATCACGTTGTCGCCGCTGTTGAATGTTTTGTTGTTCACATTACCAAAAGATAAAGCGCCGGTTATCTTCAGCGAATCATTGGCTGCAGAAGACACGTTTACGCTATTGCTTGCTTTCAGGTTTTGAATGCTCCTGCTGCTGAAACTGCTGCCGGAAACCGTTTGCGTGGCGGAGCCGGCCAGTTCGATCGTTCCTGCTGTGGCATTGATACTGCCCGCTGTTGCGGTGCTGATGGTGCCGGCAATCTGCATGCTGGCATTCGTCACCGTTAGTGTGGTGCCGCTGTTCATCGTGATATTTCTCACGGTACCCGTACCGGATGATAACACCGGCATAAAGCTGACCCCCGAATTGATGATCACGTCCGACGTAATGGTTGGTACACCCGGGCACCAGTTCACCGCATCACTCCAGTTAGCAGTGATGCCCTGCCAGGTGTATGCAGGTTTTACGGTAACCGCCACCGTATTGCTGGAGCTGCAACCACCAGTGGCAGTACCTGTGGCCGTATAGGTAGTGGTACCTGTGGGCCTGGCATATACCAGCGTGGCTGCCGTACCGGTATAAGATATGGTTGCTCCGGCATTGGTGTAAAGGCCGGTAGTGGGTGTCCATACCGTAGCGGCGGTGACATTTGCAGGAACAATGATTTTGATATCATCAATGAACCAGCCATTGTATTGTGTTGACCCATCGCTGGTGATCATAAACCTGATGCGGAAATTATTGGTAAGCGCCGCAGCCGGGATATTGATCGTTTCAGTTTTCCAGAGTGCATTGGTAGGCTGTGTAGCAGACGAAGTAAACTGGCTGATCCAGTCGGGATAACTTTTTGTTGAAAAGATCGTTCCGGTTACACTGCTGCTGTTAACCGTGGTCATCAACGTGCCGCTGCCGGCATAAGCTGATGTGGGAAAAGTAGTCCACGCGCCACCGCCATTTGACGAATATTGCACATAGCCGGCATCGTAAGTGGTGGAATAACCTTCTAAGGCGCAAATATGTTTAAAGCTTAAGGTGGCGCTGCTGTAACTGCTCAGGTTGATACTTGCATTTTGTTGGTATGAATTGGTGGTACTTGCCGTAGTAAGATTGTTTGTATGAGTAAGCCGGACTGACTTAGCGCCTTCCGAAAAATAAGTGCTGTTGCTGGCAGCCGTAACACCGGCGCCGGTACTGGCAAAGTCGGCTGCCGGGAAAGTTTCAAATCCCTGTGTATATGCATTTGTCGTACCGGAGGTATAAGTGCCCCCGGTAAAAGTTAATGCCAATGCAGGATCGCTGCTGCAAAGCACAGCCGAAGCTGGTGTCATTACCATTGCAGAAGGTTGAGGATTTATCGTGGCTGTTACTGCAACAGGGGTGGTGGCGCAATACATCACGCTGCCCGTAAAATAAAATTGTGGTCTTGATGAAACGGTACCCGTTGCAGTAGTACCTCCACAGATGCTGGCAGGCGTCTGGCTGTCGGCCCGGTAATAAGCGCAGCTTACATAACCTGTTGCGTCTACTAATGCATAGTTACTGGTGCCGCCGCTGTTGCTGTTGCTCCAGCACATCTTTACTACAAGGTTGCTGGTACCATCCCAGTAAAATGGTGTAGATAATGCATAGTTGTTGATACCGGTAACGGGTGTAACGCTGGCAGCTGAGTACACACCGGTGAAAGCGCCGGTGTTAAGTCCGGCACTCATGTCGGTATTATTTGTCAGCAGCATGCTGATCGCAAAACCGGCATAGGCTTGTGAGTTGGCGGAAGAAAAGCGGATACCCAACTGGGTTATATTACCCGGACGTAACCCCGCTGTGATCAGTTCAGAGGCCCTGATCAAAAATTGTGTCTGGCTGCCGCCATAAAGATGGTAAAAAATGCCTTCGTAGGAAGAGCCGGTATTGGCGCCGGTTCCAACAATGGTGTTTCCTGCCGGATTGGAGGCTTCTGCACTCACATAATAAGTAGTGCTTGAACTCAGTGAGCCTGTATTGTATGTACCTCCAGAGCTAAGATAATTGCCGCCGCTTGCAGCGGTATACCAGTTAATGATGTTACCCGAAGCCGCAGTGGCAGTAAGTGAAATACTTCCGGCTCCGCATCTTGAACCACCAGGACTGCTCAGCAATTGGGTATTGGCGAAAACTACCGGTACGGTCGAAGTGCCACTGCAGCCGGTGAGCAGGTTTGTTGCAACCACGCTGTAAGTGGTGCTGGCATTGATTGCTGTTGCAACCGGGTTATAAATGGCGGTATTGTTTAAGAAGGTTGAGGGGCTCCAGCTATAACTGTAAGCCGCTAAGCTGAAAGACCATCCTTCCGGAGTACTGGCATTCCACGCCGCATTGTTATGCCCGGCCGGTGCCAGGCCACTGGTGCCGGTGCTGTTTTCTATACCCAGTGTTTTACTGAAATTGTTGCCGCCATCATTGGTGGATACATGCACTTCAATATGGTTGTCTGATTCGTAAAGCTGAATTTGGCCGGTGACATTCCCAATACTTGAACCGCCTGAATAATAGCTTACCTTATAATATTCCACCACCATTATGCGGTTGGGTGAACTGCCATTCACGAAATACCTGATATATGCAGTAGGATTGGCGCCCAGGTCCAACTTAAGATCTCTCCAGGAAATTGCAATTACATTATTAGGTGTTGAACTATTTGGCAGTGTTTGAGCAGAGATCGACGACAGTCCGGACAAGCCTCCCATTTCAATAAAGCCGTTGGTGCTTACGGTAAACTGTGAAATGGTCTGACCATAGAAACTGAAAGTAAACGGCAGGCTGATGGCTGATGACACCGCATCGTCTGTGGTGGTTGTCCACAAAGTCACCGGGGAGCCTGAGGGACTGAGTAAATTATAAGAGACCGGGTTCACCACGTAATTAGTGCCACCATCTGCAATTGCCGTTAATTGCGCATTGCCGCTGCCACATACAGCCGCTGGACTTGAGGTAGTATTTACAGAAACGATTGGCTGAATTGTAACAGTAGTGCTGGTTGTTAAAGCTGTACAACCATTGCTGGTATAAGCATAAGTGACGGTGTAGGTACCCTGCGAGCTCGAAGCGGGTGTCACCTGCCCGGTACTTGAGTTGATGCTGAGCCCTGCCGGGCTTGCCGTGTAGGTACCACCTGTTGGACCTGTTTGCGTTACGTTCACAGCGGCATTGCTGGTACAATAACTGGCTCCCGAAGGATAGGTTATGGTGGCAGGAGTGGTAGTGGCAATAGTGATGGGGGTCGAAGCGCTGGTTCCCGAACCGCAGGCATTGGCTGGCGTAACCGTAATAGTTCCTGAAGTGGCGCCTAAGGCAAAACTGAAATTATTGGTGGGTGATGTTGTCGTGCTGGTGAAACTAACACCGGTACCACTGTAGGTCCAGGTATAATAAGCAGCGCCAGTAACAGCCGGAATGGAAAAGGTTTGTATAGTGTTCGGACAAACGGGATTAGAGCCGGTAATAGCTCCAGGTGCACTCATGGTGACACAAAGTGGGGTCCATACAAACGTTAATCCACTGGAAGGAACATTAGAATTTTTTAAAGAAACAGTGTTGGTGTTGGAAGTAGAGGCAGATGTGGCATTCCAACTGCTTGAAGACGTTCTCGCATTAAAATCTGCGTTGCTGTTGCCACGTAACCCTACCTGGAAAAGAAGGTTACTGGTTACGCCGGTACTAACGGTGCCGTATACCACTTTTAATGCCTGGGGTGGAGCTTCTTCCAGTATCATTTGAAAACTGAAGTTGTCATTAACGGCGCCGGCATAACGCTTTACCTGTGTCCATTGAATTACAAATTGCCGGTTAGGTGCGGTTCCCCTTGTCATGGCAAAGATGGCTGCTGAAGGTGTGATGCTGGTAGAGGAAGCGGTACCGGTGGCATTGGCGCTCATCGTAAACTGGTTGACGCCAACAGCAGTTACAACAGTTCCATCCGGGATATTACTGTTGCCGGTGAGGCGGGTGCCCACCACAATATTTGTCAGGCTGCTTACACTGGTTACCACGTTGCTTCCCGAGGTGACAGTGCCTGTGATAGAGGTAAAATCCTGGTACCAAAGGTCGGCATTAAATCCGGCAAAGCCATTGTTATTGGCCGTTCCGGACAGGTACACTCCATCCGATTGCGTGGCTGAAACCCATGAGCCTCCGCTTGTTTGTCCCGTCATTGTTCCCGGGTTAAAAGCGATCCAGGCATCGGTATCCAGGCCAATGGTGGTACCAGCCGGGTACAATACCCCGTTGTAAAAAAAGTCAAACGGTAACGTATACCCTGAATAGGCGATATCATCCCAGGTGGTGGAATAAATATTGGCCGGTGTGGATGGAAAGGAAGCCACCAGTGGTGTATAAGTGCCGCTCACCTGTGAAAAAGTGTAAGTAGAGGATACCTGCGCCTGCACAGTGCCTGCGGCGAATATTAAAAAGGAACCAACAAAAAACTTACAACAGGTATAAAGTTTCTTCATAAATAGTTTATAAGCTCAACCAATGGGTTAAAGCAAAGCATCATTAAAGTTTGTCTTGATGTTGCAGTTAGTTAGTTCGAGGATATGGACAGAAGTGTTATACTTTGGAAGGATCTGCCCCAAATTAATGAAAAATAAGATAGATATATTAAAAAAAATGCCATAATGTTCGAAGTTTTCTGAAAATTTGTTGGCTACCGGGTGAGTGGGGTGAAAAAAATCGATTATTGGGAAACGCCGGTGAGAAATGGACCTGGTGTAGTCTTTTACACATCGCCCCGGTTTTTTGAACGGCACAGGAGCTACCTGTAATAAATCACATGATCACCCCATCATTTTCTACCGTTCTTTCAAATCAGTTAACTTTACCGCTGCAATGATAAATGATACCTACGAAGTAGTGATAGGGCTGGAAGTGCATGCCCAGTTGCTTACAAAAAGCAAATTGTTTTGTGGCGACAGTGCTGCATTTGGAGCTGAGCCCAACACTCATATAAGCCCGGTAACACTGGCTCACCCCGGCGCCTTACCGAAAATGAACAAGCAGGCGGTGGAATATGCCATCAGGCTGGGCCTTGCCCTAAACTGCGATATTGAGCAGCAAAACTATTTTGCCCGCAAAAATTATTTTTATCCTGATTTGCCGAAAGGTTACCAGATCAGTCAGCATACCACTCCCATCTGCAAAGGAGGCTATGTACCTATTGCAACCAGCCAGTCTCAAAGAAATATCCGCCTTAACCGGATACACATGGAAGAGGATGCCGGTAAAAGCCTGCACGATGTAGATGAAAATTATACGGCCATTGATCTGAACAGGGCCGGTGTGCCATTGCTTGAAATTGTGAGCGAACCCGATCTGCACAGTGCCGATGAAGCTTTTGCCTACCTTACCAACCTGCGTAAACTGGTGCGTTGGCTCGGTATCTGCGATGGTAATATGGAAGAGGGCAGTATGCGTTGCGATGCCAATATTTCTATCCGCAAAGCGGGTGAAAAAAAGTTGGGTACCCGCGTGGAAGTCAAAAACCTGAACAGCATCCGCAATGTGAAAAAAGCCATCGAGGTGGAAGTGGATCGATTGATCGGGATCACCGAAGCCGGTGAAACCATCCGGCAGGAAACAAGAAGCTACGATGCGGATAACAATAGTACGTTTTCATTGCGCAGCAAGGAAGAAGCGAATGATTACCGCTATTTTCCTGATCCTGACCTGGCGCCTTTCAATATCACGGATGAATATCTTTCTCAAATAAAAAATGCGTTGCCGGCACTGCCGGAAGCCCTGGAGAAAAAATACCGGGAGCAGTTACACCTGAGTGCCTATGATGCCCAATTCATCTGCAGCGATAAGCTGATGGTAGATTATTTTGAATCGGCTTTGCAGCATACAGGTAATGCAAAGGCATTGGTGAATTGGTTGATGGGGCCCGTAAAATCATACCTCAATGATCATGGTATTGAGTTGGACGGTTTCGGTTTGCCACCTGAAAAAACCGCCGAGCTTGTGCAGTTGGTGGAAGCGGGTAAAGTGAGTTTCAGCAATGCGGCAACAAAAATTTTTAACGCCATGCTGCAATCGCCGCAGCAGCCCGCATTGGAACTGGCCATACAGATGAACCTGGTGCAGGAAACGGATGATAGTTCCGTAGCCGCCTGGGTGGATGAAGTGATTGCCAGGATGCCGGAAAAAGTGTCCGAATACCGCAAGGGAAAAAAAGGCCTGATCGGGATGTTTGCCGGTGAAGTAAAGAAGATCAGCAAGGGCAAGGCAGATATGCAACTGGTGAACCGTTTTTTGGCAGAAAAATTAAACAGTTAGTAAGGATGACCGGTGTTGTTCGTATTTACCGGTCTATAAAAAAGCACATGATGAATCAATTTTTGAAAATTTGTTTTGCAGCCATCATACTGGCGGGCTGCAAAGGATCAGCCAGTACAGGAAAATTTACGCTTACAGGTGATATTAAAAACCTGCCCGACCAGGATGTTTACCTTGAACAACTTTACTTCAGCGATACGCAGCCTGAAGTACTCGATACTGCCGCAGTAAAAAATGGAAAATTCACAGTAGCTGCGGAGGCCAGCGAACAGGGTTTGTATCGCCTGCGGCTACAGAAAGAAAAAGCAGTTTTTATTTTTATCAATGATAAAAGCGACCTGGCACTTACTGCTGACGCTGCAAATCTTTCCATGAAAACTGTCACTGTCAATTCACCCGCCAACGGGCTGTTGAAAAATTTTATCAGTGCAACTGATGAACAGGCAAGATGGTTGTCTGACAAAGCAGCGGAGATCCGGGCCTTCAATAAAACTCCCGAAACAGACAGCCTCTATAATGAAATGACCAAGGAGCATGCAGCAAAAAGCAAAGCCTACCAGGATTATATTTTAAAATTCATCGATACCAGCAGTAATCCTGTTACCACATTGCTGGCATTGGGATACACCCGGGGTATTGAGCCTGCCCGGTTGGAAAAACCAATTGCGGGCCTCACAACAAGATTTCCGGGGAATAATGCTGTAGCGTCTGTTGTGGCGCAATTCAATCAAATGCTGGAACAGGTGAAAAAGCAAACAGAAGCACCACGGGTGCCACAGCCTGGAGACATGGCGCCGGAAATAACAATGCCGGATACCGATGGAAATATGTTTTCGCTGAGCAGCCTTCGCGGCAAATATGTGCTGGTAGATTTTTGGGCAAGCTGGTGCGGGCCTTGCCGGGCAGAGAACCCGAATGTGGTGGCAGCCTATAATAAATACAAGGATAAAAATTTTACGGTGCTGGGCGTGTCGCTGGATAAATCAAAAGCTGCCTGGATGGAAGCCATAAAGAAAGACGGACTAACGTGGAAACATATCAGCGATTTAAAATACTGGCAGAGTGCTGCACAGGCTTCTTATCAATTTGATGGCATTCCTTACAATGTGCTGGTTGATCCTTCGGGTAAAATACTGGCAACGAGTTTGCGTGGAGAAGATCTCGAAAATAAACTTGCAGAAGTATTAAAATAAATTTTTACCGGGGGATTCCTGTGGCAGCACAACATGATGTAGGCAGCTTTTTTATTGAGCAATGACTGACACAATTTTCAACTGTTGGTTTTGCCTAGTATTGAATGGTATAAGCCGGCATAGTTTTCAACGGCATTATCCAGTGCATACACTTCCTCAGCACCGCTCCTGATGCTGGCTTTGTTAAACGTTGCACCGGCAAGTACCTGGTGGATGGTTTGGTTATAGGCCTCGTCTGTGAATTCATCCAGCACAAAACCCGATTGGTATTTTTCAACGATCTCCTTCACATCTCCCACACCACTGTTGGTGATAACCGGAATGCCCATTGCCATGATCTCGCCATGTTTGGTAGGTGACGAGGAAAGTTTAGAATAGCAGGGCTTGATAAAAAAGATAGCGTAATCACTCAGTGCCAACAGGGCCGGTACTTCATTCCGCCTGCCGTGTTTGATGATGAGCTTGTTGGCTGCCAGTCCGTGCCTCGCCGCTTCGTTGATGATCACATCATGAAGATGCGGAGAGATAAATAAAAACTTTGCTTCCGGTTTTTTTTCTGATAGTAATTTGCAGAAGTGCAGCATTTCATTCGTCATGTACCAACCACCAATAGAACCGAGATAACTCACAATGAAATCGGAAGCTGTTATTCCTAACTCGTTTCTTAAATTTTGCAACTGTTCGTTACCGATAGTTTGACTGTTGAACAGATCAAGGTCTGCACTACAGGGAATAACGGCCAGCGGCGTATCCTTCCGGAACTCCGGCAGCGCCCTGGTGATCTTTTCAGCAGCATGTGTGAGACAGACGATTCCATCGCAGGCTGCCAGTTCTTCTTTCTCCTTTTTTTTGAAAAAATTATAGATGATCCGGTACAAAGGGTTTGCAGTATTCCATATGCCTCCTTCCACCCGGCTGTCGGCATAAAACTCCCGGATATCGTGCAGGAAGGGAATACCGTATTTTTTTTTCATCCAAACACCCACCAATGCAGGGATGCCGGGCCTGGTATGCACCAGGTTGATTGGATATTGCTGATGAATGCGGGAGGCTTCTTTCCGTAATTGCCGGAGATCTTTTAGAGTGGAGATCACCGCCGGACTTTTGCGGTAGCGGGTTGGGTGCCATTCGATTGTATAACCACTAAGCAGGTCGTTCACTAACTGCCTGTTTTTTTCAAACACGTTTTCCTTCTCAGCACTCAAAAGAAATATCCTGAAACCTTTTTTGCTCAATCCCTGCAGGTAAGGAATTACCTGGCTCTGACCCAGGGGATCAGTCATTCCATCATAAGATATGAAGAGGATATTTTTCAAGCGGGCAGGTTTTCTTCGAGCCACCAGTGTAATACGATGATGAGCCAAAGCCGGTTAAACAAATAATCTTTGCCTTGCTGGTATTGGGATTTTAAATGTTGAACAGTTTTGCTGTTCACCAGCTGGTACCTGTTGATCACATCGGGGCTCGTATAGCGGTCAACCAGGTATTTCAAATCTGTTCGTAACCATTTAGCCAGTGGTATGGCAAAGCCCCATTTGGGCCGGTTAAAGATAGCAGCCGGTACATGTTCATACAAAACCTGTTTAAGCAGGTACTTCATTTCGCCATTTTTTATTTTCAGCTCCGGCGACAAATTGATCGCAAACTCTGCCAGCCGGTAATCAAGCAGCGGCACGCGGCTTTCGAGGCTGTACTGCATGCTGGCCCGGTCAACCTTCACCAGCAGGTCATCTTTCAGGTAGTGTGTAAAGTCCCAGAGTGACTGCGTTTCAGCAGCGGTTAACTTTCTTGCGGTGCCAGCAGAAAAATTAATTTCATCAAAGTTGAACCTGGTGACTGGCAGCAAATCTTCCAGTTCATTTTCTTTAAAATAATATTGTTCCTGCGAAAAAATATGCGTGTGTAAATGCTTACTGTTATCATAGTCAAAGAGGTTGCCGGCACGCTGGTACCGCGGGCTCATCAGTTTTGAAGCGGCAAACAGCGGTTTTTTAAAAGCGCTGATTAATGGATCAGCCAGCCGGTTTGCCCATTGGTACATGCCATAGCCATGAAAAAGCTCGTCACCTCCATCGCCACTAAGCGCCACCGTTACCTCCTGCCTCGCCAGCCTGCTCACCATCATGGTGGGAAAGGCAGATGAATCGGCGAAGGGTTCATCGTAGGCCGGGATCAACCTGTCAACCAGTTCCATCACCTCTTTCTCATTAACTGCAAATTCATGGTGGTCGGTACATAAATGATCAGCCACCTGTTTTGCAAAAGTTGCTTCGTTGTATTTTCCATCGTCAATGGCGATGCTGAAAGTTTTGATCCTGTTGCCGCCCGAAATATTTGCAGCAACGGCAGTTACAAGGCTGCTATCGATGCCGCCGCTTAAGAAAGTACCAATTGGCACATCACTCACCAGTTGTTTTTCCACCGCATCATACAGTAAAGTCTTGAGTTGCTGCCGGGCTGTTTTTTCATCGCTGGTTGTTTTAGATCCGATATGGTTCTCCAGTTCCCAGTATGACTGCACTTGTTTTTCAACACCGGAAAAAGAGGGAGCCTCAAGCGAAATGCTGAGCCAGCTGGCTGCGGGGAATTTATGCGTGTCAGTGTAAATGGTGAATGGTTCTGGAATAAAGCCAAGATGCAGGAAATAAGGAATGGCCTGCCGGTTTATTTGCAACCGCTCTTTTAACATTGCCCTGATCACTTTCAGTTCCGAAGCAAAAACCAATGCCTGTTCATCAAGATAATAAAACAGCGGTTTGATTCCCACATGATCGCGGCAAAGGGTTACCGTGTTTTCGAGTTTGTCGTGGATCGCAAAGGCGAACATGCCATTCAGCTTAGTAAAACTGGCTGTTCCCTGCTCCGCAAAAAGTTCGAGGATCACTTCAGTATCTGAACTTGTTTTCAGTGAAGCGCCTTTATCGGTCAGCTCCTGTTTCAATTCATTGAAATTATAAACCTCGCCGTTGAATACAATGCAGTAGCGCCCGTTCGCAGAAAGCATGGGTTGGTTGGCAGCGGTGGACAGGTCGAGGATGGATAACCTGCGATGTGCAAAACCCACCTGGTTGTTTTCAGTGAAATAAAACCCTGCCGCATCTGGTCCACGGTGCTGCATCACCGCAGCAGCTTCCTGCAACTGCTGTGCATTGAACCGATCTTTATTCAGAGAAATATAACCTGCAATGCCACACATGTACCGGGGGTTTGTAACAAAACGAAAATAGGTAATTATTATTTCGCAAAGCTCAATGCCAGTGCAGGTTGCAGTTCGGCCAGCGTGTTGGTGTAAATCGATTTGAGGGAATGCATGTGTTTTTGCAGCGTATAATTTTCGAGCGCCCTCTTCCGGCAGTTGCGGCTCATGAACACCAGTTGCTGGCGGTTATTTTTTAACGCCAGTAACTGCGTGATGAAATCGTTTGTATTATCCAGTTTGTAATAAGAGGCGGTATCGTCGCATTGTTCTTTAAAAGAAGCGATGTCTGTAAGCAGGATCGGCATGCCGAGTGCCATGGCTTCCAGTACGCTTAGTGCAAAACCTTCGTACAGTGATGACATTACAAAAAGATCATACCGGCCAATTTGTTCCTGTATGTCGGTTACCTGTCCTTTTAAAGTGATGTTGAGTTGATGTTCGTTGATGGCAGCCTGTAATTCTTCCTGCAACGGCCCCTTTCCATAAATATCCAGGTGGATGTTTTCGTTTTTCAATTCTTTGAATGCTTCAATTAAAAAGCGATGGTTCTTTTGCTCTTTTAAATTGCCAACCGTTACCAGGCGAAAAGTTTCTGACGGTGTTTTTTCACTGGCGCCTTTAAACACACCGGTGTCTACGAAAGTGTAGAGGTGACAGGCATTGTGCGGCGTAACGTTGATGAAATTGAAATACTCTTCCAGGGCGCCCTTTGCCACCGCCACGATCTTACTCTTTCGGATATTGTAGGTAAACTTTTCTATCATCTTCATGTGCCATGGCTTGTATTCTATCGAGGAAGCGACAAAAGCATGCACGGTACTGATCAATGGAATTTTTTTGGGTACTCCCATGCGGGCCACCACGGTGCTCCAGAACAAATGACTGTGCACCATACTTACGTCGTGCCTGCGGATGATCTGCCGGAGCTTGAAGGCAGCCAGCGGAGCGCCCAGGGGCGACTGCATATGAAGGCAGAAGTATTGATCGCATTGCAGCTCGTTGTCAAACTCGTTGGTGGGCGACAATGTAACCACAATATTGTTGTATTCCGGCAACTGTTTCAGCACAGTGATCAGCATGGTTTCTGCGCCACCACGGCCGAGATTGTCAATAATGTGAAGAATTGTTTTTTTCATAAAAATATTTTTTATGCCGCTGAGTCTTTTTCAAAAACCACTGCGATATGTGATCCGTTGATTCCCCGGGTTATTTTTTTAATAATCGCTGCCGGAACGGTAATGGCACCCATCAGCAACATTTTTATTTTTTCAACCGTGGTATGTTGTCCGCCGATCGATTTGATATTTAACAGATACTTGGCATGCAGGTAAGCCTGTGTGCTGATCTTTCCTTTGATATCATACCGCACATCCCGAAGTTTAAGTCCGAATACGGGCGCTGTTTTTTCAAACACGTCGCGGTTCCATAAACCCATGTGATGGGGGGGCAGGTTTAACGTACAGTATTTATCGTAGCCTAAAAAATATGGTTCATTATTTGGCACCCCGATCACCAGCTTTCCACCGGGTTTCAATACTTTGATCGCATTTTCCAAAAAGCCTTTTACGTCATAGATATGCTCCAGCACCTGGAACATACACACCATGTCATAGTAACCCTCACGGGTAACCGCATGTTCTTCGATTAGTTCATTATACACCTGCAGGTTTTTCTGCCGGCACACTTCCACGGCTTTCTTGTTAAGTTCCAGTCCGCAGGCTTCCGATGCTTTGTCACCAATCTCGCTTAAAAAATTTCCTACGCCACAACCAATGTCCAGTACACGGTCGCCTGCCTGCATGGCATCATAGGCAAGCTGGTTTTCAAATTTCCACTCATGGTAGTATCCATCAGCTAGTTTCTGCTGCAGTGTTCCGTAAAAATTGCCATCACCATCCATTCCTTCCGGTCCGTAAAAGCGGTAACCCGTTTGATTGCAACGGTATAAAAAGAAGGTGGCTTTTTCCCTGAAGAATGCCGAAACATCCATATCGAGCTGCCGCTTGTAAAGGGCAATGATGTCCTTCCCTAAAAAGGTTTCAACAAGCGAAGTATCTCTCACTGCAGTTACCGGGCTTAATGGTGTGGTCATGTCATTCATTTTATTGTTCAACTGCGCTTTATCTCACAGCAAATATTTTTCTAAAATTCAACCATGGCAATTGCAGCCGGCAAGTGCGGTTCACCACAACAAAGGCGGTAACAAACAGCACACTGTAAGTAAACAGGTTGGCATAGCCTGCGCCTGTAATGCCCAGGTTTTTAATAAACAGGTAGTTGGCGGCAATGCAAACTAATGCGCTGAACACCGACAATGCGATCACCGTGTTGTTTTTTTTGTAGTAATAAAGAAAGCCTAACAACAACGCATACAATCCCCAGAAAAAATATGCGAAAGAATTCCATACCACGTATTGAATACCGGGGAAATATTGCTGGTTGATGAACAGGTGGTACACAAAAGGAATGGATACACTTAGCAGTATGGCACAAAGCAGGAGTCCGCCACCGAAAAGGTATTTGATCTTTAATACGCGGTATTTGTTCTCCTCGGTAAAGTTGGCGAGGTAGCTGTACAATACCGGCTGGTAAGAAAAGAAAAAAGCACTTACGATCACATTGATGATAAAGGCAAACTGGGCCGACATAAAATAAATGCCAAGCCCGGCTTTGTCTGCCGGGAAAAAAAGATGGATCAGGTATTTGTCTGCACCATTCAGCACAAAAACATTGAACAAAAAGAACACCTGTGAGATGCCGAACCTGAATTCTTCCAGTAAATATTTCCTGTTGATCCTGGTATGTATGAATCCCTGGCGGTAAAAAAACAATGCACCGTAAGTGAAGGTAACGGCACCGGTGATAACGGTGGCGAATATCCTGCCTTCTGCACCCTTTCCCCAAACGATCACCAGCAATACCACCAGGCCAATTTCAGTAAAGTCTTTGGCTGCTGATAAAATTAAAAAATGCCACGGCCTGTTAACCGTTCGCAGGTATGAAAGGATATTTTCCTGGAACAGGTTGAAATAGGTGTACAGCAGCCCGATGAGTAATAACCGGAAGGGTACTGCAATTAAACCGGTGACAAGATTTCCGGTAAGCAACAGTAACAACAATAAAAACAGAAAGCAAAATGTTGATAAAGCAAGCGATGAAGTAAAGAACACCTTGTACTCCTTATCGTTAAGTTTTGAATGCGCCAGCGTAATAGATGCGGGCATACCCATGATCACGAATGGCAGTAAAAATGCAGTGAATATATTGTACAACGACAGCATACCATTTTCAGATGGCAGGATATAGTTAGAAAGAAAAAATGCCAGGATGGCCATCATCCCCTTGTTAAAAAAGGATGCCGCGGTAAATATGCTGAATGATCTTGCTATATTCATTTGTTGCGGTTTAATCGCCGGGGCAATAACTGGATGGTTATATTTTTTATTCGTTGATAAATGCTTTTTTTCCTTTCACCACACTGGCCACACAGTTTTCGTAATTGATCTTCCCGCTCCAGGTATCGGTGATTCCGTATTTCTTAAACCAGTTGCTTACAGTATTTATTTTTTGCGGGTTGTCGTATTCGGGTGAAAACATGTCAAACGTATCCAGGATGCACAGTTCTCTTAACTGCGCATAGGGAATATTGGCGGGCAGTGTGCCCTCGATGTCACAAAGCGGAATAAAGCGGTTGAATATTTTTCCTACACCCGCCTTTGAAAAAAAGCGGCTGCAGGCAATCATCCAGTCTACGTTTTTTTCAACGAGGCGGTGCAATGTTTCGTGGCTCATTCTTTTGGTAAGGGGGCGGTACATGTACTTGGCATGCAGTTTCGTCCAGAAGCCATTGATACCATAAAAATCAACGATCAGTTCTCCGCCCGGCTTCACCATGTCAACCAGCGCTTTCACCGAGCGTTCAAAATCGGGGGTATGTTGTAGAACCCCCAGGCAAAGCACTTTATCAAATTGTGCTTTTGCAAAGGGCATTTCGTATATACTTGCCTGGAAGAGTTGCAGTCTTTCGTTGGGGCCATTGTTTAAGAAATTAGCCTCCACTGCATTGCTGTAGTCAACACTGTACACATTGGCCTTTGTATGGTCGAGCAGGATCTGGGTGAACCGGCCGGCACCGGAGCCAACTTCTAATATATTTTTTCCGGAAAGGTCTTCTTTGTCCCAATTCGTTTCAGCAAAAAAACGGGTTTTACTGATCTGGAGCTTACTGGCTTTGTCAACCTGCGTGCCTGCAAATTTGTTCCATTGAAATCCAAAACTCTCGGTGTAGTTGTCGTTGTTAACGATGCGGTAGGCGCCGTTTTTTTTTGGAAAACTGAGTTGATAGTTCTCCATCAGCCCATCTGTAGCCAGCGAAAGCAGGTTTTTGGTAAATGGATTGACTAACTGGATATTCATTTGCAATTACGGAATTGGATAACGCTTAAGTATTACTTAGCGATTCTCCTGAGGTATTCACCGTAACCACTTTTTTTAAGTTTTTCAGCTTGGTTAAGCAATGCTTCCTTTGTGATGTAGCCCATACGCCAGGCTATCTCTTCAGGACAGCCAATTTTAAGGCCTTGCCGTTGCTCAATTACCCGCACATATTCACTTGCATCGCTCAAACTTTCAAAGGTTCCGGTGTCTAACCAGGCGAATCCTCTGTTTAAAACGCCTACTTTGAGCTTTTTATTTTGCAGGTAGGTCTTATTTACGTCGGTAATTTCATATTCACCCCGCGGACTTGCCGGGATGTTTTTTGCGATTTCAACCACTTCGTTGTCGTAAAAGTACAGGCCGGGAACAGCGTAATTACTCTTGGGTTGAGCGGGCTTTTCCTCGATACTGAGTGCATTGAAAGCACCGTCAAACTCCACCACGCCATATCTTTCAGGGTCACTAACCGGGTAGGCAAATATCACGGCGCCTTCCGGGTTGGCAGCATCCTGCAGCAATTTGCTGAAGCCGGTACCATAAAAAATATTGTCACCCAACACCAGCGCCACACTGTCTTTCCCGATAAATTCTTCTCCGATTACAAAAGCCTGTGCCAAGCCGTTAGGCACTTCCTGTTTGGCATAACTGATTTTGCAACCCCATTGGGATCCATCGCCCAACAACCGTTGAAATTGAGATTGATCATCAGGAGTGGTGATCACCAGTATTTCATTGATGCCCGCCAGCATTAAGGTACTTAACGGGTAATAGATCATAGGTTTGTCGTAAATAGGCATCAGTTGTTTACTGATTCCCATGGTGATCGGGTACAAACGTGTACCACTGCCGCCGGCTAAAATAATTCCTTTCATAAATGATGGTTCCCCTGGTGAGGATGTGTTAACGTTTTTCGTATTGTTGTTCGTAGTAGTGCTGGTAATTGCCCGACGTAACATGTTGCAGCCACTCAGTATTTTGCAGGTACCAGTCAATTGTTTTTGAAATGCCTTCTTCAAACTGCAGGGAAGGCGTCCAGCCCAGTTCATTCTTTAACTTACTGGCGTCGATGGCATAGCGAAGATCGTGACCGGCACGGTCTTTCACATAAGTGATCAGTTTTTCTGAACTACCTTTTTCACGCCCTAGTTTTTCATCCATCTGCCGGCACAGTTCTTTTACC
This sequence comes from uncultured Ferruginibacter sp., assembly GCA_964452405.1. GTDB lineage: Bacteria > Bacteroidota > Bacteroidia > Chitinophagales > Chitinophagaceae > Ferruginibacter. The sequence goes on from CAYVLT010000008.1 coordinate 16,550, forward strand.
AGTGCAATATTCGTCCATTCATTGTGGCCACCGATATTGTAGGTTTCGCCCGGTTTTCCTTTGTGAAAGATCACATCAATGGCACGCACATGGTCTTCAACAAATAACCAGTCCCTCACATTTTCTCCTTTGCCATATATGGGAAGGGGTTTGTTGTTGATGATATTATGGATGCATAGCGGGATTAGTTTTTCTGGAAAATGAAACGGACCATAGTTATTGCTGCAGTTAGAAATCTTTACCGGTAAATGATAGGTATGATAAAATGCTCTTACAATATGATCGCTGGAGGCTTTTGAGGCTGAATATGGGCTGCGGGGATCATAGGCAGTGTCTTCAGTGAAAAAACCGGTGTCACCCAATGAGCCATACACTTCATCGGTGCTGATGTGATAGAAGATCTTTCCATCAAAATTGCCCTCCCAGTATTTTTTGGCCGTATGTAACAAAGTGGCGGTGCCTAAAACATTGGTGGTGATAAAAGCCAAAGGATCGGTAATGCTGCGGTCAACATGACTTTCCGCTGCACAATGCAGTACTGCAGTAAACTGGTGTATATCGAACAGTTCCTTCAACAGGGCAGCATCCGTAATATCACCTTTTACAAAAGTATAATTCGGAGCCTGCTCAATATCGGCCAGGTTTTCAAGGTTGCCGGCATAGGTAAGTTTGTCAATATTTACCACCTGGTAGTCGGGGTATTTGGTAACAAACAAACGCGTTAAATGAGACCCGATAAAGCCGGCCCCACCGGTAATGAGGATTTTGTGCATATACCTTTTTTTGGTGTGGGCAAAAGTATAAATAAATCAGCAAGCTTTGTTGCGGCCAGCCGGCTAACAGCGGAAAAGATCAACTTTATGGTGGCATGGGGCCGAAAAGCGAACATCACAGCCCCGTCACCCGGGTGCTGCCGGGCAGCTTCAACGGCTGCGCCCAATAAGATAAGTAAGCGCTTCAGCAACCCTCATTACAAAGGAATATCCAACCGTACGCCAACCTGTTTCTGGTAGTTGGTCTGGTTAAAATAAGCACCGATCACGGCGTTCCTGAATTGCTGCAACTGGTATGCGATAAATATCAATCTTGCCAGGTCGCTGTTTTTTTCATTGCCACTAAAGGATAGGCCAACACCAAGGTTCAGCCCGGCCTGGAAGCCATTGTCAAAAATATATTTTGCCTCTGCCAATATATTCAGCAGGTTGGTGGCCTTATACCTGGCGGCCCCATAGTAGGCATCGGCTTTCCTGCCAAAAAAATAATTGTAATTAACCCGGCCACCCGCTTCAAAGTTGCTGGCAAATTGCCGCAGAGCAACAGCGCTGGCGCCGATTCCAAGGCCGTTAAACAGGTTTAAATATCTTACGGGCAGGGCGATATTGGGCCCCACATAAAATTTCCAATCCCTGTCTGTCTTCTTTTGTTGTGCATTGGTAAGTACAGGTAGTGCTAAAAATAAGAGCAGCAGGCGGCAGCAGGATAACTTTTTCATAAAAAGTAAATTTTAAAGTATGAGCTAAAATGAACGTTTTACAAAACAGCGTTGGCACAGGTAATTTTCGGCTGGAACGGCAGGTGGTTGGGAAGAAGGGTTGTGTTATAAATATACTGCGGCAAAAAGAAATTTCATAATGCTTTTTTATAGGGGCAGGAATGTATAAGGATCCTGGCACCTGCTTAACGACAACTGCCGGCTCCTTGGCCGGCAGTTGGGTATTGTAATATAACAGGCAGATTAGCGACGGTTGAGCTTGGAAAGCAATCTCAGTATCTCAACATACAGCCATACAATCGTTACCAGTAATCCAAACGCACCATACCATTCCATATACCTGGGAGCTCCCATTGCTGCACCTTTTTCAATCATGTCGAAATCAAGCACCAGGTTTAATGCAGCGAGGGTCACCACAAAAACTGAAAAGCCGATCCCGATCAGTGAACCCTGGAACAGGAAGGAAGGGGGTGCAAAACCCAGTAAATAAACGATCCAGGTGATAAGGTAAAAAAGCCCGATGCCAAGGGTGGCAATCATAACAATCATTTTAAAACGCTGGGTAACCTTGATTATTTCGAACTTATACAAAAGGTACATGGCTGCCACCACGCAAAAAGTTAAACCCACCGCCTGGAAAACGATGCCCGAATAACCACCGCTGTAACTACCATACCTGCTTTGGGCGGCATATTCAAAATAGGCAGATACAGCACCCACAAACAATCCTTCCAGTAACGCATACAGGGGGGCGAGATATGGACTCCATTCTTTTTTAAATGCAATGATCAATGCAACCACCAAACCACCAAAAATACCTGTAAGTACCAGGGGGTAAGCATTGCCTCCTTCAGCAGCTACCCGCCAGGAATACCAGGCTGTACCCAAGGTCATTAAAAACAAAAAGCCGAATTTGTTTAAGGTACCCTTAACCGTCATGGTATTTTCAGTAGTGAAAAGATCATCCAGCACGGTGTCTTTAAACCTGTTTTCTGAAAGAGCGGGGTTGCCTGATTTAAATATTGACATAATAAGCTCGTTTGCTGTAAATATAAAGCTTTTTTAAGCCCGCCTGTTGCACTGATAAAAATCATACGCCATTATTGGCAACGTTGCCGTACAAAGTTTTTACACAGCCGTGTTCAAACTAAATTTCCTCGTACCTTGCAGGGGCCAAAATGAAAAAAACATGAATATAACAGAGCAGGTATTACAGGATGTAGTAATAAAATTTGCAGGCGACAGTGGTGATGGTATGCAATTAACCGGTAGCCAGTTTACAAACAATACAGCTTTGCTGGGTATCGACCTGGCAACTTTCCCGGATTTTCCGGCAGAGATAAGGGCGCCGCAAGGTACCTTACCAGGTGTGAGCGGTTACCAATTGCGTTTCAGCAGCGACCAGGTGTACACACCGGGTGATGCCTGTGATGTACTGGTGGCAATGAACGCGGCTGCGTTAAAAGTAAATCTGAAAGCCCTGAAAAGCGGTGGCATCATCATTGCCAATACCGATGGGTTTGATTCAAAGAACCTGCGCCTGGCCAACTATCCCGAAGGAGAAAATCCACTGGAAAATAACAGCCTCGATGGTTACCAGCTGATAAAGATGGATGTGACCAAAATGACAAGGGAAGCCCTGAAGGACATCACCATGGGGATGAAAGAAAAAGACCGGGCAAAAAACATGTTCGTCCTCGGCTTTCTGTACTGGATGTACAACCGCGAAATGGAGAACACCATCAGTTTCCTCAATGAAAAATTCGGGAAAAAGCCGGAGATATTTGAAAGCAATGTAAAGGCATTACAGGCAGGCTATAATTTTGGCGAAACAACCGAAACTTTCCGCAGCAGGTATACCGTGGCCAAAGCCAAAATGACGCCCGGCAACTACCGCTCTGTGATGGGCAACCAGGCATTGAGCTACGGACTGATCGCTGCTTCCCAAAAGAGCGGCCTCCAGTTATTCCTTGGCAGCTATCCTATTACTCCGGCAAGCGATATCCTGCACGAATTAAGTAAGTATAAAAATTTTGGTATTAAAACTTTCCAGGCTGAAGATGAAATTGCCGCCATTGCTTCGGCTATCGGCGCCAGCTACGGCGGTTCATTGGCAGTAACCACCACCAGTGGTCCGGGTATGGCATTGAAAGCTGAAGCGATGGGACTGGCCGTGATGCTTGAAATTCCGCTGGTGATTGTGGATATTCAAAGAGGCGGACCCAGTACCGGGTTGCCAACAAAAACCGAGCAGAGCGATTTGCTGCAAGCGTATTACGGCCGCAATGGTGAATGCCCGATGCCGGTGATCTCAGCTTCTACCCCCAGTGATTGTTTTGATGCGGCCTACGAAGCAGTAAGGATCAGCGTCGAACATATGACCCCGGTGATATTGCTGAGCGATGGTTATATTGCTAATGGAGCAGAGCCCTGGAAATACCCATTGTCAGCTGATCTGCCCGAAATAAAAACTGAATTTGCTTCTGCTAATTACGCTTCAGATGTAGATACCAACGGCAAGTTTCAACCGTATAAAAGAGATGAAAAACTGGTGCGTCCATGGGCGATCCCTGGTACCAAAGGTTTGGAACACCGTGTAGGTGGTTTGGAAAAGCAGGATATCACCGGCAACATCAGCTACGACAGCGAAAACCACCAGCACATGGTAAAAACAAGGCAGGCTAAAGTAGATAAGATAGCGGATTTTATCCCCGATCAGAAATTAGACAGTGGTCCGGAGAGTGGTAAAGTACTGGTGATTGGATGGGGCAGCACTTATGGCGCCATTAAAAGCGCCGTTAAAGACCTGCAGGCAGAAGGTCATGCAGTTTCGCATGTTCACCTCCGTTATGTTCGTCCTTTCCCTAAAAACCTGGGCGACATCATTAAAAATTTCGACCATGTACTGGTGCCGGAAATCAACAATGGCCAGTTGGTTAAGATTTTAAGGGATGTATATTTTGTAGATGCAAAACCTTACAACAAGATCATGGGTATTGCTATCACAAAAGGTGAGCTGATTGAAGCAATCAGTAAAATGTTGTAACAATTTATTTTATGATAGTTGAGAGCCGGGCACTTTGCCCGGCTCTTGTCGTTTTGGCAGAAAACAAAAATGGCTTGCGGTTTGTAAATGTAGAACAGTAAAATTTACAGGTATGACATTTGGAATGATTGCAATTTCGCTCCTGTTTATGGTGATCGGAATGGGGGTTCAGTACAGGCTGAAAAGTAAATTCAAAGAATACGGTGAAGTGCCCACCTCCTCCGGGTTGAGTGGTAAAGAAGTGGCAGAAAAAATGCTCAAACAAAACGGCATTTATGATGTACAGGTGATTTCTGTTCCCGGTTATTTAACCGATCATTACGATCCTTCCCGTAAAACCGTGAATTTAAGCCCGGAAGTGTATGAAGGAAGAAATGTGGCTGCAGCAGCTGTTGCTGCACATGAGTGCGGGCACGCGGTACAGCATGCTACCGCCTATTCCATGTTAACGCTTCGCAGCAGGTTGGTGCCCATCACGCAGATCAGTACGTCACTTTCCCAATGGGTGATCATTGCCGGTGTTGGCATGTGGGGTTTTGGAGGCGGTAACCAAACCATTTTGCTGATAGGAATTATATTGTTTGCAGTATCTACACTGTTTGCTGTTATCACTTTGCCGGTGGAATTTGATGCTTCTAACCGGGCATTGAAATGGTTGGATGCATCCCGCATTACCCAGCCTGCAGAGCATGACAAAGCAAAATATGCGTTGAAATGGGCTGCCATGACATATGTAGTTTCAGCATTGGCCTCCATTGCCATGTTGGTGCAGTACATCATGATTTACCAGGGAAGAAACCGGGATTAATCCTGTTAAACCAAGAACAATGTAACCGGGCAGCAACCGAAAATTTTATCTTGTAAAAGCGGTTGCTGCTTTTTAATATTTATAATAGGCTTTCAGCTTCAGCAAAAACTCTTCCTTCCGCCTGCGACTTACTTCTATTTCTTTGTTGTTTGACAACAGGAGCGAACCACCTTCTCCGCGTACATATTCCTTAATGTGCTGCAGGTTCACCAGGTATGATTTGTGTACCCTCATAAAGCCGGAGCCATCCAGCATTTCTTCATACTCATGTATTGACCTGGAAGAGCAGATCACCGGCCGGGCAGGGAAAAATATATTGGTATAGCTTCCCGCTCCTTCAAAATAGATGATGTCGTTTAATTCCACTACATGAAATCCTTTTTGAGAAGGAATGCACAGTCTCATTTCATGCTGGTTGTGTACCCGGTTAAGGTTATGCATCAGTGCCGAAATATTGTCATTAACAGCATTGGCAGCAATGCGTTTTTCAGCCCTGATCACTGCTTTGATAAGCAGGTCTTCATCAATCGGTTTTACCAGGTAGTCCACAGCGCTGTAAAGAAAAGCCTGCATGGCATATTGGTTGTGAGCTGTCACGAAAATGACCTCAAAATTTATGTTGTCCATTTCGGCCAGCAGGTCAAAGCCCGATTTTCCGGGCATTGAAATATCCAGGAAAACCAATTGGGGCTCCAGTAGTTTTATTTTTTCCTTGGCAGATGCTGCGTCTGTGCAGGTAGCCATCACTTTCAAGCCGGTACAATACTCGTCCAGCATTTTACTGAGTGTGTTGAGGCCCCGTTGCTCATCATCCACTAAAATTGTTCTTATCATAGTAGCGTTAAAGATTAAAAGTTAAAGTGGCAATTGTGCCGCTGCCGTTATGGCCAGGTAGTTGCGATAGATCAAGTACCGAAAGGGAACAGGCTATGCCGTATTTTTCATTGAGTACAGAAAGTCGTTGTTGTATATTTTCAATTCCAAATGAATGGTGCGTCGATTGCAGTCCTTTTTTATTGGCCTTCGATTGCAGGTAGCCGATACCGTTGTCTTCAATTGCACAAATTAATTGTTTCTCATTTTTGTAAAAGCGGATGCTTAAAGTCTTAGCGCCCGTTTTGGGACGCAATCCATGCCATAAGGCATTTTCAGCCAGAGGTTGCACCAGCATGGGTGGAATTCTTAAATGATCAGGTAGTTCATCAGCCACTTCGAGGGAATAGGAAAATGCTTCGAACCGGAGTTTTTCCATTTCCAGGTATTGTTCCAGCTGTTCCACGCATTGCCTTACAGAAATAAATGTTTGCATGGATTGTTCAAGATTGGTCCGGATGAGTTGTGCAAACTTGCTGAGGTAACGGCTGGCATTTTGTTTTTCATCCTGCCATATCATTTCCTTAATGCTGTTGAGTGCGTTGAAAATAAAATGAGGATTCATCTGTGCATGCAGCGCCTTCATCTCCAGCTCAGCCATTTGTTTTTCCATATTGGCTTCCTTTTTCAGCCGTTTGATCCGGGTGCGGATCAAGGCAGTAATGATCCCGCCTGCCAGTATCGCCAACAGCAAAAGAAACCAGCTACGTTTCCAAACAGGCGCTGCAATGCTGAAACGGATCGATGCTGACTTTTCTGAACCGTTTTTTGCTGTGCCTTTTAAAAATAACCGATACTTACCTGGTGAAAGATTAGTGAGCGCCAAAACCCGCTGCTGGCCCAGGCTTTGCCAGTTACTGTTTTCGCTTAGCCTATAGGCAAAGCGGTATCCATCGGCCTGTGTGAAATCGATGATGGTGAAATGAAAAAAGAGATTGTTTTCGCCTGGTTCCAGTTGCATCCCATCTTTTGGTGCTGCGATCGTTCTGTTCGAGTTGACCTCAACGTCCTGCAATAACAGGTCACTGCTGTTGTCCACACTGCTGAGATGACGTCCATTAAATGAAACGATATTGTTACGGCATGGGTAATAGAATTTCTCCTGCAGACTGTCGTAATAGATTTTACCGGTTACGGTTACCCCGGGTAACCCGTCATCTGTAGTATAGATGATCTCTTTTTTAGTTAGGGTGTTAAATGCAGTAAGTGAATTGTCGTCCGCCAGCCATAGCGTATTATTCACTACAGGACTAATACTCCTGAAAGAGTTGGAAGGCAATCCCTGCGACATCGTATATGAAAAAAAATTCCCTTCCGATATTTTGTATTGCAGCAAACCATTGTAGGCATTGTGCAACCACAACGATCCGTTGTTGTCGGCGCTGATGGCAAGAATATTTTCTTCATATTTTAACGGTCCTGCATATTCTTTTACCAGGGTATCGAAAATGTTCTTTCCCGAATTCCACCTTGCCAGCGAGTGACCACTGAGCCATACGTCACCGTAGGCATCATAAACAATACTTTTGGTTTGATTAAATGGTAATGCAGGAATCGTTTTTTGAGTGAACCATTCAAAACGGCGGGTGCCAATATGATACCTGCCGGCTTTACCGCCAAGCAGGGAACACATCCACGCATACCCGGATGAATGAATGGGTTCAAGCACAGCGTTCTCCAACACTACAGGCTGGCCGGTAACAGGGTCTTTCAGTTTACCATATTGCCTTGTTTTTGTGTCAAACCACAGGATGCCCGCAGTAGTGCCTATCCACAAGGTATCTTTATAATACATCTGGATGGAGTACACTTCATTCCAACCAGTTTCATTTTCGAAAAAAATAACATGTTGTTCGGGTGTTAAGGTTGAAGTATCCGCAATCACCAAACCCGTACCGGATGAATACCTGCCGAAGTACCATTTATCATGATACCTGTATATACTGCTATAGGTGCCGGTTTTGTCTGTGTCGCCGGGTAAAACCGCGTACACCTGCAATGGCTCATTAGGCGGCTTTTGATGCAGCAACCCCGCCGTGGTACCTACCCATAGCCTTTTATCTTTATCCAGGAAAATTGAGTTGATGGTGTAGGAAGAAAGAAATCTCGTGGTATTAAAAGTTATTTTTCCAGTTTGTTTATCAAGGTAAAAAATAAAGAAGCCACCATTTTCGCTATTGATTAAGAAAGTGGAATCGTTCAGCGAACAGGTATTGCTGTACCATCTGAATTCTTTCGAAGCACTGAAGGGAAGGGCTGATAAAGTCAGTTTTTTCTGATCGAGATTGTAATAAGCAATGCTGTCTTTTCTCCAATACAAAAAGAAAAAATCAACAGGTGATACCTGGGAATAAGTGATCCAGCCATCCCCGGTGTGTTTGATGGGGTGTGCAAACAGGCCCCAGGATGTATCATTTTCATCTACAGGCTGTAAATTTTCTTTTTTAATATTGTAAATAGACAGCGCATGTTCATCATGATAAACCAACAACTCATTGCCTTTTGGCGATAATATATTCCTTCCAAATAATAACCTTCGCATGCCTATATCTCCATCTGAATAAGCATCATAGCTAAATTTTATTTTGCCACTGTTATTCAACACATAAAAGCCACCGTAAGTGGAAAGGGCAAGATCGCCGGAGGGTAGAACCGCTGCATCATACAGCTTGTTTCGTTTAGCTCCTAAAATGCCGTTGTTGGGCAGCAGGTAATTTTTTAAAACAGGTGCATCGTTGTCCAGTATTTGCAAACCTCCTTCACCAATGATGGCGATGCCCTTCGTTCCGATTTTTTTTAACCTGAAAATTTTATCGTGCCTCAAACCCAGGGCATCGCTGTTGGCATGGTACTGCGAGAACCTGTTACCATCAAAACGGTTGAGTCCTTTTTGTGTGGCAATCCACAGGTATCCCTTTTGGTCCTGTGCAATACTGGTGATATTGTTGTCCGTAAGCCCACTCTTAATCGTATAAAGTGTAAAACTGTTTTCGGCATAAGGCTGCGCCTGCAGGCTTAGCTGCGTAATTAAAATTGATAGCGTTATGTAAAATAATTTTTGTTTCACTCATTCAGATGCGGTAAAAATTCGGTGCAGCAGGTGCAGGGTAAAATTAAACTTTCAGGTGTAATAAAAAGCGGCCATGCTTTTACTTATATACCGCTTTGCTTTTGCTGGTTCAAATGCCGCCTTTGGTGCTTAAAATGCTGCCGGAAACAAAATAGCGACGTCACATTTTTCTTGAAAACCTGCCGTACCTAAAACGAACGCAACCGTTGGTGAACTTACAGTAAACTGCAATGCTGCCTGCGGTATTTTTAAAAAAGCATTTCCGGTTTTCTGTGAATAACCTCTCTCCCGGGCCCGTGTTTTTTTAACATTCAATCAATGGTTATGTCCAGGAAATTACCCCTGTTTCTTATAGTTATATGCCTGCAACTTTCGGCGTTCTCCCAGTCCCTGAGTGTAAATACTGATGGCAGTACCGCGGATGCCAGCGCAATTTTAGACGTAAAGAGCAGCAGCAGGGGTATGTTGGTGCCAAGAATGCTTAAAGCGCAAAAAAATGCCATCGCTTCGCCGGCCACCGGTTTGCTGGTTTACCAGACGGGTCCGGATAGTACCGGCTACCACTATTTTGACGGCGCCGTGTGGATATGGATTCCGGGAAGCGATGAAATAAAAAACAGCGGCTGGCAAACCAAAGGAAATGCAGGAACGGATGCTACCCTCAATTTTGTGGGCACAACGGATAACAAACCATTAAATCTACGGGTGAACAACGAAAAGGCAGGCCGCATTGATGCAGATCCACTCACTGCGAATACTGCTTACGGTTATCAAACACTGAATGCAGGTACCTCAGGAAAAGGGCTGGCTGCCTTAGGGTACCAGGCATTGAAAAATAATTCTTCGGGAAGCAGCAATGTGGCAATCGGCAGCAGCACCCTATATACCAATACAATCGGTAACGACCTGGTAGCCATTGGTGATTCGGCGCTCTACAACCAAAATGGCGGTGTGGGTTTCAATACAGCAGTTGGTGCAAAAGCTGCTTATAACAATGTTAGCGGTAGCCGGGTAACGGCAGTTGGCTATAAAGCGGTGTATACAAACAGTACGGGTTCCTGGCTTACTGCATTGGGTACCGAAGCGCTTTACAGCAATACGACCGGCGGGTATAATACTGCAGTAGGCTACAGAACATTGTATTCGAACACCACAGGAGATTATAACACAGGCGTGGGGCAGTATGTACTGAATGCAAACACTACCGGGCAGTTAAACTCTGCTTTTGGTACTTATTCGCTTCAAAATAATACAACTGGTAATGAGAATACAGCCTCCGGGTATACAGCGCTGTATAGCAATACCACGGGCTATCACAATACGGCCTCCGGGATTTATACGCTGTATGCGAATACCGCCGGCTATCAAAACACGGCTTTAGGATGTTCTGCACTGTATGGCAATACCACCGGCTATCAAAATACCGCTTCAGGATTTCAGGCGCTGTTTAGCAATACCACCGGTATTCTCAATACAGCCAGCGGGTACTTTGCATTGCGTGGCAACACTACAGGAAGCTATAATTCAGCAAATGGTGTTTTCGCTCTGGCAAGCAACGCCACCGGCACGAGGAATACTGCAATGGGATCTGCTGCATTGTATTGGAATAATGGTAATGATAATACTGCTTTGGGTTACGAATCGCTTAACAAAAATACCACGGGGTCAAACCTAACAGCATCAGGTACCGACGCGCTCTACAGTAACACTACCGGTAGCAGGAATACTGCCAATGGGTATGCGGCACTTTATTCCAACTCTACCGGAAGTGAAAATACTGCCAACGGAAATTTTACTATGCAGTCTAACAGCACCGGTTATCAAAACACAGCGGCCGGGGCTGGCTCGATGCAGAATAATACGACCGGTTACCTGAATACTGCCAATGGTTATTCTTCTTTGTGGAATAACAGTACCGGCTACTACAACACAGCAACCGGAAGTTATGCGATGGCTGGCAATACCAGCGGTACGAACAATACAGCCTATGGGGCTCATTCGCTGGAAACGAATACGACCGGATACGATAATACCGCCACCGGGTATGGTGCGCTCAACGGGGGATCCACCGGCTATCAGAACACTTCATCGGGTACTTATTCAATGTTTGGCAATACCACCGGCTATCGAAATACGGCTATGGGTAATTATGCGTTATATAGCAATACTTCGGGTAGTCTTAACACCGCTGTTGGTTATTATGCATTGCAGACCAACAGCACCGGCGCTTATAATACCGGTGTAGGTTACCTGGCATTAAACGCTACTACTACTGCTCAATATAATACTGCTGTAGGCTGGGAGGCCGGCGCCATCGTAAACAATGGTTACAACAATGTGTTTTTAGGCGCCAACACAGCTGCAATAGGTTCGGGTTATTATAACATTGTTGCCATTGGGCAAGGTGTATCGGTACCTACATCCAATACGGTGCGGATAGGTAACAGCTCCACTTCCACTTACCAGGCTTTTGCCAACTGGACAAACATCAGCGATGGGCGGTTTAAAACCCATGTACAGGAAAATGTTCCCGGGCTTGCATTTATTAGCAAATTAAGACCTGTTACGTACCATCTTGCCGCTACGGCCTTAGATGCATTCTTCCACAAAAATTTAAAGGATTCCCTGGGTAGAGAAGGCCGCTACTGGCACCAGAAGGCCTTACAGGAAAAGGAACAGATCACGTACACCGGTTTTATAGCGCAGGAAGTGGAAACGGCCGCCAAAGAAACCGGTTTTGATTTCAGTGGGGTCGATAAACCTAAAAATGAAAACGATACCTACGGACTGCGTTACGCAGAGTTTGTAGTGCCCCTGGTAAAAGCGGTGCAGGAACAGCAGGAACAGTTAAAGGCACAACAAAAATTGATAGAGGAATTATCAAAAAAGCTTGAACAACTATTACAACAAAATCAACAACTCAGCCGGTAAATTTAATTGTGGTGAAAAAGTACCTGCATCTTTTCTTAGCGGCAATATCACCTGCTGTAGCAACAGCACAAGTGGTAAATATCGACAATGGTTTGCACCTCGTTGCCCAGGGTGCCATTGCGTTAGTGATAGATAATGGCGGCATGAAGAACAATGGAATATTTGTTCCAGACAGCAGCACCGTATATTTTGACGGTTCGGCCGGTGTGTCTACCAGTGGCACACAACCCATTAATTTTTTCAATGCCACTTTTCGGGGTACCGGAACCAAGCGAAATGAAAGCGATGATACTGTTGCCATCTATAATGTGCTTGCTGCAGAGGGGTCGACAATAATAGACGCTGATGGCAGCAGCAACAACCGGGTGTTTGTGCTAAGGTCTGTTGCTGCCTCTACAGCAAGTGTTGCCGTATTGCCCTCAACAGCAGACATCGCCGGGAAGGTGATCGTTGAGCGATACATTCCAGCCCGTCGCTCATGGCGGCTACTCACAGCACCTATACATTCTGCCAGCAACCTCACCATCAGCCAGGCATGGCAGGAGGGAGTAAGCAATATCAACCGCCTCAGCCCTGTAAACCCCAACCCCGGTTATGGTACCAATATCACTAAAAGCACTTCTTATGCTGCTGATGGATACGATCAGGGATCTACCAATAATCCATCGATCAGGTACTATAACGGGAGCAGTTGGGGCGGTGTTCCTGTTGCCACCAATGGCACTACAGTTGGCGCCAATAATGGGCTTATTAATGACCAGCAGGGGTATATGCTTTTTATCCGGGGCGACAGGAGCATTCAGGTGGCAGGCACCAATGTGGTTCCGGTAAACGCCACCTTGCGACCTGCCGGCCAGCTAAAAACAGGTACACAACCAGCTGTTGCCTGCACCGGGTGGACGGTGATTGGCAATCCTTATGCCTCTGCGGTCAACTTTCACAAACTGGTGACTGCAAACCCCGGACTTCCCGATGAATTTTATTTGTGGGAGCCGGGTTTAACCGGCAGCAATGATGTGGGCGGATGGATCAGTTACGGTGCTTATAATGCGGCCACACAAACGTATACGGTCACGCCCCTGTTGCCAGGCAGCAGCAGCGCTACCAATACCGGGGATATTCCTTCTGGAAGCGCTTTTATGGTGAACTACAACGGGAATATCGTATTTGCAGAATCGTGTAAATCAAATGGGAAAAACGATGCATTGCACCGGCCTGTGTCTCCCCTGGAATTACACATCAACCTGCTGGCAGTAAACCCTAACACGGCTGTATCACTTAATGACGGGGTGGCGATTTTGTTTAGTGCCAGAAGGGATAATGAAACCATCGCCATTCCGAAGAATAAGAACTTTGCGGAGAACATCGCTATCAAAACAAACGCCACACTCGCCATTGAAAAACGAATGCCTGTGCAGGTAAACGACACAATTTTTCTGACCCTTTCACAAATGAAACAGAAAACATATAAGCTTCAAGTGATACAGGGTGCAAAATGTATCCCGCCCAATATCGACGCTTTTTTGGAAGACACCTGTCTTCAACGCTTCACAGCATTGCTAAAGAACGATACAACCTTGTACCCCTTTTCCGTTACTGCAGATAGTGGAACCTACGCTCCGGGCCGATTCAGGATTGTGTACAGGCAATCGAAATTATTTTTCAGTATCAATACGGTTTTACAACCTCAAAACCAGGTGGCAGTGCTCTGGGAAATGCCCGACGGAAGCGGATTTGTGGGCTACCAGGTTGAGAAGTCGATGGATGGAAAAAATTTCACAACAGCCAGCCCCACGCAAACGATAGTAAACTCAACCAAACAGTCTAAATGGCTCGACGAGGTGCCTTACCCCAATGAAAACTATTACCGCGTAAAATGTTTTGGCGAGGATGGCGCAGTGACGTATAGTAATGCTGCAAAAGCTGTTATTGAAAGTAAGGCGGGCTTGTTTGTTTACCCAAATCCAATTGCTGGTAACGTGATCATGTTACAATTGAATGATCAACCGGCCGATGATTATATTGCAGCACTCATCAACAATAATGGACAGGTAATATTCACTGAAAAATGGAACCATTCCGGAAAACCAACCAAAAAATTTTTCAGGATAGCGGCAGCAATGCCGAAAGGATTGTACCGCCTGGAAATAACAGGGCTTTCCGGTATGAAGACCACGGGCATCAACGTAATGGTGCAGTAGCAGATGGGATAAGATACCTACACTGTAATTGTTACCATTGATGATCCGGTAGAATAATATACCGGGTAGAGTAAAAAAAGAGAAAGTGCTTCCGTCGCTTACAATTTTATCTCTTCATCACTTTCATCAAAAAACCTGAATTCGGTCAGATGATAGGCTGAATTGGCCACCACTTTAATTTTTTGCTTGTATTTCCATGTCCAGCGGCGGCGTTTAGAAATAAAGCCACTGGTGAGGTAGGTAAATAATATCGGGTGCACCATAACGGTGAGGCCTGTGTGCTTTTGCATGATCAGGTAACTCAGGTTCTTTTCAATTTCGTCCTCAAGGATGAGTGTGGAAGAGATTTTTCCGGTGCCGTTACAACTGGGACAAATTTCAGAAGTGTTGATATTCATTTCCGGCTTCATCCGCTGCCGCGTGATCTGCATCAGGCCAAACTTACTGATCGGTAACACTGCATGCTTGGCACGATCGGTACGCATGAATTGTTCCATGGCATCCACCAGGCGCTTTTTATTATCCGGCAGTTTCATGTCGATGAAATCGATCACGATAATGCCGCCGAGATCTCTTAACCGCAACTGCCTGGCTACTTCTTCCACTGCTTCCAGGTTGGTTTCAAGCGCATTCTGTTCCTGGTTATTGCTAACACTTTTATAGCCACTGTTCACGTCAATCACGTGCAGGGCTTCAGTATGTTCGATGATGAGGTAGGCACCGCTGGGCAGGTTCACCGTTTTTCCGAAGGAGGCTTTCACCTGCTTGGTAACGCCAAAGCTGTCGAAGATCGGAGAGCCATTGTTGTAGTAAGTAACGATGTCCACTTTTTCAGGGGCAATTCTTTGAATATAAGCCCTTGTATCAGAAAAAATATTGCGGTCATTAACCACGATCCGGTTGAAATCTTCGTTCAACAGGTCGCGGAGCATGCTTGTAGTTTTCCCCTGTTCGCTTAAAATTTTTGCCGGTGCAGACGCTTCTTTAAGATTTGCCTGTATCGTTTTCCAGGTTTGTACCAGCGCAGCAAGATCATCCTGTAACTCCGCCGTTTGTTTTCCTTCGGCAGCCGTGCGAACGATTACACCAAAATTTTTAGGCTTCACAGCCTCGATGATCTTCTGCAGGCGCTTTCTCTCGTCGCCTGAATGTATTTTTCTTGAGACCGCTACGATGTCGTTAAAAGGTGTGATGACCACAAACCTTCCCGGAAGGGAAATTTCGCAACTCAGCCGCGGGCCTTTGGCTGCAATCGGCTCCTTTAAGATTTGTACAAGTACATTGGGCCTGCCATTGAGTACTTCAGCGATCTTACCTGTTTTAACAATTTCAGGTTCTACGCTGAACTTGCCAAAATCAAATCCTCCCTCCGTTTTATCGTTGATACTAAGCTGGGTGAATTTAAGCAGAGAACGGATATAAGGGCTGAGGTCTGTGTAATGCAGGAAAGCGTCCTTTTCAAATCCCACGTCTACAAATGCGGCATTGAGCCCGGGAATGAGCTTTTTAACCTTACCCAGGTACAGATCACCAACTGCAAAGCTTGCATCTGCTTTTTCATTGTGCAGCTCTACCAGTTTCTTATCTTCCATCAGGGCGATTTCCACGCCCTGCGATGCCGCATTAATAATTAATTCCTTTGTCAAGCGGTTCACATTTTTAAGAAGTCATAACGTCACATAAGCATAGCAACCCGTAACCAAACTCGGCGCCGGGTTCACTATCAATAACTCACAAAACAGGCGCCGGCCCCAAGGGCCGGCCGTTCATTTCAGTTATTTCTTCTTATGACGGTTCTTTCTTAAACGCTTTTTACGCTTGTGTGTTGCTATCTTATGACGTTTTCTTTTTTTACCGCAAGGCATAACCTGAGTATTTTTATTTGTGAAATAATGTTTTTATTTTTTGGAGTAACACCGGCCTGCACCGCTTTGTATCTCCGCCTATTGTAGCCTTTTAATCCTGTCGTCAATCTCCTTACTGTATTCCGGCCTGTTGATCATTCTTTTGTTCACCTCGAACCATTTAACCGCTTCTGCTTTATTTCCCTGTCCTGCATAAGCTTCCGCCAGCCAGTACACCGCCTCGGGGTTTTGGGGCTCGTGCTTTACCACTTTTAACAAACGGTCCACCGCTTTTGCATATTGGCTCGAAACAACCCCGCCAATCCCCAACACCATTTGTGCATCCATATTCATCGAATCCCGCTGTACCACCTGCAACAATTGCTGTATGCCTTTCATGGTTTCCTGGGCATCCCCCGCCATTCCTTTTCCAAAAACATAGCAGGCGCCAAGGTCAACTTTCAAGGAATCATTCGAAGGATCCTGCTCAATGGCTTTTTGCAAAAGCGCTATTGCCTGTTCCGCTTTCCATCCTCTTTTGGCTCCATCCTGCTCATTTCGCACATCTGCCAAAATTTGTCGGGCGGCAAAGGTGAGATTTTTTTCAGAATTTACCAACATTGCAGCTTTGTAAATGTAAAAAACATACAACTCGTTGTTTTGCATGCTGTCTCCCCAAAAACCGGCCAGCTCGTTGTAAGCCTTTTCCTGCTGGCTTTTTACATCGCCACGGGAAATACTGTTTTCAACCCGGTTTACATAATCAGCCCGCGAAACGCTGAGTTTTTGCTTAGCAGTAACCAGGTAGTCTTCAATATTAAAGGAGGCTGCCTGGCTTTTACCGGCCATTGCCGGCATAGGTTCGCTGGTTTTTTCAGTTGTTGTTTTGCCGAAAAACCATAACAATAACAATAGTAAAGCACCGCCCGCTGAAAGAAATAGCTGTTGTTTTTTCACCCCTGATAAATTAAGGGTGCAAAAATACGATTATTCCAGCCAGCAGCCCGCTTACTCAATAATATAAAAATGCGGAGAACTCCCTGCCGAACCGCAGGGTAGAGAAGGTGATAAGTGCACGGTACGCAGGAATTTATCCTAACGAAGGGGTGGCGTTTTCATCCATTTTTTTGTTTTTCACTTCCTGCACAAATTCCTTCGCAGGTTTAAACGCAGGGATGTAATGCTCAGGGATTTCCACCGCAATATTTTTTTTAATATTACGACCAATTTTGGCAGCACGTTTTTTTGTGATAAAGCTGCCAAATCCACGGATGTAGATATTTTCACCGGAAATCAAAGAACTCTTGATTTCCTTGAACATGGTTTCAAGCGTAACCATTACATCCACTTTTGGAATGCCCGTTTTTTCTGATATTTCAGAGATTAAGTCTGCTTTTCTCATAACCAAAGATTTATGATTCAACAGTAAAATAATACATTATTTTGTAAAAAGCAATATTATGGGCTGATTATCAGGTAAATATTATTTTTTGGCCCTTGTACCCAAAAATTTTCACCGGCGGGTGGTTTTACCGCAGAAAGCCGCATATTTGTTCCGCATGAAAAAAAACGACGCATTTCGCTTTTTTACCAATCAACTACTGGCCTGGAATGAAAAATACAATCATCGTACCATGCCCTGGAAAGGCGAAAAAGATCCCTACAAAATCTGGCTGAGCGAAATTATTCTGCAGCAAACGCGGGTGGAACAGGGACTTGCCTATTACAAACGTTTTGTGCAAGCCTTTCCCACCGTTAAGCAACTGGCTGCCGCACCGCCCGACCAGGTATTCAAGCTTTGGGAAGGACTCGGTTATTACAGCCGCTGCAAAAACCTGCTTGCTACGGCAAACTATATTGCTGTTGAACGGGGAGGAAATTTCCCCAATACCTATGAAGATATTTTGGCACTTAAAGGGGTGGGTCCTTATACCGCCGCAGCCATTGCTTCCTTTGCATTTGACATACCGAAGGCCGTGGTGGATGGCAATGTATTCCGGGTGCTGTCGAGATTTTTCGGCATCGCTACCCCTATTGACAGTACTGACGGCAAAAAGCAGTTCACCCAACTGGCCGGAGACCTGTTGTATACAAAGGCGCCCGGTGTTTATAACCAATCGTTGATGGATTTTGGTGCCACTGTTTGCAAGCCGCAGTCGCCCTCCTGCGGCAGTTGTCCATTGCAAAAAAAATGCATCGCTTATGCTTCCCAAAGGGTATCATCATTGCCCATCAAAGAAAAATCACTGGTGAAACGCACCCGTTGGTTGTACTACCTGGTGGCATCGTGCAAGGGTAACGTTTACATTCGCAAAAGAGCTACCGGCGATATCTGGGAAAACCTGTATGAATTCATTTTAATTGAAACGGATGGGGCCGTTGAAGCTGCAGAGATCATGAAACTGGCTGAGGAAAGAGCATTGGTTCCTGCCAGGTACTGCAGTGCTTTCAGCATTTCAGAAACGTACAAACAACAGTTAACCCACCAAACAATCCTGGGTCGTTTTATACAGGTTACACTTAAGAAACCTTTAACAATAAATGGCTATGAGAGCCTTGAAATATCAGGTATTAACAGCCTTCCCTTTCCAAAATTTATCAGCAGTTATTTAAAAGATAAAACAGTATCTTTAAATTTGTTTTAGCAACAGGTGAATAACAAAATCATAAATTATGAGAGGGGTAAACAGGGTAATGTTGATAGGAAATCTGGGCAAGGATCCCGACATGCAATTCCTGGAGGGAAATATTGCTGTGGCGAAGTTTTCACTGGCTACCACAGAAACATATAAAGACAGAAGCGGCAAACTGATCTCTCAAACAGAGTGGCATACCGTGGTGTTGTGGCGCGGCCTCGCTGAGCTGGCACAAAAGTACCTGCACAAAGGCAGCCTCGTTTATATTGAAGGAAGGTTGAAAACACGGAGTTGGGAAGACAAAGAAGGAAATAAGAAATTTGCTACAGAAATAGTGGGCGATAACCTGATCATGCTGGATAAGCGGGCTGATTTGAACCCGGGTGTGGGTGGTTTGGAAGGTTCTGATGACATGGGACACGATAGTCCGCCCCCGCATTCAGAAGAGGGGCCGGAAAGACTGCCATTTTGATGTTACCAAAGCTTCATCGGCAGTTAATTTTTACTTGCTGCGATGAAAATATTCTTCACTAAAACCAATTGTTTTGGACTACCATTCGGTCACTCATTACTGTAACTTTCTGCACTTTCAATTGCTGGCAATCACTACGGCCGCATCTGCAGTCCTGATATTCCTGGCTGCCGTTTTATTCATCATTTCATTCCTGGTGGCTGGATCTGAAGTGGCGTTTTTTTCGCTCACTTACAAGGACATCAATATGCTTAAAACAAAGCAGCAGCCGGCTTTCAGAAGAATTGTTTCCCTGCTGGAACAGCCCAAGATGCTCCTTGCCTCTATGCTAATTACCAACAGCTTCGTCAATATCGGCATCATCCTGGTGTCAAATATTTTACTCGATGGATTGCTCGAGGCATTTCACCTGAGCTTCTGGCTCAGCTTTCTGATAAAAGTATTATCCGTTACTTTTTTGCTGGTGCTGTTTGGAGAAGTGTTGCCAAAAGTGTGGGCTACCAATCATAAGATCTGGTTTGCTTCAACTGCCTCCATCGTCATCGGGATATTTCATAGTTTATGTTCAAGGCTGGGCATGAGCCGGCGGCTGGTAGGACTGAGTGACAATATTGAACAACAGTTTTCTCCCGGTAACTCATCTTTTCTCGACGACAGTCAGCTCGACTACGCCATCGACCTGCTACCCGAGCATGAAGCCACCATGGAAGAGAAGCAAATACTGAAAGGAATCAGGAAGTTCAGCGATACGCCGGTAAAGCAGGTAATGCGTACAAGGCTCGACGTTAGTGGCATCGATTACAACAGCAGTTTTGATGATGTAGTGAAAAAGATAGAAGAACTGCATTATTCAAGGTTGCCGGTGTATAAGAACAACCTGGACGAAGTGGAAGGCATGTTGCACACAAAAGATATGTTGCCTTTCGTGAACGATGGAGTTGACAACAGCTTTAACTGGCACAGCATCATCCGGCCTGCTTATTTTGTGCACGAACAAAAATTGATTGAAGACCTGCTACAGGAGTTCAGGAACAAACGGATTCATTTTGCCGTAGTGGTGGATGAATTCGGAGGTACTTCAGGTATTGTTACCCTGGAAGATATTATGGAGGAGATCATTGGTGATATACGGGATGAGTTTGATGATGAAGAAACAGTAAACAGGAAAATAGATGATCACACTTACATCTTTGAAGGAAAAACAATGATCAATGATGTGTGTAAAGTGATGGGATTGCCTGGCGATACTTTTGAAACAGTGCGTGGCGATAGTGACTCGCTCGCCGGGCTGGTATTGGAAATTGCCGGTGAGTTCCCGCAAATAGAAGCCGAGGTGGTGAGCGGCGATTTTGTATTTGTTCCGCTCGAGATCAATAAGAACCGGATCGATAAAGTAAAAGTGATCATCAAGCTGAGAGAACCAGAAGAAGAATAATTAGCCAACGCAATAATTTTGTAGTGATGAAGTATCGTTGTTTTTGTTTTAAGTCAGTATCGTATAGAAAAATACAGGTAATAGTAATTGCTTTGATCACGGTTCTTTTTTTCGCCTCCTGCAATTCGCCCTATGTATCAAAAAAAAGAGGTTATTTCAATATTGAATTACCGAAGCGGGGCTACCAGCAATTTGACCGCGAAGGGTTTCCTTATAGTTTTGAGTACCCGGTGTACAGCAGGATCATACAGGACAGCACGTATTTCGACAGCAATCCTGAAAACCCATACTGGATCAATATTGATTTCCCGCAATTCGGTGGAAGAATTTTCCTGAGTTATAAAAAGATCGGGGGTAAAGCCTTGTATAAGATTAAGCAGCCGGATGGGAAATACAAAGATTCACTTGGTATTAATGAATTTGATAAGATGGTGACGGATGCGTTTACATTGACCAACAAAAATGATGTGGTGTCAAATTCTATCAAGGACAGTCTCATCTTCACGCCTAATCACATCAGCGGAGTTTTTTTTAAAGTGGGAGGAAATGCGGCCACAGCAAAACAGTTTTTTTTGAGCGACACCACAAAAAACTTTATCCGCGGAGCGCTTTATTTTGATGTTACCCCTAACGCTGATTCACTCAAGCCGGTACAGGACTTTTTGCAGACCGACCTGGAGCATATCATCAATACTTTCAAGTGGAAAAACAACTGATAAAAAGAAAGGCTTTCATTGAAAGCCTCTTCTTTTTTATACAGGATACATTAAGTTATTGGTTACGAAGCGGCCGGTTATTATTTCTCAGCCCGCGCCGCATCTGTTGTTTTTGAAGTGCCGCTTTAATCAACAGCCGCCTGAATTTACCCTCCGCACCATACATACGGTTCATCCGCTGGGCCCCAAGGATATCAGTGAACCTGTCTTTGTATTTTTTTCGCACATTCAGCACCTTTTCGTCCCGGTCAATGATATCGTCGTTGTTGCCCTTGAGGGCTGTTGAGAGCTCCTGTTCATACTCATTATATACCGGCCAGAATTTCTGGGCCTCTGTGGGATTAAGTTCAAGTTCCTTACTGATGAAGGCAATTTTCAAAGCCTGGATGTCCTGTTGTTTTTTTTCAGATAGTTCGGTTGTACCATCCTGCGCCTGTGCAAAAAACGCAAAAAATACAAAGCCTGCTACCAGGTATATCTTTTTCATTTCCTCTGATCTTTTAGTTATTCAAATTAATACTTTCAATAAAATCGTTGAGCGTTTCTCCATCGGTGATGTATTCGTCCTGGTCCGGCAAACTGCTTTCATCAAGTCCGGCTGATAATACCGCCATATCAGATTCGGAATTGTTTTTTTCCAGGAATTTCGCAATATCCTCCTCGTTCAGGTTCCCCAATGTTTCTTCAAATTTCTTCTCGTCGTTTGCCATGGCAATGCCTTTTTCCACTAAAGGACTCAGCGAGGCTGTGGCGGTGGTTGACGGGTTGGAAATATCATTCTTATTATCCCCTGCTTTATAAATACCAAAACTGATGATTCCTGTAAATACAGCCGCCGCTGCATATTTAAAAAACCGGCTGCTGCGTTGCGGCATGGTAACCAGTTTTGCTCCTTGTTGCTCTTTTATGCGGTCCAGTATCATGCCGGGTAATTCGTCAAAATAGCGGTCAGGCACCGCATAAGGTTGCACCTTCCTTGCTTCGTTAAGCGCAGCTGAAACAGCTTCCGGTAACTTCGCTGTAATTTCATCGGCAACCGTATCGAAATAGTTTTCCGGTACCCGGAACGGGGTTTCCCTGCTCAAACCTGCCAACAATGGTGAAATCTCCATCAATTCATTGGCCGAAGTGCCTTTAATTTTCGACAAAATATTACCGGCGAGGGTATCAAAATAACCTTCCGGGATATCCTGCGGGCCACTTGCAGCAGATAACCTGGCCGCAGTGATGGTATCAAGCAAGGTATCTGCCAACCCGTCAAAATAACCTTCCGGCACGGTGAATATATTGTTGTTACCAACCGCCGCCACAAGCGGGCTGATCAGCTCCAATTCATTCAATATATCGGCATTTCTGTTCATTCTGTTGATACTGACAGGCTGTAGGCGCCAGGGTTTAATGATTTAACAAATAATCTTCAATTTTTTTTACCGCATGGTGATAACTCGCCTTTAAAGCTCCTTCACTGGTTTCAAGCACGCGGCTCATTTCTTCATATGGCATTTCATCGTAATACCGCAGGTTGAATACCACCCGTTGCTTGTCGGGCAGTTGCTGCATGGCCAGTTGTAGTTTCCACTCAATTTTATTGCTGTCAAAGTCTCTTTCCGATTTCAGCTTTTCACTCAGGCCATTTTCAATATCGCTGAGTGATACCGCCGATCTTCTTTTCTGCTGTTCTAAAAAAGTAAGACTTTCATTAGTGGCGATGCGGTACAGCCAGGTGTACAACTGGCTATCTTCCCTGAAATTCTCCAGCCCGTTCCATACCTTAATGAACATATTCTGCAACACATCGTTCGCATCTTCATGCTGCACTACCATGCGCCGTATATGCCAATAAAGTTTTTCCTGGTATTTTTTAATGATACTCGTAAATGCCCGCTCTTTGGTGGATGCATTTTTAAACTGCAATAGCAGTTCCTTGTCATCTGAATGTTGCGCCATAGTTTCAGGTATAAAAATAGAAAAAGCAATCGTAAGATGGATAATTTACCGGAAGGTTTAATGTCGCCCCATGCTTAGCCTAATTTTAAGATTTACTAAGGATATTTATCCTACCTTTCTTTCTATAAATTAGCGGAATGAAACGATTTGTTTTAGTGGTGGTATTGGTGTTGCTGGCAACACAATCATTTTGTTGGGGGTTTTATGCACACCGGAAGATCAATTATTACGCGGTATTTTTGCTGCCCCCGGAAATGATGTTGTTGTATAAACCAAACATCGCCTTCCTGGAAGAACATGCGGTGGATCCTGACAAAAGAAGGTACGCAGTGGCAGAGGAAGGCCCACGCCATTACATTGACATTGATCATTATGGCCAGTATCCTTATCCTGAATTACCAAGGAAATGGAAAGATGCGGTGGCAAAATATGGCGAAGATTCAGTAAGGGAATACGGTATTGTACCCTGGCATTTGCAGATCATGCTGCAGCGGCTCACGGCGGCTTTTAAAGAGAAGAACTTCAGCCGCATTATGAAGAATAGTGCGGAACTGGGACATTATATCGCCGACTCGCATGTACCCCTGCACGCCAACAGCAATCACAATGGACAGTACACCAACCAAAAAGGAATTCATGGTTTTTGGGAAAGCCGGG
>CAYVLT010000009.1:0-39351 GCA_964452405.1 uncultured Ferruginibacter sp.
ACTTTTTTTCGCCAGGGCCCTAAGATCGCTCACCACCTTTGTTTTTTCCGGGGAGATGATGTATTTAGGTTCAAAATTATTTGACACATCAATACCCATATCATTCTTCTCAAGGTCACGGATATGCCCAAAACAGCTTTTTACTTCAAAGTCTTTTCCTAAAATACCTTCAATTGTTTTTGCCTTTGCGGGAGACTCTACTATCAACAGATTTTTCGCCATAATGCCTTTTTATTTTCTTTGGAACGGACTGTGGTATTGCATTTTGCCCACTTTGCCAGCATATTGCCGGGCAGGTACGGAAGCATAATTCAATATGCAACCACACAACAGTCCGTAGCTGCAATATTACTTTAAAATTGAAAAATCAAAATAATTCCTTGAAAAAGCGGGAGCGCACGCTGCCCGTTTAAAGAAAATCGATCACTTTATTTTTGATGGTTTCATCCTTGTAGATCTGCTGGTGCCCAAGGCCTTGCGTGATCACAAATTGAACGTTGGGCAGGTTTTTGTTACGGGTTACCAACGCATCAGCAAAGGGGGTGATGGTATCATCTTCATCATGCACCCATAAAAATTCCGCCTCTATCTGTTGAATACTGCGGTTCACAGAAAACCAACTAACAGGTTTGCCGCTGAGTTTCGTAATGATCGACTCGAATGCTGTCCGAACCCGGGGATCGCAAAGGTGAAAAAGTTTAAAAGCGCTGTCGATGGCCGTACTTGTTTCCGTGGCAGGTGCTATTAATACCACCCTGCTGCCGGCAGGAGGAGGCGCATTTTCCAGGGCCAGGCAAAGAGCAAGTCCGCCAAAGGAATGGGAGATGAATCCATTGAATGGACCATATTGTGCGGAAAGTTGTATCACCAGGTTACTGTACACAAGTGCATTGATCGTTTTGCCTTCACTGGATCCATGGGCCGGCGCATCAAAAGCCACTACTTCATAGCCCTTGTTGATGAGGGGTTGCACGTATTGGTGAAACTTGCAGGCGGCTGAGGAAAACCCATGAAGGATCAGCGCTTTTTTTGCTGCTCCCCGGTTCCAACGGTAACCGGTGATTTTTTTTTCGTCGAAGATGCCGGTTATCTTTTCAGCGTTGTTGAACACAGCCGGCAAAACTTTAGGTGGTTTTACAAAAGGAGTGCAGAATAACGTAAACGCCATTGACGCAGTTTTACGTACCGATATGAGGGAAAGTACCCGATATTTAAACCTTATGTAATTAATGGCTAATATTTGCGTTACTTTCATGAACACAAAAATAGGTATAACACTATGAGGATCGTAATCATTGGCGCCGGTAATGTGGCCACGGTTTTGGGGAGGTCGATAAAAAAGGCCGGGCATGAAATTATACAGGTGGTGAGCCGGAGCGAGGCTTCTGCAAGGATATTGGCGAATGAACTGGGATGTGCCGGCACGGCAGATTTTAATGAAGTGGATAAAACGGCGCAGGTTTTTTTAGTGGCCATGTCAGATGCCGCCCTCAATGATCTGAAAGAAAATTTTAATGTTGGAGATAAGATAGTGGTGCATACAGCTGGGGCGGTTCCCCTGGAAGTGTTACAGGGTGTATCTGACAACTATGGAGTGTTGTACCCGCTTCAAAGTCTTCGCAAAGAAAACACTGACGAAGTAAGTGTACCGATACTGGTGGATGGCAACAATGAAGAAACAGTTGCCAGGATCATTGAATTTGCTAAAACCATCAGTGATAATGTGAGTGTAGCCAACGATCAGCAGCGCCTGAAACTGCATGTGGCTGCCGTAGTAACCAGCAATTTTTCCAATCATTTATTTTGCCTGGCCGCTGAATACTGTGAAAAAGAACAACTTGACTTTAAAATGCTGCAACCCCTCATTGAAGAAACTGCAGTTCGGTTGCGGGATCATTTTCCCTGCGATATGCAAACAGGGCCTGCCGCCAGGAAAGACATCACCACATTGGATAAACACCTGAAGATGCTGAGCACCTACCCGCGGTTGAAAACCGTTTACCTGCG
Organism: uncultured Ferruginibacter sp.; assembly: GCA_964452405.1. Lineage (GTDB taxonomy): Bacteria > Bacteroidota > Bacteroidia > Chitinophagales > Chitinophagaceae > Ferruginibacter. The sequence goes on from CAYVLT010000009.1 coordinate 2,008, forward strand.
GATGACAGATAGTATAATGAATCCATGATCCAATCACGGATTTTCGATTGACTATGTTCGCTGCTTTCAGGTGGTCAGCTTACTCCATCCACCTGCATTTCCTTATTGATCTTTTGCACCAGGCCTTGTAAAACCTTACCTGGACCAACTTCTGTGAAATGTGTCGCTCCGTCACCGATCATTGCCTGTACACTTTGTGTCCACCTTACGGCACCGGTTAACTGCTGAATAAGGTTGTTTTTTATTGCTGATGGATCCGTTACTGCTTTGGCTACAACGTTTTGGTACACCGGGCAGGAAGGCGTGTTAAAAACCGTGGTTTCAATTGCAGCAGCCAGTTCTTCCCTGGCCGGCAACATCAGGGGCGAATGAAATGCTCCGCCCACCGGCAATACCAGGGCTCTTTTAGCGCCGGCAGCCTTCATTTGTTCACAGGCAATCTCAATTCCTTTTATCGACCCGCTGATCACCAGTTGCCCCGGGCAATTGTAATTGGCAGCTACCACAACCTCGCCGGTTTCGGCCTGTACTTTGGCACAAACTTCTTCCACTTTTTCATCAGCAAGTGCCAGCACCGCAGCCATGGTGGACGGGTTGATTTCGCAGGCTTTCTGCATGGCTGCAGCCCTGATGCTAACCAGCTTAAATGCATCTTCAAAGGTCAGCGTGTTGTTGGCAACAAGTGCTGAAAATTCGCCCAGCGAATGGCCAGCCACCATGCCTGGCGTACCTGTTACAGATGTTTTAAAAGCGATCACTGAATGGAGAAATACCGCCGGTTGGGTAACATTGGTTTGCTTGAGGTCCTCATCAGTTCCTGAAAACATGATATCTGAAATGCAGAAGCCTGCTATTGAATTGGCCTGTTCAAAAAGTTGTTTTGCCAGCCCGTTGCTGTCATATAAATTTTTTCCCATTCCACTGAATTGGGATCCCTGACCTGGAAAAATGTATGCGTGTGCCATAATGGTTGGTTTTGGTTTGCCGATTTTTCAACAGGGCAAACTTATTTATTTGTTCCGAAAGTTAAAAGTGAAGTTATACGGGGATGGCATTCCGGGTATTACGATAAACCTGTTTGAGAGGCCGGCTGGAAAAAATTTTGACCACCTGGGATCAATGAAGCCTGGCACTGATCAGTTTTACAAACTCACTGCGGGTTTCATTCTTTTCAAATTCTCCCCAGAAAGCGGAGGTGGTAGTAACTGAATTTTGTTTTTGAACACCCCGCATCATCATACACAGGTGCGAAGCTTCAATTACAACGGCTACTCCCAGCGGGTTGAGTGTTTCTTTAATGGAGTTAAGGATCTGGTGCGTGAGCCTTTCCTGTACCTGCAGGCGGCGACTGTACACATCCACCACCCGTGCAATTTTGCTCAGCCCGGTGATATAACCGTTAGGAATATACGCCACATGTGCTTTACCGTAAAATGGAAGTATGTGATGTTCGCACATGCTGTAAAGTTCAATGTCTTTCACAATGATCATCTCGCTCACATCTTCATGAAACTTCGCAGAATTCAGTATGGCATTGGCATCCTGCTCATAGCCTTGTGTTAAAAACTGCATCGCTTTGGCCAATCGTTCCGGCGTTTTTTGCAGGCCTTCACGGTCGGCGTCTTCCCCCAGCAACTGCAGGGTTTCTTTATAATTTTTTACCAGGGCCTGTGTAACCTGTTCGTCGTACTGGTCAATTTTTTTATAAGCCATGTATTTCTTTTGTTGTTATCAGTTGCCGTTGATGAAATGAGGGTGGATATTATTGATAATCGAAGCCGGTGTTAACCGGCAGGGTATTCTACAAAATTTCTTTCGGTTTCGTAAAGCCGCACCTGTAACTCAAGGTGAGCGTCTATTTTGTTCCTCAGTAATTCATATATCACCACCACAATGTTTTCTGCCGTTGGATTCAGGTCTATAAATTCAGGAACATCCAGGTTAAGGTTTTTGTGATCGAATTTTTCCAGCACATTATGTCGTACCAGGTCGCTCAGCAACTTTAAATCATATACATAACCGGTGGCGGGATCAGGAACCCCCGTGAGTTTCACAATGAGTTCATAATTGTGTCCGTGAAAATGAGGATTGTTGCATTTGCCGAACACTTTTTTATTTACCTCATCATCCCAAAGCGGGTTGTGAAGCCGATGAGCTGCATTAAAATGTTCCTTCCTGTATACCGACACTTTGTTTGTCATAATAAATATTCGAAAAAAATCATTTCGCCGTTTTTAATGTGCTGTTGTTAACAGCTAACGGTCCTGGGTGGTCGAAACAGAAGTTTGCTGTTCAAATCAACCCTTATAGAGATAGCAATTACATTTAATCATACAAATTGTTCACCCACCCGGAATCAATCTCCAAAATACTCTACGAATATACGGGGAGTTTCAGTAAGCCGCAGGCTGTGCAATTGAACACCGTCTGGCATATGGGGGAGCAGTTGTTGCCAGATGCCGATCACGAGGTTTTCGATGGAACATAACTTGCCAGCCATAAAATCCACATCCATGTTAAGGTTTTTGTGGTCGAGTTTTTCGATCACATGCTCCTGCACAATTACGCTCAGGCGCTTTACATCATACACAAATCCGGTGTTGGGGTCAGGCTCACCTTTAATGGTTACATGCAGCTCAAAATTGTGTCCATGCCAGTTGTCATTCGCACATTTGCCGAATACCGCATCATTCTGTTCCCTGGTCCATGCAGGGTTGTAAAGCTTGTGTGCCGCATTAAAATGTTCTATCCTCGTAATGTAAACCATGCCCGCTTTAAAAAATTTCGGCAAAGTTAACCGCTTGCCGCCGAAAAAGGAAAGTCTGCCTTAAAAACTTGGCGAGGCCTTTATTTCCCCCGAATTTTGCCGGATGAAGATTTTACTTACCGCGGCTACCACCTTTGAAATTGAGTCCACCCTTAAAGTTCTTGAGCAGAACGGTTTTTTAGCGAACCAGCACCAGGTTGATGTGTTGATAACCGGCATCGGGCCTGTTTCCACCACTTATTTATTAACCACCCGTCTTTTAGCCTCAAAGCCTGGTCTTGTGATCCAGGCTGGCATTGCCGGCAGTTTCAGCTACGAGGCAATCGGGCCCGGGGAAACAGTATTAGTGAAGTATGATGCCTGGGGCGATATAGGCATGGAGGAATCAGGCCGGTTTACTTCGGTTTTCGATGCCGGCTTCGCTGGGAAAAACCATTTTCCTTACGCAGATGGATGGCTGATCAATCCTCACCCATTGCTGGCGACCACCGCTTTAAAAGTGGTTAAGTCCGTTACCATCAATAAAGTAAGTGACAGCGTGTTGCAAAAACAGCAGTTGATCGACGCATTTGCTCCACATATTGAAACCATGGAAGGCGCCGCGTTACACTATGTCTGCCTGCAACAGGAGGTGCCTTTTTTACAGGTGAGAACGGTCAGTAATGAGGTTGGAGAAAGAGATAAGGCAAAATGGAAAATGAAGGAAGCTGTGGATAATCTGAACAGAGAGCTGCAGCAATTGTTATCCTTTCAACCAACACCTGCTCAATAGCAGCCGGGTTTTATTATGCATCAATAAATTATCAATATGAAGTTTACCCTGGGTTTTTCGCCTTGCCCCAACGATACTTTTATCTTCGATGCGCTGGTCAATAGGAAGATTGAGACCGGCAGCCTCGGGTTTGAGCCTGTGATGGAAGATGTGCAGACGCTGAACAGGTGGGCATTGGAGGGTAAGCTCGATATCACGAAAATCAGTTACGGCGTATTGCCACTGGTGTTGGCAGAATACTCGCTCCTCAACAGCGGCAGCGCACTGGGGAGGGGCGTAGGCCCTTTGTTGATAGCACAAAATTCAATAGCCGCGCAGGAAGTAAATGAAAAGCTTATTGCTATTCCTGGTGAAAATACAACTGCTCATCTTTTGTTTTCACTGGCATACCCGGGCGCAAAGAATAAGGTATTTCTCCGGTATGACGAGATTGAGGATTTTGTTTTGTCGGGTAAAGGATTGGGCGTGATCATTCATGAAAACAGGTTTACCTACGCTGAAAAAGGACTCACGAAATTGATTGATTTGGGGGAATACTGGGAGTCTGAAACAAACAATGCCATTCCCCTGGGAGGCATCGTGATCCGGAGAAGCATTCCAAAGGAATTACATGCCGAAGTGGACGCATTGATCAGGAAGAGCGTGGAATTTGCATTTCAGCAGTACCCGGATTTAAGCAATTTTACAAAAGAGCATGCGCAGGAAATGAGTGAAGTGGTAATGCGACAGCATATTAATCTCTACGTAAACGAATATTCGCTTGATCTTGCTGATGCGGGCAGGAGTGCGGTTTTAAAGTTGATGGATGTGTACCGCAGCCTGAACAACGTTCATGCGGAGCAACAGCCGTTATTTAGCCGGTAAAAGCAAAAACCACCAAAACTGGTGGTTCTATAATTTTATACACCGGCGCTGTGCCGGGTGATGCGATCAATACTCGTCTTCATTGAAAAAGAAATCTTCCTGGCTGGGGTAATCAGGCCAGATATCTTCAAGGCTTTCATACACATCGCCTCCTTCATCTTCCAGTTCCTGAAGATTTTCAATCACCTCTATTGGTGCGCCACTGCGGATTGAATAGTCAATCAGCTCATCTTTAGTTGCCGGCCAGGGTGCATCCTCCAGGTGAGAAGCTAATTCAAGTGTCCAGAACATGGTTTCTCGGTTTAATTTTTTGCAAATGTAGAAGTTTGATTGAATTTACCAAATGTGTTTTTGGATTCATTAACTTTTGATAAAACAAGAATCAATATATTGCCGGTGTTTTAATTGAACGTATTAATTTCTCAAATATTTTACAGCATGCTTGTTGCCCGGGATATCAGGAAAAACTATGGTACACTGCCTGTTTTACAGTCGGTGGATATTGACATCAACAAGGGAGAAATCGTAAGCATTGTTGGTTCCTCCGGCGCCGGTAAAAGCACCTTACTGCATATTTTGGGAACACTGGATGCAGCCGACAGCGGGTCGGTGATCCTCGACGGGCAGCCGGTTGAAAAGCTGAAAGGCAGCAAGCTGGCAGCTTTCAGGAACCGGCATATCGGTTTCGTTTTCCAGTTTCATCATTTGCTCCCAGAGTTCACTGCCCTGGAAAACGTATGCATTCCCGGTTGGGTGGCCGGGCGCAAAAAAAAAGAAGTACTTGCCTGCGCTACGGAAATATTACAAACATTGGGGTTGGGCGACCGGCTGGAAAATAAACCGCAACAGCTATCAGGTGGTGAACAACAACGGGTGGCTGTTGCCAGGGCGCTCATCAATAAACCTTCTATTATCATGGCAGATGAACCCACCGGCAACCTGGATAGCGCAAGGGCCAAAGAACTGCACCAGTTATTTATTGACCTGCGCAACCAGTTTACCCAAACATTTTTGATTGTTACCCACAATGATGAGCTGGCACGCCTGAGCGACCGGGTATTGCATATGAAAGATGGAAAGATGATTGATGCTGTCGACTACTAACAGACAGTAGCAAACACCGGAACGCAGGCATCAGCCAAGCCTCGGCGTCCAGGGAATTTCAGGCACATCCAGGAGGTGTCCTGTAAACCTGGCCAGTACAAAAATATAATCACTAAGGCGGTTAAGGTATTGTATCACCAATGGCTCAATGAATTCATCTTCCTGCTGCAGGTGTACGCATATTCTTTCAGCCCGCCTGCATACACAGCGCACCACATGCAGTGTGGATACCGCCGGATGTCCGCCAGGTAAGATAAAAGATTTCATCACAGGTAAGATATCATTCATGTGATCGATCTCATTTTCAAGTAAGGTTACATCTGTTTCTTTAAGGTCGGGCAACTTCATTAAGGGCTCCTTGTCGGGATCGCAGGCAAGCGACGAACCGATGGTAAACAGCCTGTCCTGTACTTTTCGCAGTATCTCTTTACTCCGTACATCGATGATCATATCGCCTGCCAGGCCAATGTACGAATTGAGTTCGTCAACCGTTCCGTAAGAGTCAATGCGCAAATGACTTTTAGAAACCTTGGTGCCACCGATTAAACTGGTGGTGCCTTTGTCGCCTGTTTTTGTATAAATTTTTACTGCCATTTTTTTTGAGTTCACGAACAATGCCCTTTTCGCTGCGGACACAAGGTCAGGCAGGCATTGCTATCACTGAAGGATTTTGATTGGTTCTGTCTGTCTCTACCAGCCCGTCTTTCAGCCGGATGATCCGGTGGGCAAAATTGGAAATGTCTTCTTCATGGGTAACCAAAATCACAGTGTTACCATCGCTGTGAATTTTCCCAAGAATATCCATGATTTCGTAGGAGGTTTTTGAGTCGAGGTTGCCGGTGGGTTCATCTGCCAAAATGATGGACGGGTTGTTGATGAGCGCCCTTGCGATCGCTACCCGCTGGCATTGTCCGCCACTCAACTCATTCGGCTTATGGTGACTGCGGTCATCCAGTTTAACTTTTGAAAGTACAGTCATTGCCCGGTCCATTCTTTCTTTTTTAGTAATGCCGCTATAGATAAGTGGCAGGGCCACATTTTCAGCGGCCGTTAATCTTGGAAGCAGGTTAAATTGCTGGAACACAAACCCGATCTCTTTGTTTCGAACTTCAGCAAGATCATTGTCGGGCATGCGGCTCACATCCTTTCCATTTAACACGTAGTTACCACGGGTAGGGGAGTCGAGGCATCCCAGGATATTCATTAATGTTGATTTCCCGGAACCACTAGGTCCCATCAATGCAACATATTCATTCTTGTATACGTCAAGATTAATGCCTTTTAATACGGGTAATTCCTGTTTGCCCAGGTAATAACTTTTGCAAATGTTGTTAAGATGGATGATTCCCTGCATGCTGTAATTGTAATTTATGGCTGATCGGCTGGGTAGAAAGCCAGGCTCTTTTTGCCGCTGGTTAATTTTTTTTGATCACTTTAGGAACCTTAAAAAAAACGCCGTCCTGCACAGGCGCATTTCTCAGTCCCTCCATCCTGCTGATACTTCCCTGCACTTCGTCCGCTCTTAATATGTTCACATTTTCACTCATGTGCAACAGCGGCGCAACGCCGGTGGTATCAACCTCATTCAGTTTTTCCACGAATTGGATCATCCGCTCCAGGTCGGCTCTGATCGAGGCTTTATCTTCGTCGTTGAACTGCAGTCTTGCGAGGTGTGCCAGCTTGTCCACCAACTCATTATTTACATTCATTCAACAAAAATAAAGCTTTAGGTGCAGATGAGCAGAATATTGGATAAATGGCTTTATGCGTTTTAGGATACATGTGCGGGCAGCTGGAAGCCTGTTACAAATCAATGTCAAAAAAGTACAATTTCCCTATCTTCGCCACCCTTATGAGCAGCAAGAAAGAAATTGTAATGAGCGGCATCCGGCCAACCGGTTTTCTTCACCTGGGTAACTATTTTGGAGCCATCAGAAACTATGTGAAGATGCAGGAAGATTTTGAATGTTATTTCATGGTAGCTGATCTGCATTCGTTAACCACCCACCCTGATACAAAAGAATTAAAGCAGCATGTGCATCGTGTGCTGGCGGAGAATATAGCCTGTGGACTTGACCCGGAAAAAGTGGCGCTGTACTGCCAGAGCCATGTGTATGAAACCAGCGAACTTTACCTTTATTTAAATATGCTTGCCTATAAAGGTGAGTTGGAAAAAACGGTCACCTTTAAGGATAAAGCAAGACAACACCCTGATAACGTAAATGCAGGACTGCTGACATATCCCGTTCTGCAAACAGCAGATATTATTCTTCACCGGGCCCGGTTTGTTCCTGTTGGAAAAGACCAGGAGCAACATCTTGAAATGGCGAGAAATTTTGTAAACCGGTTTAATCACAGGTATGGAGAAGTTTTCCCGGAGCCGGTGGCTTTCAATTATAACCTTGAGCTGGTGAAAGTGCCGAGTCTTGATGGTAGCGGAAAGATGAGTAAAAGTGAGAACCAGATGGCCACCTTGTACCTGGCTGACGAAGATGATATGATCAGGAAAAAGGTGATGAAAACAAAAACGGATAGTGGACCTACAACGCCGGACTCTGCTAAACCGGACTATATTGAAAATATTTTCGGACTCATGAAACTGGTGAGTAAACCAGATGTGATTGAGAAATTCAACAATGATTATAACCAGTGTTCAATCCGCTATGGAGATATGAAAAAACAATTGGCAGAAGATATGGTGGGCTTTATTTCACCGATCCGTGATAAGGTAAATGCGATCCTTAATGATGAACGTTACCTGAAAGAGGTGATGGAAAAGGGTGCGGAAAAGGCAAGGAAGAGTGCCCGTGAAACTATGGCCCTGGTGAGGGATGCGATCGGGCTGAATTATTAAGACTTTCCGGTATCACTTGCCGCAGTTACATTATTATTTGTGATGTTTTAAAGATTGCCTACATTCATTTTTTATTTGGTTTCAGTCCTTAGGAAAAACACTGCTAATACATTTCTAATTATTAAAATCCTCCGCCATTGAGCGGATCACGGGAGATGGCTAAAACGAAAAAACCGAAGCACATTGCAATTGCAGGAAATATCGGGGCTGGCAAGACCACTTTAACAGAGATGCTGAGCAAGCACTACAAATGGATTCCGCAATTTGAGGATGTGGATCACAACCCTTACCTGAATGATTTTTACGAGGATATGCCGAGGTGGAGTTTTAACCTGCAGATATTCTTTTTAAACAGCCGCCTGAACCAGTTACTGGAAATTCACCGGGGCACAGAAACGGTGATACAGGATCGTACGATCTATGAGGATGCGAATATTTTTGCGCCGAATCTTCATGATATGGGTTTGATGGGAAAACGGGATTTCGATAACTACTACCGTTTTTTTGAAACATTGAAATCGATGGTGCAGCCACCGGATCTGCTGATCTATTTGAAGGCCTCGGTACCAACACTGGTGGCCCAGATACAAAAAAGAGGGCGTGAGTACGAGGAGAATATCCGGTTGGATTACCTGAAAAAATTAAATGAATACTACGAAAAATTTATCGAGCACTACAAGGAGGGGCCCTTGTTGATCATTAATGCAGATAGTAACAAGTTTGCTGAGAATGAAGAGCATTTTGGACAGATCATCAATAAAATAGATTCTACTTTATTCGGACTTTTTTAGTTCAATACCTGCATGCAGCTCGTTTTACACCATTACGGATTTTTGACTGTTGATACCGCAGCCTGGTTGCAGGAAAATGAAATGTTGCATGGAAAACCTTTCAGGGTTTATGACAGCATTGAAATTGCTTCCCAACAGGTGACGATCACTTTTGTGGAGCAGACAGAAGGTGCAGTATTAACGGAACTGGTTGAGCCGGGAAGAGGCAACAGGATTTTACATAAATGGCTTTCGAAAAACATCACGATTTATCACACTGGCTATCGTTGTGGGGTACACGAGTTTGATGAGGTAAAAAGACATTACGAAGAAAAAGGGTGTCATAGTTTGCCCGAGTTTTACTCGGAAGCTTTCGGTGGAAAGCGTTGTGTATTTATTGTGACGAGAAGCCTGGGATTGATTGAGATTATCGAAGCTTAGTTTATTCAATTAATTGATTTTTCATCGCATAAAAAACGAGCCCGACAGAGTTTTTTACACCGAATCTTTCCATCAACCTATCTTTTATCGCTTCGACAGTCCTTGAACTGATCTCCATTTTCTGGGCAATTTCAGCCGCCGTGTATTCCATGCAAACAAGGGTAAGTACTTCCTTTTCCCTGTCGCTGATAACAATTTCCGAACTGAGTGAAGGGTTAAACTTTTGTTTGCTGTAATTTTTTTTGATCAGTACTTTATTTACAAACGGGTTCAGGTAGAAACCGGTCCGCATTACTTCCATAACGGCTTTACGGATTTCGGCCGGTTCTGTGCTTTTAAGGAGGTAGCCTGCTGCACCACAATCCATCAGGTGTCCCACGAAACGTTCATCTTCGTACATGGTAAGAATGATTACCCTTATTTTGGGAAATTCCTTCGTGATTTGTTTGGTAGTATCAATGCCGTCTTTTACAGGCATCTTAAGATCACAGAGCACTACATCCGGCTCAGTGTCTTTTATTTTTTCGAGGAGGTCGGCGCCATTTTCAGCTTCGGAAACAAATTTGATGTTGGTGTATGGGCGCATTGAAAGTATCACTCCCTTCCGGAAGATTTGATGATCATCAGCAATGGCTACTTTAATTTGATCCATAAGAACGCAGTATAAACAAATGTAAGGAAAATCAGCCTGCCGGACACATCTGCTGATTATATGTTTTGATCTGTTGCTGGTTTGCAGATTTGGCAATCAGCAGGCTTAATAAGCTGTTTCCTTTGGTACTTCAATGGTTACTTTGTAGTAAGTATGACTGGGATCGATCTCAAACAAAATTCTTCCATTTAATACTTTCACGCGGCTGGCAATATTTTTCAGTCCTAGTCCGGCGGATGTATGGTTAAGCCTGTCAAATTCAGTCTGGATGATGCCTTGACCATCATGGTGAAGGCGGAAGTAACTATGAGTGGCGTTTGCGTTTTGGGTGAGATGAATAAACCCGGCATTACTGTGTTTCATGATGTTGTTGACCAATTCCTGGATAATGCGGAATATGTGAAGTTCCTGCTCGAGTTTAATGCGGTTTCGGTAGTCGTGAAATCTTACACTTGCATTCAGGCTTCCGCTGCCATTTATTTTCTGAAATAGATCGCTCATGGCACTTTCGAGTCCGAAATTTTTAAGGGTGGGCGGCATCATGCTATGGCTGATGTTTCGGATCAGTTGGATGGCGTCATCGATTATTTGCTTAGCGCTGTAAATTGATTGAAGTTGGGCGGCAGGCTCCTGGTTTACAATGTTTTCATTCAGGTACAGGCGGGCTGTAGCCAGCAGAGGTCCTACGTCGTCGTGCAGGTCTGCTGCGATCCTGTTGCGTTCTTCTTCCTGGAATTTGATGGAGGCGTTGAGAAGGATTTGTTGTTTATCTTCTTCCATCTTTTTTAACTCCATGTTGAAGCGGGTAACTTTTCGTTGATGGAAGATCACAAAAAACACGATGCCGAGGGTTAGGCTTACCATGCCGAGTGTTCCCAGGAGCATTATGTAATTTGAACCGGCCGAAACCCCGGCAGCTGCTTGTAAGAAGATCATTTGCTGTTATGGGTTAGTAGGTTTTTGTAATGGGTGAAAGGAGTCAAGATCGATGTCGATGTTGTTATTGGCTTCTTTTAGATTTTGGTTTGCATTTGCTAATATAGCAGTGCATAAGAAAATATTTTTTATTATTGTGACTGTACTATAGATTAAGGCGTATTGAGCTCTAAAATTGGAGTCTTTGTACATCGATTTAGAAAAGAGAAACAAAAAAAAATTGCCAGAAAAGTAAGTTAAAAAGGCAACTGAAATCCAAAATCCAGAAATGTAATAGATTGGACTGCTAACATCATAACGAACTTTTTCATACAAAAAAAACACTATTACTATTATGAAAAAGAAGCATTCGATTACCAGAGGGATAAAACTAAATTCACCTGGTTTAGAAAGATAAAAATCAATAAAAGAATAAAGTAAAAATAAGGTGAAAGCAGCCGGAAATATAAGCCGTTTAACGGCGTTAATAATCACACGAAAATAAAAGGAAGATAAAAAACCAAATTCTACTACTAAAAATATCCTATTTACTAAAAGTTGGTGTTTGGCATCGTTAAGTAGGAATTTAAAAAAAAGAGAAAGGAGTAAAAAAAAAGCGAACGTAGCGGTATAATAAAAAAACACCCTCATGTCTGCAGTATGAATCTTTTTAAAAAAGATCATAAACAGAATAAAGGGAATAATTTCAGCCAGGTAAGTAGTATAAATTAAGATCTGTAAAATAATGGTTAGTTTTTATCAAAAATAACTAACGCTTATTCAATCTCAAAATTTTACTTTCTCATTAAAGATTCCACATAGTTTCGGTAAGTTTAGAGGTTTACTTGATAGTTTCGTAAGTCAAACTTCACATTAAACCACTATCTCAACAACAGGTTTCATATTAAAACTACCGCTAAAACAAACGTAATTATTTAAAATTCAATCAGTTGTATTGAAAAATACCATACCCCCCCAAAAAAGAAGGGTAATTCTACTTTGCGAAAATAGTAAAAATACTATTAACTTGCCCGGGGATATACGTTCGTAGAGTTACGTAAGTGAGTGTCGAAGGTAATTGAGGTGGGGGCGGACAGCCTGAAGTTTCCAGCGCATATCACGGTTTTAAAAAAGGCGTATAAACTCAAAAATTCAGTTGGATAAAGATAAAAACGGGCAAAAAAATGTTGACCGGTGTTGAAGCTAGGCAAAATAATTTTAGCAGTAAACCAAGGTGCCTGCTGGCTTTTAAAAGGATTGGATGAATGATTTTACGAAACGATCAAGTAAACTCTATCACCGGTCAACTAGTCAAAGATACCAGCTTGCAATAAGTGAAGCATCAGCAGAAATACCCGATTTTGGACTTGTTGTAATTACTTTTTGTCGCGTAATTATCCCTGTATATCCCATCGGAAACACTTGGGGTTTGTACGCAATAAATGAGGCGCCTTGATCGTTGTAATGAGTACAATTACGTACCGCCTGGTCAAATCCATTGTGGATTTGTTGAAAACTTAACCTGGGAACCGAACCCGTCACTAGCGATTTATGACTAATTTTAAACCCGAAATAATGCCAAAACAACAACCCGATTCTGGAATGGCCAATACCGCGGAATATCTCATTAAACTTGCTATAGCTGACGATCATAAAATTTTCAGGGATGGGATCAAAATGGCTCTTTCGGGTAAAGAAAACCTGAAAATGCTATGGGAAGCTGAAGACGGAAAAGATCTCATGCATAAGATGACGATCAAAAAGCCGGATGTACTCCTGATGGACATACGGATGCCAGAAATAGACGGGATTAACGCAATCGAATTACTCCGAAAAGAGTACGAAGACGTGAAGATCATCGTACTAACAATGTACGACGATCAGCAAATGATCAGCAAAATGATGGAAATGGGCGCCAATGCCTACCTGACCAAAACAACGGACCCCGAGGAGATTTACAATGCCATACTCACCTGCATGAACGACGATTTTTATTTTAATGACCTCGTTAACCGGGCTGTGATGGGGAAACTTTTGCAACGTAAAAATGTACGTCAACATTACGGAAATACTCCCATTGTAAATTTTAATGAAAAAGAATTGAAGATATTAAAACTGCTATCTGAAGACAAAACGACCGAGGAAATATCAAAAATAATTTTCCTTAGCCCACGAACCATAGAAACCATCCGGCAGAACATGAAAATGAAAGTGAATGCAAAAACCATTGGCGGCCTGATCATGTACGGTATGCGTAACAAATTGATTGAATAAAATATCGCCTGAAGCCGGGTCATCAATAAGGGCGATCCCGCATAGTCCCAAAGCATTACTTATTTCCAGGGAAATACAACGTCTGTCTGAACCTTATACGGATCTTTCATTTTTCCATCCTTCTCCGAAGGATCATCCACGTAAATTTCATAAGGTTTTCCATGAAGTGTTTTATTATGGTCTTTCAACCAATTCTCCAGCGCTTCATAGGCCATCGGTAACTGCTGGTAATTACCATAAAAATGGGCAACAGTCACACTGTCTGTCCCGGTTTCCCGTACATACACATTGGATGGTAGCCGGGCCGGCCTTTTATCAACAGGAATACCGGCTTCAAAGAAAAAAGGAGCTTTATTGTTGTTATACCAGGCCATTGGCCTACCCATCGCTGTGAGTTTGTTTTTCTTAATCACAGCATCCAGTTTAAAACCCAGGATCTCAGGAAGCTTTAATGCGATACGTTCAGCCGTTGCAGCACTGTCTTTCATATAAATGATCAAACGTTTTACTGATAGCGTATCAGTGATATTGATGATCGGGGGCCGCATACTTTCTGTTTTTGTGTTAACAACGGGGGTAGCCACAATCGTATCTTTCACCATGTTAACCCCCTGTTTTTCTTGCTGGCCTCCGCCACAGGACAGCAACAATACAGTACCCAACAATACCAGAACGAAAGTCTTTTTCATATGCGAAAATTGAAATAAGACGGAAAAATAGGCATTTCAATTTTCCAAAACAAATGGTCTGTGGCAAAGAACACTTTCCTCCGAAAATTCTGCGCCTTATACCACCTTTTTTAAGTTTTGAACGATAGTTTTCCTGATATGGTAATTCTACTGTAGGTTTGCAACCCGAATTTTGCACTATGTATACGATAACTTATAAGTTTGAACAGAAAGGATTGGAGCCGGTAACATTGTCGGGAATTGAAGACGGTCAGTCGTTATTAGAAGTTGCCCTGAAAAACGATATCGAGCTGCACCACAACTGTGGCGGGGTTTGCGCCTGCAGTACTTGCCACTTATACATAGAACAGGGAGAAGACCTGGTGGAAGAACTGAGTGACAGGGAAGAAGACTTTATCGACCGGGCCATTAACCCCCGGCTAAACAGCAGGCTCGGATGTCAATGTGTACTGCTGGAAGGCGATGGTGAAATTGTTGTACGCCTTCCTGACCAGACACAATTCCTGGGCGAATAATGCTATTCAAGACAAAATGCCGCAGGCATTCCATTCTATTATCATATTTTTTGTAAAAACGCATCTATGACTTTTGAACCACCCATTCACTGGAACGACTATGAAGATATCGCCATGAAATTATATGAACGTTTCGGGGACGATTTTGGTGAAGGGAAAATTTACAGGATCCGTTTCACCGATCTGCATAAATGGGTAATGGAAATTCCTAATTTCGCCGGGAAAGCAGAAGAAAGTAATGAAGGTCACCTGGAAATGATTCAAAGTACCTGGGTGTATGAATGGCGTGATAGCCAAAAATAATCACCAGCTTTCCATCAAGTCGGTCAGCAATCAGGTCGTGAACCGGGCCGGTTCCGCATTTAGTTTCCCGCAGTCTCCATATAACTCTCTGTCGGTTCGCAGGTACACACCAGGTGCCTGTCTCCATGTGTGTTGTTAACCCTGCTAACGCTGGGCCAAAACTTTTTCTCAGCCACAAAAGGTAACGGGAATGCGGCCTGCTGGCGACTGTAGCTGCGATTCCACTCATCTGCACAAATTACAAGTTGCGTGTGAGGTGCATTTTTCAAAAGATTATCTTTTTTATCAGCACTTCCTTCCTCAATCGCTTTTATCTCTTCATGAATATTGATCAACGCGTCGCAGAAACGATCTATTTCATGTTTGTCTTCACTTTCGGTTGGTTCAATCATCAAAGTACCTGCAACAGGGAAGGAAAGGGTAGGTGCATGAAATCCGTAATCCATCAACCTTTTGGCTACATCTTCTGCCTCGATCCCCGCACTCACTTTAAAAGGACGAAGATCAACGATAAACTCATGAGCTGCCGTGCCATTTCTTCCGCTATACAATATTCTGAAATGATTTTTTAACCTTGCCTTCATGTAGTTGGCATTCAGGATCGCATATTCGGTTGCCAGGCGTACTCCTTGAGCGCCTAATAAACGAATGTAGGCATAGCTGATCAGTAATATACTGGCGCTGCCATAAGGCGCTGCAGAAACTGCCCCACCGGTACCTTCTAATATGTTGCCCGGTAAATAGGGGGCCAGTTGTTTTGCTACGCAAATAGGGCCTACTCCCGGACCGCCACCACCATGGGGAATGGCGAAGGTTTTATGCAGGTTAAGGTGACATACATCAGCCCCGATCAAACCATGACTTGTTAAGCCAACCTGGGCATTCATGTTGGCACCATCCATATAAACCTGGCCACCAAACTCGTGAATCGTGTCGCATATTTCACGTATACTTTCTTCAAATACACCGTGGGTGGAAGGGTATGTGACCATTAACGCCGCCAGGTCATCCTTGTGTGCGGCTGCTTTTTCTTTCAAATCCTGCACATCGATATTTCCAGCCTCATCACATTTGGTCACCACCACTTTTAAACCGGCCATAACAGCACTCGCAGGATTCGTTCCATGGGCAGATACCGGTATCAACACCACGTTACGATGGCCCTGGCCGCGGTCAATATGATATCTGCGTATCGCCAGCAGCCCGGCATATTCTCCCTGCGCCCCACTGTTGGGCTGCAAAGAGGTAGCTGCAAACCCGGTAATGATACTCAAATAGTTTTCCAGTTCCTTGATGATCTGTTGGTAACCGAGGGTTTGGGTTGCCGGGGCAAATGGGTGGAGCTTGCTGAACTCCGGCCAGCTAACCGGCATGAGTTCAGTTGCAGCGTTCAACTTCATGGTGCAACTTCCCAGGCTGATCATCGAAGTATTTAGGCTAAGATCCTTGTTCTCCAGGAATTTTAAATAACGCATCATTTCGCTTTCACTGCGATGTGTGTTAAATACAGGGTGCTGCAGAAAGGGCGACGTCCTGGTTAAATGAAAAGGAATGTTGTCGAGCGATGCATCTGCGTCAAATACTGCACTTACTGTGTCAATATTTAGAGAAGTGGCAAAGATGTCAAGAATATTCAGGATGTCCTTTTGGCCGGTGGTTTCATCAACTGAAATACTTACCTGGTTTCCTTCGTAGTGAAAATTTAACTCCTTCGTCTCTGCAAGTTCCCTTATAATTGTAGCATCCTTTACAAGGATGCTTACTGTATCGAAAAAAGATGTATGCTGGTTTTCAAAACCGAGTTCGCTCAATTCATCACTGAGGGTTTTCGCCAATACGCTCACTCTTTTAGCGATATTCTTTAACCCATCAGGTCCATGGTAAACTGCGTACAGCGCCGCCATATTTGCAAGCAGGGCCTGTGCGGTGCAAATATTACTGGTGGCTTTTTCGCGGCGGATATGTTGTTCTCTTGTTTGCAGCGCCATACGTAAACAGCGTCTGCCGGAGGCATCAATACTAACACCTATAATTCGTCCTGGAATATTTCTTTTGAAATCATCTTTGGTTGCAAAGAAAGCAGCATGCGGTCCGCCAAATCCCATCGGAACGCCAAATCGCTGTGCGGAGCCGATGGCCACATCTGCACCCAGTTCTCCCGGGGGAACCAATAAAGTAAGGGCCAAAAGATCAGTAGCCATCACTACCTGAGCATTTGCAGCATGAACCTGTTCAATAAAACTTCTGTAGTCATTAACCGAGCCGTTACTGGCGGGATATTGAACCAGGGCGCCAAAGAAGCTATCGTCAATGGTTACCGACGCAAAATCACCAAACACCAGGTCGATCCCGATAGGGGCGCTCCGTGTCATTAATACATCCCGCGTTTGTTGCAACACTTGCTTATCAACAAAAAATTTAGGTGCTGTAATGTGATCTGTGTCCCTGTTCTTGTGGTTAAACAACATACTCATGGCCTCTGCTGCAGCGGTAGCTTCGTCAAGCAAACTTGCGTTTGCAATCGGCAGGGCAGTAAGGTCGCTTACCATCGTTTGAAAGTTGAGCAGGCTTTCCAGTCTGCCTTGCGAAATCTCCGCCTGGTAAGGTGTGTATTGTGTATACCAACCCGGATTTTCGAACACATTTCTCAGGATAACGCTCGGAGTAATGGTATCAAAATAGCCTTGTCCGATATAGTTTTTAAATACTTTATTTTTTGAGGCAACCAGTTTTAACTGGCACAGGTACTCGTATTCACTCATCGCTGCCGGAAGTGGGAGCGTATCTTTAATCCGGATACTATCCGGAATTGTTTTACTGATCAATTCTTCCAGGGACGAGATGCCAATGGTGGAGAGCATTTCCGCGGTTTCCTGTTCATTTGGTCCAATATGCCGTTCTGTAAATTCGTGCTGTTGTTTTTCGAAGAGATTCATAAGTAGTGGTCGGTTGAAAATTTTCGCTGCAAAGTTAATATGATTAAGGTCAAAAAAGCCTCGGCGTGCCGGGTTCTGAACAGATGTGAACAAACAGCGGATAACATGTTCCGGTCGATAGTTCTAAAAGGTTTTTAACCAAACAGTGGATTTACATGTTGTGTTAAGTAAATAGACCTGCCTTCGTAAACATTGGCGCTCTGGCATGAAATTAACACCTGTTTTCTCATGACTTCGATACGTACAAAAAGCATCCGGCTGTTGGCAATCGCAAATTTTGTTGCACTGGCACTGCACATATTGATGGCTGTGAGTAGCCAGTTTAAATGGATGAATGATTTAGATGTGGCAGAAGTGTCCAATCTTCACCCCACATTGTTCACTCCTGCGGGCAGCACGTTCGCAATCTGGGGGGTGATTTACGTGGCACTCCTACTGATGACAATTTATCACATCGTTATCAGTTTCTTAAAGAGGCCCTATTGGCAGGCCGACTGCACCTTGTCGGGGATGGGCGCCTGGTTTATCATCAATAACCTTGCAACCGCAGCCTGGTTGTACGTTTGGACAAGACAACAATTAGGTCTTTCAGAAATTTTTATATCAGTACAGTTGATCAGCCTTATTGTAATTCACAGCAGACTTGGTATTCATAAATCAACAAGCAGGTTTTCAGACAAATTGTTAACCCAGGCACCCCTGAGCATTTACCTTGGGTGGATCAGTATTGCCACCATCGCGAATACCGCTGTTTACCTCAGCAGTATCAATTGGCAGCGCTGGGGATTCAATGCTGCATCCTGGACCCTTCTCATGATCGGAGCTGCAATTTTTATCAGCATGTTTATGATCTTTTTCAGGAATAACATCATTTTTTCCATAGTGGTGTTATGGGCCTTATGGGGGATTATCAGGAAACAGCAGGAACTGCCGGCCTACCACCCGGCCATTGTGAATGCAGCATGGATCGGCATTGCATTTACGGGAGTGGCGATCCTGATACAGGCTTTCAGGATGCAACATCACCCGGGTGAAGCGCAGGAGTCATATGGCGAATACTCCCCGGAAAACATTCCTTAATCTTCCCGCACATACATCTTGCCCGGCAATAACTACCTATTGTAAAAAACTATTTTGAAGGGTTTTAGCAACCTGTACTTTAGGGATGCAACCGATATCTTTTCAATCCATCAACTGGGATCTATTACACGACACGAGGCATTCGGGTGAAAAAAGTCATTGTACCTGGAAAACCATTCAATTTGAGGGATGGAGGATCCGGCGTGTTGACTACGAAGCTGGTTATCTGGCCGATCACTGGTGCACGAGGGGCATATCGTACATTTCCTCGAAGGAGAGTTCACCAGTGAGCTGAGCGATGGCACCCCGGTAAAGTTAACCGCAGGAATGAGTTACGTGGTGTCGGATAACAAGAGTTCCCATCGAAGCATTACACAAACAGGCGTCAAATTACTGGTCATTGACGGCGATTTTTTAAGAGGAGCTGTTGCCAGGGCTTCCAATTTTTTTTAGATATCTTGTTTGTTCCTGTTGACAAATCTTGGTGTCAAAACCAATAGATACTAATACCTTCGCAGGCATCTATGCAGGATCCATTATTAAAAAACTGGGAAAAGAAAACAGCCGAGCATCAAAAGTTATATAAAAATTTTCTGTCCCGTGCAAAAAAAAATGAAGTGCTGAAAGCTTTGCCGGATCTGCATGAAGAGGCATTTAGTAAAATTGATTGCCTTGAATGTGGCAATTGTTGCAAAGGATATTCACCCCGTTTTAAAACCCCCGATATCAAAAGGATCGCACGGCACCTGAAAATGAAGGACGGCGATTTGATCAATGAATATCTGATGGTTGATGAAGATGGTGATTACGTGATGCGGTCCACGCCCTGTGCCTTTCTCGGGCCAGATAATTATTGCAGTATTTACGAGGTTCGCCCATCTGACTGCGAGCGGTTTCCTTATACCGATGAAGACGTGATGATGAAACGGCCACAAATCACGCTTAAAAATTCCAGCTTTTGCCCGGCGGTTTATTATGTGCTTGAAAAATTAATGACTACCCTGGCAAAATAAGCCCGGCTAATATTCCAGTTTTTTCAACGACGGTGCTTTGAACCAGGTGATAGCGACTACCAAAATAGTCATACAGCCCCCAAACACTACCGACGATACAGCGCCCATCAACTTAGCAGTAACGCCACTTTCAAACTGGCCGATTTCGTTAGATGAGTTGATGAACATGGAGTTCACGCTCATTACCCGGCCCCTGAGTTCGTCAGGTGTTT
Organism: uncultured Ferruginibacter sp.; assembly: GCA_964452405.1. GTDB lineage: Bacteria > Bacteroidota > Bacteroidia > Chitinophagales > Chitinophagaceae > Ferruginibacter. The sequence continues at coordinate 22,169 of CAYVLT010000009.1, forward strand.
TCAACTGCATGATATTCCCCCTTACCACCACGCTTACGCCATCAAGCACCCCGCTGAACAGCAGTGCTGTGAACGACAACCAATACCATTTTGATAAACCGAATACAATAATGCAGGCCCCGAAACCAGCCACTGCCACCATCAGTTTTATTCCCTGCCTTCTTTTCATTGGTGAAAGGGTGAGCCAGGCCACCATGATGATGGATCCAATATCCGTTGCCGCATTGAGCCACCCAAAACCGATAGGTCCTACGTGCAGGATATCTTTTGCGTATACAGGAACCAATGCCACGGCACCTCCAAAAAGCACGGCAAAAAGATCGAGCGAAATGGCGGCCAAAACATCTTTGGTTTTAAAAACAAATTTTAATCCTTCGCCAACAGCTTCCAGGGTTTTTTTCTCACTGGTAATTCCCGGAGGTTTAGAGGTGAGTTGGTACAGGAACGAGAGCCCGGCGAGTATCATGCTCACGATCACTATAAAAGTGCCGGTAACGTGGAGCCAGGCTATCAAAAAACCAGCCATGGCATGCCCGGTGATGCTGGCCACCAGCCAACTGGTTGAACTGAGTTGCGAAGCAGTGATTAACAGTTCTCGTGGTACAAGCGAGGCAATAATTGAACTGAAGGTGGGTCCTGAAAATGCCCTGATGATACCCGTACAAAAAATCACGGAATAGATAAATATAACGGTAATGCTTATCCTGAACGATTGGTGAAACCACTGCGTGGAAGTTGTTAATAAGATCGCCGCACAGCAGGCGAATAATGCCACACATTGTACGAGTAATTTTCTCTTATCGCTCCTGTCCACTATATATCCGGCATACAATGAAAGTCCCACCGCCGGTATGGCTTCTGCTAAGCCGATCATGCCGATGTTGAAAGCATCGTGGGTGAGTTCGTACATCCACCAGGCAACCAGGGTGGCCATCATCCTGAGGCCCATAATAAATATAAAACGGCCGAATAGAAAGTTGCGGAATTCTGTGATGCGCAACACATCAAAAGGAGAGTGCTTCAAGTTAGTTTGGTTGTTGCTTTGCAAATGTAGACACTATGCAAATACAACCCGGAGGCGTTTGAATTCTTTTACGTAAATGGTAAACAGGGGTGAACGGGCCTCACCATCAGGGAAGCGTGAGGTAATATTGCCCTTCATCATACTCTTTGTCCAACGCATCCGTAATCACTTTTACATGTGCTTCGTTTTCCAGGAAATCGGCATTGGAGGCATCAATGAAGAGCGTTTTGATATTGTGCTGCTTGATATACTGGGTGTAGGTTTCCTGTAATTGAAAAAGATAATCGTTGGGTATGTTTAACTCGTATTCCCGGTTTCTTTTTTTGATATTCTCTTTCAGGCTGTTCACCGGTCGGTGCAGGTAGATCAACAGGTCGGGCTGAAGTATCTGTGGATTGATGATGTCGAATAACTTTTGGTAAAGCCTGAACTCCTCGCTGGCAAGGTTCACTTTTGCAAACAACAGGCATTTGGTGAACAGGTAATCGGAGATGGTGATGGTTTGGAACATATCCTTTGTCTGCAACAGGTCTTTCAACTGTTTATATCGCTCCGCCATAAAAAATAGCTCTACGGGAAAGGCATACTGGTCGGGGTTTTCATAGAACTTTGGTAAAAAAGGATTGTCTGCAAACTCTTCCAGTACCAATCTTGCATTGTAATGTTTGCTGAGGATATGGGCCAACGTAGTTTTTCCGGCCCCGATATTCCCTTCTATTGTAACAAAATTGTACTTCATAATTTCCCGTGCGCAAAATAAGCTGAATCAGCACTTGGTCAATCAAATTTTTTTCACAGGCAGCGGGTCATCACAGATTTTCAATAAATGGTGGATGGATTGTTGAAAAACAGGATGCCGAAAATTAGGCGACAATTCATTTAGTGGTACCAGTACAAATCTCCGGTGGCGGATCTGGGGGTGGGGTACGGTGAGTGAAGGTGTGTTGATAATGTCTTTATTGAAAAATAAAATATCAATATCGATAATGCGGGGTGCGTTTTTAACGGTGCGGATGCGCCCCATTTTTTTTTCAATCTCCAGGATCAATGCTATCGCTTCGCCTGCTGACAGCCTTGTTTCCACCACCAACACCTGGTTGAGGAAATCCGGTTGGTCCTCGTTGCCCCATGCTGCCGTAGTGTAAAAGGAGGACGACCGGATCACCGCGCCGATCCTTTTACTGATCTGCCTGGTGGCTGTTAAAAGCTGCTTTTTGCTGTTGCCGATATTGCTGCCGAGCAGTAAATAGGTTTTATTCATCTGTTAAGGAAATGCTTTTGTGAATCTGAAAAACATTGATGCCGTATCTTTACCGCTTTCTAACTGTTTAGCTACAAAAGTAAGTTGAATGTCATCATATAGTCAGATAAAAGCCATGCTGGCCATCACGAGAGCCAGCCTGAAAGCCATTTTCCGAAGCCCTTCTGCTGTTATCTTCAGTTTTGGATTCCCGTTTATTTTTATTCTTGTTTTTGGTTTCATTGGCGGAAACGGCAATGCACCGGTGTACAAGGTAACCCTGGAACAGGGCTGCGATACAACCAATGTATTGTTTGATTCGCTGCGGGCAAACCGCCAGGTAAGGTTGATGTATTATACCGACACCAACCTGATGCGTAACGATCTTGTAAAAGGACGGATCGCCGGTGTCATCAATATTCAACCTTCCGGGAAGGTGTCACCTGCCTATGTATATTCTTTAAGAGCCACTACAGCAAGTATGGACCGGTTGCCACAACTCAATTCACTGTTGTCTGACATTAACGCAGGCATCAGTAACCAACAATACAAGGATCGCCCTGCTTACTCCAAAGAAGTGGCCGTAAATATTGAAACGGTACGTAAATACACAACCATCGATTTTATTTTACCCGGGCAACTTGGGTTTTCACTACTGAGCTCGGGTGTATTTGGTGTGGCGTTCATGTTTTTCAGCCTGCGTAATACACTTGTGTTGAAACGTTTTTTTGCAACACCGATCAGTCGTACTTACATCGTATTAGGAGAGGGCCTGGCAAGAGTGCTTTTCCAGATGCTTACCGCTATTGTAATTGTAATCGCCGGAAATGTTTTTTTTGGCTTTACCCTCGTAAAAGGGATCATAACGTTGACGGATATGTTGGTATTGAGTTTTATTGGCCTGGTGGTTTTTATGGGGCTTGGGTTTATAGTGAGCGGGCTGGCAAAAAGTGAAAGCACGATTCCGCCTTTTGCCAACCTGCTTACACTGCCGCAGTTCCTTTTAGGCGGCACTTTTTTTTCGGTGGACGTGTTTCCAAAATGGCTGCAACCCATCTCCAATGCCTTGCCGTTAACGCATCTGAATACAGCCATGCGGGCGGTTGCATTTGAGGGGCAAAGTCTTTGGGACGTGAAAACTGAGATCGGGATATTGCTTTTGTGGGGACTGGTGGTGTATGCCGTGGCTATTAAAGTATTTAAATGGGAATAATATGCGTTACCTGAAAGCAGTTTTGATCGGCGCAACCGGGTTGTTTGTTTTTATAACATTGTTATCGCTCCTCATTACTTCACATCCAAAAGTGTCACGAACTGTGGTGATTAACGGGGCTACACCCGGCATGGTATATGAGCAGGTGGCAGATCTTAAAAACTGGAAAAACTGGCACCCGTTGTTTGCATCTGATTCAGCGGGTATAGTTTTCGGCGCCATCAAGAAGGGACCGAATGCATCCTGTGATATAACCTACAATAACAAAACCACTCATCTTGAAATTGAAAAAGCTGATTCAACAGGCATCAGTTTTTTATTACTGTCAAAAGGAGAAAATAGCATCAGCAACACCATCAACCTGGAAGGCCTGAGTGCTTCTGCTCAAACAAAGGCTGACTGGGTGGCCACCACCCATCTTCACTGGTATCCCTGGGAAAAGTTTTATGCCATCTTCATCGATAAATTAACCGGTCCTGGTTATGAAGCCAGTCTAAATGGCCTCAAAGTTTACTTCGAGTCAAAGCAGTAGGCTTCTTTTTTTGGAATATGCAACGCTTCTCCTTAAAACATTGTCAGTTCCATACCTACAATGGATGAACGACAACTGCTAAAGGATTGCCTCAGGCAAAAGCCGCATGCACAGGAGCAACTGTACAGGCAGTATGCTTCTTTGATGCTGGGCGTTTGTTACCGGTACACAAAGTCGTTACAGGATGCGGAGGACGTACTGCAGGAAGGATTCATAAAAGTGTTTACTCACCTGGATGATTTTAATGCAACAGGTGAGCTGGGTGCATGGATCCGGCGTATTATGGTGAACACTGCACTCAACTATTTAAAAAAGAACAAAAGATACCGTGCTGAAATGGTGTTTGCAGAAATGCCTTTGCACCCTGTTTCCGACCTCAATCCACAGGTGAACCTCGATGCCAAAGAGCTGGCGGAAATGATCCGGCAATTGCCCACAGGATTTCAAACGATATTCAACTTATATGCCATAGAAGGATACACGCATGCTGAAGTAGGCCAGTTGCTGGGAATCAGTGAAGGTACTTCAAAATCGCAGTATGCGAGGGCAAGGTATTTATTGATGGAGTGGCTTGAAAAATATTCTACATCCAAACAACAGCGATATGCAGGAAAATGATTTTGAGCGGCAGTTGCAGCAAAAAATGAGTGGGTTAAAAATGGAACCTGCAAACGAAGTGTGGCAAAAAGTGAAGGAGACTGTTACAAAAAAAAGCAAGCACAAAAGACGCTTATTTTTAATGATTGTTTTTTTTGCCGGGATGGCTGCAATGGGATACCTGTTAATTACCCAAACGCAGACACAAACTGCATCATCTGTTGTTAAGGCGGCAAAAAACCAAAGATATCCTGAACCGGCAAACCCCGAAACACCGGCGAAAAAGCAACTGGGACCTGGAATTATGGAACCTGTTTCGGCTATTGCACAGGGCCATGAGATCAACCAGGGTACCAGCTTAACCCAGCCGGTGGCTAAGAGGATATTAAACCGGAGGACTGGACATTTCTTCCGGGCAAATAATACCAGCCCGCAACAAAGTGAAGATGCGCCACAGATCAGGGTTGCAGGTAACCAGCAAAACGAAACCCATCTCACGTCACAAAAAAAACTCACTGGTAATCGAAATGCCAGGTTTGTCACAGTGCAGGCTACCCCCGTTCAGGATACGGTTGAGAACGATTTAGGACACGATCAAACTGACGCGTTAAATTCGGGTGCTGAAAAAACAGGGCAGGCACCCGTTTTGGAAAAGGCACTTACAGTATTACCAAAATCTGCGGATGTGAAAGACAGCGTGGTGATGGATACAGTGAAAGAGGATCAATTGTTAGTTACAAAAAACAAACCGATTGTAGTTGGTGGCGCAGGCAAACCTGGCAAATCCTGGCATCCCGTTTTTTCAATTACCGTGGGGCGTTCGTTTACCCGTACCGGTGAGTTACCTTCTAACCTTGCTGCCGACTATACCAGTAATATCGGCACCAGTGGTGGAAATATTACAGGGAGTTCAGGGGGATATGCTGCCCTAACTCCGGGCTATAGTTTTGCTTTGGCGGCAGGGGTGAGCCGGGATGTAACAAAAACACTGCAATGGAATGCCGGGTTGGAGTATCGCCTGCTCACTACTAATCTTAAAACCGGTAAACAGGCAGATAGCAGCCTGGATTATTCCGGCAGCATTTTCACGGCCGGAAACTCCCATTCTTACAACAACCGTTTTCATTATATCGCTTTGCCAATAAGCCTTGCAGCGAACCTTTTCAAAATTGGCAATTGCCAGGCGCAGGCAACTGCCGGAATTACTTTTTCAAAGATGATCAACACCAATGCGCTTGTGTACGACAGTCAACAAAATTTGTATCACCAGCAAAAAAGCGCCTTCCACTCAACCAATTTCGCACTAACCGGGGGCTTCTTATTCCGCATCCGTGAATCCGGTAAGCCAATGCTCTCTTTTGGGCCTGAATTTTATTATTCATTAACACCGCTCACCAGCTTGGGTGCCTATTCGGGTACACATAACGGTTACTGGGGAATCCGCATCCAGGCGGGTTTTTAGCTTGGCTTTTGTTGCAGGAATGTAAGGTTTCGTTTGATGCCGCTGAATTTAGTTCGCTTGAGGGGTGACTCCCTGAAGATGATCCGGAAGCTCTCTTCAGTTAATTCGTTCCAGTCCCGGGTGGAGAAATTCAAAATTTCACTTACAGGAGTGAAGCCGGGTTCGTTAGTGGAATGGCTGAAGCGGTTCCACGGGCATACATCCTGGCAAACATCGCAGCCAAACATCCAGTTGTCAAATTTATCTTTCATGCTATCGGGCAGCAACAGGTCTTTCAACTCAATGGTGAAATAACTGATACACCTGCTGCCATCAACGATTTTACCGGGTAAGATAGCATCGGTGGGGCATTGATCAATACAACGGGTACAGCTCCCGCAATAATCCTGTTCGTTAGCAAGATCATAGTCGAGTTCGAGGTCAATAATGAGGGTGGCAATAAAAAAAAAGCTGCCGTTCTTTTTAGTGAGGAGGTTGCCATTTTTCCCGATCCAACCGAGGCCGCTTCTTTTTGCCCAGGCTCTTTCAAGCACCGGTGCACTGTCAACAAACCCCCGGCCACAGATGGCGCCAGCCTTCGATTTCAGGCTATTTAATAATGCATTCAGTTTTTCCCTGATCACATCGTGGTAATCCTTCCCGAATGCATATTTTGAAACCTTTGGTGCGTCCTTATTTTGTTGTTGCTCCGGGAAATAATTCATCAGCAGTGTGATCACCGATTTTGCGCCGGGCACAAGTTTCCGGGGATCCGTCCGCAGGTCAAAATGATTTTCCATGTATTGCATCTTGCCATGCCGGCCTGCCATCAGCCATTGTTCCAGGCGCCTGGCATCGTCATCCAGCTGCACAGCCTTTGCAATACCACAATAGGTAAAACCCAGCTGCATAGCAGTGTCTTTTATATAACGGGTATTGGCGGCAATGACAGACATGCTGCAAAATAATCAACAAAACCTGAAAGGAAACCTGGTTCTTACTGCACGGCCTGGTCGATCAACGTTTTTAACGCATGGTAGCGGTCGCTTCTTCCCTTGCTTTTAAAACCAAAGGTCAACAGAAATGCTGCATAATGGCGATCGTTATCCACCCAGGGAAAGCTACCGAACAAGCCGGGGCTGGCAGCGAAAAAAGAACGGGTGCCTTGTTCTGCACAGGCCCAGGGTTGCTTTGCCAGTGGATTGCATATCGGCGCCACCCACTCCCCAAATCCATAACCCCATCCCGTTGTTTCTGCAGGTGTATAAGGAATTTTACAATCGGGTGTTATCCTGTTTACCTGCATGGCTGCCACCGATTTTTCAGAAAGCACCTGGTGGCCATTATAAGAACCATTGTTCAGGATCATCATTAAAAAATGCAGGTAGTCGTTGGCGGTACTCCTGGCCCCGCCGGCAGCCAACGGCACTGCTCCGTCGCCGAAATCGGTATCGGGCATTTCACAAGGTTGGGTAATTCGTTCTTTAAACAATTCATGAAAACTTTTGCCGCCAACTTTTTCAACAATTGCTGCAGCCAATTGCAAGCCTTCGTTTCCATAATGAAATGTCACGCCGGGTTCACCTTCCATTTCTTCCGCTGCAATTTTTTCAACCGCTTCATCCATGGTGCGGGATTTAAGTATCAGTTGCAATCCCTCCATAAAAGGAGCAGGTTTTATGCCGGTAAGGTGACTGAGACATTGCCAGATTTTTATATTTCCTTTGCCACCTGCCGTCATCACCGGTAAAAATTTTCCCACACTGTCCTCCAGGCTAACCGAGCCATCATCAACAAAGGTCATCATCAATGCGGCCGTAAGCCACTTGCTGCAACTGGCAATGGGAATTTTGGTATGGCTGTCGAAATCCTGCAGCACTTCTTCTTCATCTTTCCCCTGCTGGCGGGCGATGCGTTTGCCTGCAAATTTCTGACGGGGTTTCAGATCATTCTCTGCATGATTGTATACCAATTGCCCATCCTTATAAATAACTACCACCGCTCTTCCGCCCAATGCATCTACATTTTCTTTCATCCAGGTGTCCACTTTGTCAAACTGGTATTGGGCAAAGCCAACCTGAAATACTAACAGTAAAATGAATAATAAACTGCACTTGCGGCATAACAATTGAGCTTTACACGACATAATTTCTGATTTTTTCAGTTGGAGTATCATTTGAGTATAAGGTTTAAAGTTATTTTATTAAAAGGTAGCCAGCAAAGTGCAATACCCGGCATTGGTTGCGTCGCACACTTGTACGGTTCTGCTGCACTGGGCTTTTCCCAAATCATTCAAAATAAGTAACATCATATGAACTTAAATAATTTCACTATCAAAGCACAGGAAGCCGTTGCACAATCACAGCAATTGGCTTTTAACAACCAGAATCCATTGATCGAAACAGACCATCTGTTGAAGGCCCTGTTGAGTGATGAGGATTCCCCTGTGGAATTTTTGCTGAAGAAGAACAACGTAAACGTGAATTTTGTTGAGAGCAAAGTTGACGAAGCAATCAACCGCCTGCCAAAAACCCAGGGCGCAGAACCGGCGCAGTCAGTAAGCCGTGATATGAACAATGTAATTTTAAAGGCCACTGCTTCTTTGAAAAATTTCGGCGATGAGTTTGTAAGCGTGGAGCACCTGTTGCTGGCGTTGCTGCAGGTAAACGACAACAGTGCTAAACTGCTCAAGGATGCCGGGCTTACAGAGAAAGGCCTTGCGGCTGCGATCAAAGACCTGCGCAAAGGCTCCACCATATCCTCTCAAACGCAGGAAACCCAGTTTAATTCCCTGAATAAATACGCCAAGAACCTGAATGAAATGGCTAGGAATGGTAAGCTGGATCCGGTGATCGGCAGGGACGAAGAGATCAGGAGAACCTTGCATATTCTTTCCCGCAGAAGTAAGAACAACCCGATCCTGGTGGGTGAGCCGGGTGTGGGTAAAACAGCAATTGCTGAAGGATTGGCGATGCGGATCGTAAACGGAGATGTGCCTGAAAATCTTAAATCAAAGATCATTTATGCACTTGACATGGGGCAGTTGATAGCCGGGGCAAAATACAAAGGAGAGTTTGAGGAAAGGTTGAAAAGTGTTGTGAAGGAAGTAACATCGAGCGATGGTGGGATCATCCTTTTCATTGATGAAATACATACACTCGTGGGAGCCGGTGGTGGTGACGGGGCCATGGATGCTGCGAATATATTGAAGCCTGCATTGGCTCGTGGTGAATTGAGAGCGATCGGGGCAACCACTCTTAACGAGTACCAGAAATTTTTTGAAAAAGACAAGGCGCTGGAACGCCGTTTCCAAAAAGTATTGATAGATGAACCGTCGGTGGAAGACGCGGTATCCATATTGCGTGGATTGAAGGATCGTTATGAATCATACCATCATGTGCTGATCAAAGACGAAGCGATCATCGCGGCGGTTGAATTGTCGCACCGGTATATTACCGATCGGTTTTTGCCTGATAAAGCCATTGATCTTATTGATGAAAGTGCAGCCAAACTGCGGCTCGAAATGAATTCAATGCCTGAGGAACTTGACAAACTGGAGCGCCAGATCAGGCAACTTGAAATTGAGCGGGAAGCGATCAAACGGGAGAAAGACGAGCCGAAACTGCGTGATCTGAATACTGAAATAGCCAACCTGAGCGTGGAAAGAGATACGTTCAAAGCCAAGTGGCAGCAGGAAAAAGAGGTGGTGGAAAAGATACAGACTGCCAAGGCCGAAATCGAACATCTCAAACTGGCCGCGGAGAAGGCGGAAAGGGAAGGGGATTATGGAAAAGTGGCGGAGATCCGCTATGGAAAAGTTCAGCAACAGGAAGAGATCATTGCAACACAGTCAAAATTGCTGGATGAGATCAGCGAAAAGCGGTTGCTGAAAGAAGAAGTGGACGCCGAAGACATTGCTGAAAGCATTGCTAAAGCCACCGGTATTCCTGTAAATAAAATGTTACAAAGCGAACGGGAAAAATTATTGCACCTGGAAGATGAACTGCACAAACGGGTGGTGGGGCAGGATGAAGCCATTGAAGCTGTGAGTGATGCCATACGCAGGAGCAGGGCCGGTTTGCAGGATCCTAAGCGACCGATCGGTTCCTTCATTTTCCTCGGTACCACCGGCGTGGGTAAAACGGAGCTGGCAAAAGCGCTGGCCGATTACCTGTTCGACGATGAAGGTATGATGACCCGGATTGATATGAGCGAATACCAGGAAAAGCATGCGGTAAGCAGGTTAGTAGGTGCGCCCCCGGGCTATGTTGGTTATGATGAAGGCGGGCAGCTAACTGAAGCGGTTAGACGTAAACCATACAGCGTGGTGCTGCTGGACGAGATAGAAAAAGCGCACCCCGATGTGTACAATATCCTGTTGCAGGTACTGGACGATGGCCGGCTTACTGATAATAAGGGCAGGGTGGTGAATTTTAAGAACACCATTGTAATCATGACGAGTAATATGGGCAGCCAGATCATCCAGGATAATTTTGAAAATATTACAGATAAGAATAAAGAAGAAGTGGTGGAAGCCACCCGTGCTGAGGTGATCAACCTGCTGCGGCAAACCATCCGGCCCGAATTTCTCAACAGGATTGATGAAATCATCATGTTCCAGCCATTGATGAAAGATGAAATCAGGGGTATTATCTCTATACAGTTGAACCAGTTGCGGAGCATGGTGGCAAAATCGGGTATTCAACTCAATTTCAGTGACTACGCCCTGGAATACCTGGCTGAAAACGGTTACGATACCCAATTCGGCGCCCGCCCGCTTAAACGGCTGATCCAAAAAGAAATCGTGAATCAGTTGAGTAAGAAAATATTAGGGGGTGATATTGAGAAAAGCAAACCGGTTTTGGTGGACGTATTCGACGGGGTGGTCGTTTTCCGGAATGAAGCGGTTGCAGAAAAGAACAATGTTTAAACGCTGTAAATGGTTAAAGGAAGGTTAAAATGAAAGGTTTTGCAAGGTTTATGCGTTGGTAATCAGTGTTGTTGATAACCTGTTGACGAAATAATTACAAGAGGTTATTACAGATTGTAAAATATAATTACCTTCAGCCACTTTCACAAACTATCAGTGAAGCATATCCTAAACAGTCGTTAACGGAAACATTTGTAACACTGGATTGTAATAATTAGGTACAAATTTGTACCGGCATTTTAAAGAGTAAGTAAAATATAGTTTATGGCATTTAAGAAAGAAATACTGGAGATCATTGAGCCCAGGGATGTTTTTGTAGGCGATAAAAATGCGCCGGTTACATTGGAAGAGTTTGGTGAATATGAGAGCGAGGCCTGTGCAAAGGCAAACGAGGTAGTGAAGCAGATACTGGAAGAATACGAAGGAAAAGTTCGTTTTAATTTCCGTCATTTCCCACTTACAAGGATTCACCAACGTGCATTAAAAGCAGGTGAAGCCGCTGTGGCAACCGCCCAGGATGGTAAGTTCTGGGAGATGCACAATATCCTCTTCGCCAACCGCAGGAACCTCGGTACCACCAGCCTTAAATTGTACAGCAAGGAAGCGGGTGTCAATAACAAAAAATTCCTGGATGACTTGGTGAACGCCACTTTCGGCTGGCAGGTACAGGGCGATATCAAAGAAGGACATGATCGTGGAGTGAAAGATGTACCAACATTTTTCATCAATGGAGAAAGATTCAATGGGAAAGTAACCTTTTCTGAATTGAGTAAAGCCATTGAATCAGCGCTCAAAGTCACCAAAAAGAAAGCGCCTGCAAAACAAAGAGCATAAAAAAATCCCGGTTTAATACCGGGATTTTTATTTTATATCTTTCAGGCACTTTTTCCCGTGCCAATAATTAGCCTTTCAAGATTTTGCTCCTTAAAGTAAGTATTACTGATGCCGGCTGCTTTCTTTAACAAAGCGGGTAATGTTGATTGCCCGGAACCTAACATTTGATAAGCTTTTTTTATGGCAGCCGCTTCGTCCAGGTTACTGGCTTGCTGCAGGGCTTCTTTAACAGCAATTACCTGCAGGCCATCATCTTTGAGCTTGCCCAGTGCATCGATCATCCAGCTGAGGGCAAGAAAATAATTTTTTTCCAACATCAGGAAATACTTGCAGTCACCTGCATCAGGCATTTTGTTATATGGTGAGTTTACGATCGCGTCGGTCAGGTATTTTTTAAGATGAGTGGGCCTGGCTTGTGAGGCGGTCAATTGTATACATCCTTTCAGCGCCTGCGGGTAAATACTGAGCCAGCGAAGTTTTCGCCTTAGCTCATGTACATCATCTTCCATATTGTCGTAGTGACAAGCTTCGCTCCTGGAAAAATCGATGATGTCGCTGATGGATTTCCTGTAAAATTTTTCAATTGCTTTGATCTCAGAGCTTTCGCTTCGCCAGTCAGCGTCCTGAAGTTTTTTCCGGATTTTGGCTAGGCGGCTGTTGCCGCTGTCAACCCATTTTTTTTCTTCCAGCAATTCATTCAGGCGTTGTATTTTTTCCCTTGTTTGTGCCTGAAGATATTGCTTTACTTTAATCGGAATCTTTTTATTGGACGAAAGGTTTTTTGAAATCACGTCATAATAGTCGATAGCGCCCAATGCATCTTCCAGCAATTTAAATTGTTCTTTTAGTTTGCCGAACTTTTTGTGATTGTGTATCTCCATGTGCATCTTTGACAGTCCTTCCAGCATAAATAATGGTGTACGTGCGTTATGCTGGTAGAGATACAATGCAGGATTTTTTTGTTTGTCAGCATTTTGTATGGCCATTTCGAGCTGGGCCAGGAAAAATTCAAATCTTTCAATACCTGTCATGACTTGCTTGTTTTTATTTTTCAAAAAATGAAACAGATCCGCCTACCCATTTCTTGTCTTTGTTATACCTCGTTCCGATCATCTTTCCCTTACTTAATCTGGAAAGGTTGTGCACCCCTAACGGTCGGGTCCATCCTTTTTTCCAGAAATAAAATAACCTGATCTCTGCTTTGGCAGGTCCATCAGGCGTTTCAATCACATCGGCATACTTTACTTTACGCTGCAGTATCCAGTTTTCCGGATCCTGCACCTGTTCAATATCTTCCCTGGTTACATCAATGATCACGCCCATCCCGGCGAAGGAAAACAGGGGTTTTAATACATAGTTTTCAAGATCAGGTGGTAGTTGCCCGATCGTATCGAGGAAACGGGTTTCCGGTACAAAGGGGTTATTGATGAGTGGAAGGGTGAACTTACTGATGCGGTAAAACCAATGTGGATGAGATACCCATTCCACCTCCCACGGATGGGTGAAATCGATGATGTCGCCCAGTTTTTCCTGTTGCTGCAGGTCATCAAATATCAGGCGGTTATAAATGCGTTTGACCGGTGTTTTTACACCATTGTTGTCATAGAATAATTTATTTCCTTCCGCCACCAGTTTCGTAACGCATACCGTTTTTATTCCAAGGAGGGTTTCTGTACAATAAAAGTCAATCCTGGTTTTTTGCTGTTCCGGGAAAATCTCCAGCAGGATGACGTTCTCGGGTTTTTCATCTCCCAGTATGATGTCTGAAAGCTGCTGCAGGTAAGTTGCTTCTGAAATGTTATTCAGGTATGCATCATGTGTGCCGGGAACATTGGCATAGGCCCGGGTAAAACGGGAGTGATAAGCCTGGAAAGCGAACAGGGTGGGAAATCCCTGCATCTCTATCAACTGGGGCTCCAGGTCGCCATTGCTGTTTTCACATACCCCAAAATCAAATACGATGAAATCCGGGTGCCCGGTCTCCCCTGGAACCGATATATCTTTTGGGATAGCCCGCTCCGTGAGTGTTTTAAAATCCGGCTGTAAGATCACATCAATGATGTGTTCGCAGGCTCCCAGCATTTTTTGGGTAAAGCCGCGGGGCACAAATATGGGGGTTTCAGCATTCCTGAAATCAAGAGCACCAGGGTGCAGGTCTTCAATTTGCTGAAGGTGTTCCTGGTATTTCTCCTCGGTGAATTGCCCATTGAATGCATGTCGCAGTTCCTTTTGCATAAACGGTTGGGTGATGGTTGACGAAACGTAGTATGCACTAAAAATAGGCATATTTGTTCAACCGCCGCTGCCGGTAATACAATTTAAAAGTTTGTGAAGTTGGATTGGGCGATCGCCTGTGCCGGAACAAGGTTATCCGATCTCTGCCAGTTGAAAACTGTCAACAGCAATCCTTAAAAAATTCGGGATGATGTTATTGTATGTATGCATGATCTTATCAGGATCATTGAGGTGTTCGATCATGCTCACCCATTTTTCCTCGCCATGGTTTTCGATAACGGTTTTTTTCTTTTCCTCGGTTTTAAGATACATACTCATACCAATGGCGTCTGCCTCGGGGTGAAACTGGGTGCCGATCATATATTCGTTAAAACGAATCGCCATAATGGCCCGTTCGAGGTGCTGTACATGTGGCCTTTCTTTTTCGATGGCTAAAATGGAGGCGCCCATTTGTTTCATGCGGTTATGATTTGCCTGGATCACCTGGTAATCGCGACTGTCAACCGCATAAAAAGGATCTTTCATGTTGTCGAATACAACTTCTTTCTTCCCATCCTGCATCAGGTGCACCGGAAAAACGCCGAAAGAAGTGCTTTTGCGTTTACAAACTTTTGCAACCTGGTAGTGACGGCAGATCAGCTGGAACGAATGGCAAATAAAGAACACGTGTTTTTTCTGGACATTGGCTTCGTTGTTATTCCACCGCTCCACCTGGTGCAACCAATGGAAGAACGAACGTTCCCATTCGCTCCCCTCTGTTTCAAGTGGACTGCCTGGGCCTCCGCTGGAGATAAAGATATCGTAACTCATGTCGGGCACGGCCTTATTAAGCCTCACATCAAATTCATCAACCTCAATATCTAAGTGGTTAAGATCGCCAAACTGGTTTAAAATTTCGCGGATACAGCGCATGCCCTGGTTCGCAAAACCCTCGTAAAGATCCAAAACAGCGATTTTAATGCGTTGTTTTTCGGCAGAATTCATGTTGCAAAAATAGAAAATTTTGATAAAAAGGGCGGGAAATCAACATAATACCATTTAGCATAATATTTGTTTGATGGAAATCTAAGTAGTCTTGCATTTTATTGAATTGTTGCTAACAGAATGCTTATTTAGGCTGTGGAATACTAATTGTCTCCACTCCATTAAGTTTTTGTTAAAAAAGATTAACTTTAAAGCCTGACATTAAAACAGTTATCCTGCCGAAAACTATTCTTTGATTATTGCCTGTTATTGATATGTTTTTATTCTTCCCGGAGAATACGTAGTACTACACTATCAAAACAATGTTTTTTTAAAAATGAGAAAAAATCTACTCGTGATCTTCCTGCTTTTGGCAGGAACTGCCATTCAAGCGCAAACTGGCTTTGTTTTTAGTTGTACAAGGGATACTGTTGTCAATTGCACGGAAAGTTGTATTACCCTGCATGGGTATATTCCCAACCTGCATTCCCTGAGTGATGACTATGATGTGTCACCGGGAACGGGGAGCTTTTGTACCGTACAGGTTCCTTCATCTACGGCCCAGGGTACGCCTACTAATATTACGCTGGATGATAGGTATACCCAGGTGATACCCCTGCCTTTTGATTTCCCTTTTTACGGCATTTACTTTTCCCAGTTAGTGGCCAGTTCAAACGGATATGTTTCCTTTGATGATACAAGAGCTAATACTTTTTCCAATTATGCTATTTTAAATGGGGGAGGGTTTTTAACAGCTGGTGGAACTAACCCGGGGCAGGATCTGCCAAGCACACTATACGACAGGGCCCTTATCATGGGCCCTTATCATGATATTGACATCAGCCAGACAAATTCGCCCAACAGGAAAATTTATTACCAGGTAGACGGGGTGGCTCCCTATCGTAGATGGATACTCGCATTTTATGAAATACCCCTGTTCCCGGGTTCCTGCAATCCACTTTACCACAACACGCACCAGATCATCCTGAATGAATCAACCGGAATAATCGACGTTTACATCTATGACAAACAGATCTGTACCGGATGGAATGATGGCAGGGCAATGATCGGTTTGCAGAATTATGATCGTGACAAAGGAATCATGGCACCCAACAGGCACGCTTCAAGTCCACGTTGGGGAAGCATCGGTATGAATGAAGCCTGGCGGTTTACACCAAAAGACGGGCCCTCTCTCTTTCAAAGGGTTGAACTGTTAGACCTGAGCGGAAACGTGGTGGCTGTAGGCGACACGTCCTCATTTACGCCAAGTGTGTTATCAGTTAATTTCCCAAATGTTTGTCCATCTACATCCACTACCTACGTTATTAAATCCACTTACCTCAAAATAGATGACCCGGATACTGAAGTGTATGGCTATGATACGGTAAACGTAGTTAAGAACTCAGCCATTCCCAATATTACTATTGATACAACAATGGCCACCTGTGCGGGTAACGGTTCCATCACCATTACTGCTCCCCTCGGTCCGAATTATGAATACTCGATAGACAACGGTGCGAATTATGGTTCTGCCACCACCTTTAGTGTGGCTGCCGGGCATTATACAGTCCTGGTTCGTGAAATCGGCGGTACCTGTGTAAATTCACTTGATGTTGATATCACATCGACCTCCCCACTCGTTGCTTCGGCAACCTCCACCAACACTGCCTGCCCGGGTGTAAATACCGGAACGATCCAGGTTCAGGTGCAGCAGGGCGCCCCGGGTTTCACCTTCCTCGTGGATACCATGACGGTCGCTCAAACAGATAGCCTCTTCACCGGGCTGGGCGAGGGAACGCATGTGGTAACGGTGCTGGATAATGCAGGATGTTCCTACATTTTTAATGTGAATGTTGGCAGCGATGCCAGTTTTACCACCGCGGCGAGTTCAATCAATGCATCCTGCCTCGGCGTTTCAAACGGTTCTATCAATGTAAATGTGCCAACAGGCGGTACAGCGCCATTTGAATACTCTATTCCCGGCGTAGTTAACGTGGCGCAACCTTCTCCATCATTTGCCAACCTGGCCGGCGGCATTACCTACATCATTAAAGTGGTGGATGCTAATGGCTGTAGTTATTCTTTTGGACAGCCGGTTGATAATGATCCAGGAGTAACGGCAACGGATAGTACCGTTCTGTCAGAATGTACAAATGCCGCCACCGGGAAAATAT
>CAYVLT010000010.1:0-37291 GCA_964452405.1 uncultured Ferruginibacter sp.
CGGGTGGAGGAGCTCACCGGCATTACATTCGGTAACGATTTTCTCTGGCACATCAATCATCCCGAACAAAGCGACTGGGTGATGAATTCTGAAAAGCCCGCCATTGCACTGTGCATTTTCAAAAGCTATTACCCGCAACACCAACTGGCTTTCGCCGCAGACCTTCAATATGCGTTAAACTATGAAGGCCGCGACCTGGATGATGATGAAGCCTATCGACACCTGCTCGAAAAGTACAGCATTCAGCCCGAAGCATTTTATTCAAAATTGAAACAGGAGGAATACAGGGACCAGGCCTGGTATGAATTTGCTTTGTGTAAACAATTACAGGTAACCGCTTTTCCTGCAGTGCTGCTGCAGGTGGGCGATACCAAATTCCATTTAGTGGCCCGCGGTTATACCGATTACGATTCACTGGAAGAAAGAATCAGCCTGGTATTAAAAGAAATTGCCTCCACTCCTTCCAGCTAAGCAGGCCCTGGCAAACAACTACTGTGCTTTCAGTTTTTACAAAAAACAAACCGCTGCTTTAAAAAAGGGTCACACGCTATTGTGGATACCAATTGAAAATTTACTGAGTTTCGTTTTGTATAAACATTTTTTTACTCATCATTATTTTAGTTTTTTAAAAATACTTTTGCATGCTGTTTTAAAAATCAGCCATCATTTTCTTTGATTCACCGTCTCCTTCATTAAATAAGCAGAACCATGATACTAACGGTAACACTTAACCCCTGTATTGATAAAAGCTCCGTTGTTAATAAAATGAAACCCGAAAGCAAACTTCGTTGTACAGAAGTGGTGCATGAACCGGGTGGAGGCGGCATCAATGTGAGTAAGGCGCTCAAAAAACTGGACTGCCATTCGGTAGCTCTTTTTCCTGCGGGCGGTCACAACGGAAGCATGCTATGCTCCCTGTTGGATGAAGCGGGTATTCCATTTCATGGTGTGGATACAAAAATTGAAACACGCGAAAACTGGGTGGTGCTGGAGACCGCCAATAATTTTCAATACCGGTTTACGTTTCCCGGCAGGGCAGTGGAAGAATCTGTTATCAAAACGCTGGTGGATGAGATCCGTAATTTTTCGCCTGAATTTGTGGTGGCCAGCGGGAGCCTGCCCCCGGGCCTGCCGCCTTATTTCTACGGACTTATTGTTAAGAATGCCAAAGCGGTGGGCGCAAAATGTATTGCAGATACCAGTGGCGCTCCGCTGGACGCATTGAAAGGCAAAGGCGCCTATTTGATAAAGCCGAATATCGGTGAGTTGTGCCAGTTGCTGAAAGTACCTTCTTTAACGAAGCAGGAAGTATGTGATGCGGCACAGCAGATCATCCGCAATGAATATGCAGAGATCGTAGTGGTAAGCCTCGGTCCCGATGGAGCCTGGCTTGTTACAAAAGATGAAATGCATTTTGCCAAGGCGCCGGCTGTTGAAAAGAAAAGTACCGTGGGCGCCGGCGACAGTATGGTGGCGGGTATCACCTATATGCTGCAACAACACCGGTCTTTAAAAGAAGCATTGGCATTTGGTGTGGCCTGCGGAAGTGCCGCCACCATGAATGAAGGAACTCAATTGTTCAACAGGGTTGATGCTGAAAATCTTTTTTTGCAGATCATGAACAGCTGATCGGGGATAATAATTTAAGCCGTGGTAGCATGCTTTATTTTTGTTTGGCCATATTCCTTTTGATCCAGGTAATGGCTTTTCTTACATAATAGGCTTCATCTTTCTCCAACGCTTTCACCAGTTTATTGATAGCGGGCAAATGCTCAGGAAATCTTGTATAGTATTCCACCAATACCAACGACAACCGCCGTTCCCACAGGTTGGCAGAACCATTGTATTTTTTTGCCAGTGAAAAAATTTGCTTTTGATGGCTTAATAAGATGGGCTTCAGCGCCTGCATACCCATGGCATCGCATACCGCCCAGTTATCGATCTGGCTGCTGAATTGTTCAATCAGTTGTAAGGCAGCAGCAGGATCTTTTTTTGCAATACGTCCCAGCATTTTCAAAGCAGTGAGTTTTTCCTCGAAAGCCCCCGCCTCCCACAAAGCCTGCACCAATGCAAAGCCGCCTTCACTGTACTGTTTGGCCAGGTCGTTCAATACGGGTGTTCGAACACCGTATATTTTCATCGTGCCGGGTACAAATTTTTTATGAGCAGCCAAAGCTTCCGCAGAGCTGTTTTTTTCCAGTGCTTCCCTGATGGCTTGTAAGTATTGCATAGGCTTTTATTTTAGTATGGAAGAATGGTTGCTTTTACCTGGTGCTGTTTGCAGAGGGCGGTAGCAATTTGTTTTATTTTTTCCTGGTAATAACGCGGCGGGTAAAAATTACTTCCATATAACCGGTCGTACTTTTCAACAAGCTGCGGGTTATAACCCGAAAGAAATTTATAAAAAAGTGTTTTGCTGTCAGCGGCTTTGTCGCCAAATAAAGTGAGCCCGCCCGCCAGTACATAGTCTGCCTGCTGTTGTTTTGTCGCCACAATGATCTTTTCAATCTCCTCCGGCGTATCGCTGATGAAAGGCAATAGAGGAATCGCATTTACACCTGCAAAAAATCCTTCCTGTTTTAACTGGTTTAAAACCTGCATTCGTTGGGCAGGTGTTGCTGCACCTGGTTCAAGGCGGTGGCTGATATTTTCATCCATGGTGGAAACAGATACGGAAAGGATCAACCCGCCGGGCAAACGACTGGCAAGATCAGCGGGCAAAATGGCGTTTTGATGAATGGCCTTCAGCAGGTTGATATCCCTCAGGATAAGTGTTGATTTGGTGCTGATGAAAACAGGAAAGCGATATTGCAGTAACAGTTCCAGCATGCCTTTGGTAAGCAGGTGTGTTGCTTCTAGGTGCAGGTAAGCATCAGTACCCGTACCAACCGCTACAATACCATACTGGTTTTTTTTCGCCCTGGCTCTCAACTGTTTTTCCAATACCTCCAGTGCATTGGTTTTGATGGCCAGCCCATCTTCCATATTCTCACCATATTTACTTCCCCTGGTATAACAGTACTGGCAGTTACAACTGCAGCCCTCGTATGCATTTACGGAATAATCATCAAGGAACCAGCTATCTCTCTGGCGATGTTTATTAAGAACTGATCTTACTAGTTTATACACCGGCATCTATTAAAGATAATACTAACGAAATGTTATAAAAAGCGGGTTGTTCGCCTATTTTTTCAACACCATGTAAAGCCCGGCAATCACCAGGCCCACGCCGGCAAAGCTATGCCAGGTGATGGGTTCGTGTAAGGCAAGTGAAGCAATTGTAAATCCAAACACCGGGCACAGGAATAACCAGAAGGAAGCCGTTACCGGGTTATCTCTTAATAAAAAAAGCCATAACTGCACGGCGCCAATCGATACCGGTACCGCCAGCCATAACGTGCCGCCAACAGACTTAGCATCAAAAACATTCTGAGACGGATCGTAAAAGGCGATGAGCAGTGGCAGCAGGAATATACCACCAAATAAGGTTTGCCAGGCATTGATCACGAAAATGTTCAGTCCGTTCCAGTTGGTTTTTGAAAAATATACGGCGCCTGCAGAATAGGCCAACATGCTGAAGAGCAGGATTAGTAGGCCTCCCGGTGTGGCATAACTGTTTTTTAACAGCGGGTAGGCGGCAATGCCGATACCGGCTGCACACAGCACTAAACTCATGATCGTTTTTTGCTGCACTTTTTTCCCCATCCATACTGCAGCAATCAGGCTGATGAAAACCGGGTTGGTGCCTACAGATAAAGTTCCCAAACCTGCTGAAACATATTTCATGGCGATCACGTACAACCCAAGGTAGATGCTGATATTCAGTAAACCATACCGGGCAAGTTGTTTCCATTCACCCGCTGCCGGAAGTCTTTTTTTCAGGATCCCATGAGCAAATACAAGCAGGATGGCCGCCGCCATAAAGAAGCGGGTAACTGCGATCACAAAGGGCTGAGCCGATTGCAGCGCCAGTTTGGTGGCCGTGGAGGCAGAAGCCCACAGCATGGAAAACAGGATGCCTGCCCCAACGGTGATGAAATACCTTTTACCTGACATTTAAAACGAAAGATATAACTATGTTCAATCCAATCAGCAGCTAACTGCTGTAATGAGCATGCAGCGGGCCTTTTAAACAATGGGTCCAAAACCAAAATCATATTTTCACAGAACCAACCTCATCTTTTTATGTATCCGATTACTATTATTTCGCATTTCAATAAACAACAAAATTATGTTTCAACCTGTGAACTACGTAAGCGCTGAAGAAGCCCTGTCCGTTATCCAAAGCAACCAGCGCGTATTTGTACATGGCAGCGCCTGTACCCCCTTGTATATGATGAGAGAATTGGGCAAACAAAGCCACCGGCTGCAGAACGTGGAGCTGGTTTTTATAACCGTACAAGGAGACATAGAGGTTGATAAACCCGAATACAAAGACAGCTTCCGCATCAATTCGTTGTTTGTTTCGGCTTCCATCCGCAAAGCGGTGAGTGACGGCCGGGCTGATTTCGTCCCGGTTTTTTTAAGCGATATTCCCGATCTTTTCCGAACTGTGTTGAAACCGGAAATAGCCCTGATACAGGTTTCACCGCCGGATGAACATGGATATTGCTCCCTGGGTGTTTCGGTTGATGTGGCAAGATCTGCGGTGGCCAATGCCAAACATATCATTGCACAAGTGAACCCTAAAGTACCACGTACACTCGGCGACGGCGCCATTCATACCAGCCGGTTCACCCATTGTGTGTACCATGAAGAAGAGTTGCCGCAGGTGAATTATGCAGAAAAAATGGGTCCGCACGAACTTACCATTGGAAAATATGTTGCAGAACTGATCGATGACGGTGCCACTTTGCAAATGGGAATCGGTACCATTCCCGATGCGGTGTTCAGGAGCCTGCACAACCACAAACACCTCGGCATACATACCGAAATGTGCAGCGACGGCATCGTGGAATTGTTCGAAAAAGATATAATCGACAACACCAAAAAACGCATTCACCCTTATAAGGCGGTTACCGGGTTCGCAGTAGGTACCAACAAGCTGTACAATTATGTAAACAACAATCCCTCTTTTGCATTTTTGGATATTGACTACGTAAATGATCCACACGTGATCCGCCGTAATCCCAAAGTAGTGGCGATCAACAGCGCCATTGAGGTGGACATCACCGGGCAGGTATGTGCAGACAGTATCGGAACTTACCAGTTCAGTGGCATTGGTGGACAGATGGATTTTATGAGAGGTGCCGCCCTGAGTGAAGGCGGAAAACCGATCATCGCACTAACATCAAGAACACAAAAAGGCGTGGCCCGCATTACACCGTTCTTAAAACCGGGTGCAGGCGTGGTTACCACCAGGGGGCATGTGCATTACATCATTACCGAATACGGCGTTGCTTATTTGTATGGAAAAAACCTGCGCCAAAGAGCCAAAGCACTGATTGATATCGCACATCCCGACGACAGGGAATTCCTTAGCCAGCAATGCTTTGAACGATTCAAAATTTTTTAGTAAAGTAAAGCGGCCATTGATTTGCCAAAACCGGTAAACCGTTCATTTTTTTTGAGGCGCCTGCAGAAATGCAGGCATTTTTTTTGTGCGTTTTTCTGCGGCCCGCAAGGTTGATTGAAAAACTGGCCGTAACGGCAATTTTACCAATGGTAAAGGGCAGGAAATTTATTTGCCGATTTTTGCCGCCAAATAATGAATGATATGATTAAAAATATTTTGCCGGCTTTATTGTTGATTGTAGCCACAGGCTTTACTGGTACTGCTCAAAGCAGGTATAATTATTCAGTTGACCTTACCAGGCTGAGCAACGATCAATTGAAAGTAAGCTTGCTGGCGCCAAAGATCAAACAGCAGCAGATAGTGTTTTACATGCCGAAGATCGTTCCGGGAACATATACTAACAGTGATTTTGGAAAATTCGTTCATGATGTTAAAGCATTTGATAAAGCAGGTAAAGCATTGCCGGTAACGGCTACAGCCGATTCAAACGGGTGGCGCATCAACAAAGCAAACCGGTTATATAAACTCGAATACCATGTGGAAGATACCTGGGATGCTTCCTTTAAGCACAATGTTTATGAAATGGCGGGCACCAACTTTGAAGCCAACAAAAATTTCTGTATCAATACCTGTGGCGTGTTCGGTTATTTCGAAGGCATGAAAAAGCTTCCGTTTGAACTGCATTTTACAAAGCCGGAAGGGTTCTATGGATCATCCGGACTGGTACCGGAAAGCAGCTCTGCCACCAACGACGTATTTTATTGTGAAAATGTTGACCGGCTCTACGACTCTCCGATCATGTTCTGTATGCCGGATACCACGGTGATAAAAGTGGGAACCACGGATGTGCTCATTTCAGTGTACTCACCCAAAAAACTCATTCATTCAAAAACTGTGGCGGAAAACATGAAGAATCTTTTAACCGCCGCTAAGAATTACCTGGGCGGGAAATTGCCGGTGAATAAATATGCCTTTCTCTATTATTTTAATAGCGAACAACCAACAGTAAAAGGTCAGGGAGCCTGGGAACATTCTTATTCCAGTTTTTACAGTTTACCTGAATTACCTGAAGAAGAATATATCGGGCAGATCGTTGATATTTCTTCGCATGAATTTTTTCATATCGTAACTCCGCTCAATATCTGTTCAAAAGAAGTGAGGGAATTTAATTTTAACAGCACCATCCTCTCAAAGCACCTCTGGCTGTATGAAGGCAGCACAGAATACGATGCTCATCATGCACAGGTTACCCAGGGTCTTATATCGGTAAAGGAATACCTGGGTCGGTTATCAAAGAATTTAATGATCTCTAAAAAATATTATGATGATACATTGCCATTTACTGAACTGAGCCTCGGCAGTGCTGGAAAATATGCGAGGCAGTATGGAAACGTGTACCAGAAAGGTGCGCTGATCAATGCCTGCCTTGATATTTACCTGGAAAAGCTCACTGAAGGAAACTATGGACTTCACGACCTGAAGCACGATCTTTCATTGAAGTATGGTCCGCAGAATTATTTTAATGATAACGATTTGTTTGATGAGATCGCCCGCATGACGCTGCCCGAAGTGCGTGCTTTTTTTGCTTCGTATGTAGAAGGAAGCGAAGCACTGCCCTACGAAAAATTCTTTGATATGGTGGGTGTAAACTACCTGCCTAAAAAAGAAACCACCGGCTACAGTTTTGGAAATATCAGCACCAGGACCGGTGAAGATGGCCAGGTAATTGTGACCGGTGTTGCAAAAATGAATGCTTTTGGCAAAGCGATGGGATACAAAACAGGAGATATTATACTTGGTGTGAACGGTACTGCCGTTACTGCAGAAAATTTTTCTGGCATTGCCGGGCAGTTTGTAGCCAACGCCAGAGAAGGAGATACGTTATCAGTAAAAGTGAAAAGAAACAATGCTGAGTTAACACTCAGTGCTCCCGCGGTAAAAGTAACCACTACAAAAGAATACGTATTGGAGCTCAATGAAAATGCCGGTGAAGAACAGGTGAAAATCAGAAATGCCTGGCTGAAGATTACCTGTAAATGAAAACTTACCGGCCTGCCTCGTTTCGATTGATGCAACAGCCACAGGTTACCAACCCATCCAAAGCATACCGATGCCGCAAATAGTGATGGTTACACCCCCGAGTACGTGCACATAGCGCTCCAGCACCTGGGTGCGTGCGAAGGCCACGCCATAAAAGCCGAGCAACACCATCACCAACATGGTGGCCAGGGTACAGACGGTGTACACTACAATCAATACCAGCATTCCCCACCAGCTGTTTTGTGCCGCAGGGAAATACAACAACGGAATCATCGGTTCGCAGGGTCCCAACACGAATATGATGAACATAACCCACGGGGTTACCCGAAAACGCTCCTGTGGTGCCACCGCATTTCCATGACTGTGTTCATATACATAGAGGCTTCCGTCGTTGTCAAGATCGAAATGCTTATGCGGCTTGTTTTTGTATAACCTGTAAAAACCCCAGCACATATACAGCACACCAAAGAAAAGCATCACCCATCCGGCTATGCCTCCCCGTACATTTTCGAGCCAGTTGATCTTATGCAGTGACCAGCCCAATGCTGCGCCGCCCAGGCCAAGTACCACAGAGCTCAGCACATGACCCATGCCGCAGGTAAGCGTCCACCCGATGGTTTTGCCAACGCTCCATCCTTTTGATTTTGACAGGGCGATGAACGGCAGGTAATGATCCGGTCCTGTAAGGGTATGCAAACAGGCGATGGAAACTGCGGTTATGATGAGTGCCTGCATTTCAGGAGACATAGGGCGTGTTTTGATGCGTGGGTAATAACCGGTAAATGCGTTGCATACAATCGTATAGTTGTTCTGCCCCGTTGCCGAGCAGCCGGATGATCAGCCCGTTTACAGGTGCTTTTGTAATGCCCGACTCCATGTCTTTTTCATCTGCCAACAAATCAAGTAAATGAGCCTGCAGGCTGTTCATGTCAACCTTATCCTGCAGGAATAACATGCTGGCCTGGTGCGTATATCCTTCCAGTTGCCCGATACTGTGCACATTGATAAATGAAGGCTGCATCAACAGGTTTTCTTTAATCACCAATTTATTGTTGAAATAGATGTTGGTGAGGCTATGGTATTTCGACATCCGGAACAGTTCCCCGTTCAGTTTGCGGCCACAGGTGAGCACTTCTCCAAAAACAAGGCGGGAATTGCGTTCCAGGTAAAAGTCATTGATGCCCGTAAAAACAGAAGCTTCATGTGGAACCGAAGGATGGGGCAGGTAACAAAAAGATGCATTAATGCCGATATGTACCTGCAGTTGCTGGCTGGCGCCTTGTTTCATGTTATATATCCGCTGGTATGCCTGCGTATGCAGTTGCAGTGCACAGTTGTTTTCCACCTCGATCCTATGTTCATAGCGATCGCCATCAAGAATTCCCGGTGAAGCGCTCATCAGCATCAGGTGCAGGCAGTGAGCGGCCTTGTCCTCCGTGATGTTCATGATCTTGAACGGCGTTGTAAAGTAAATTTCCTTCAAAAACGATCGTTCATTTTTTTCACCCACTTTTATATGGAGGGTTGCATTCATCTGTATAAAGCGGGTTCTTCGCAGTTTTCTATGAGTGCATATTTTTTTATCCAGCCGATCACGCTGTCAAGACCCTGCAGGCTCATCAGGTTGGTGAAAATAAAAGGGCTTCCTCTCCGCATTCTGCGTGCATCTGATTCCATGATGTTCAGGTCCGCCTTAACGTAGGGTGCCAGGTCGATCTTATTGATCACCAGCAAATCACTCCTCGTGATGCCGGGCCCACCCTTCCTTGGTATCTTATCACCTTCGGCCACATCAATCACAAAAATGGTCACATCGGCCAGGTCGGGACTGAAAGTAGCGGATAAATTATCACCCCCGCTTTCGATGAAAATCAGTTGCAGCGCCGGAAAACGTGCGGCCATTTCTTCCACGGCCTCTAAATTCATACTGGCATCTTCCCTGATAGCGGTATGCGGGCAGCCACCTGTTTCCACCCCAATGATCCGCTCCGGAGGGAGCAAAGAGTTTTTCGTAAGAAACTCTGCATCCTCTTTTGTGTATATATCATTGGTGATAACGGCCAGGCTGTACGCTCCGCTCATTGCCCGGCTCAATCTTTCTATTAAAGCCGTTTTACCGGAACCAACGGGACCGGCTACCCCAATTTTTATATATTTTCTGCTCATGGATTTCTTTTATGGATGGTGGTGGCTGCCGCCTGGATGGTATTACAGGCGCCGCTTTTTTTGGCTCAGGCAGCTTGTATATTTTTCAACTCCTCTTTAACTTTTGACAACCAGGGTTTGCTGTTTCGTTTTTCAGGTCCGGTTAAGTGGGAAGCTTCCCCCAACATTTCCTGGAATAAATTAGCGGCTTCTTCCCTCCGACCATTTTTGAACAGGAATTTACCATACTCATACCTGCACTCGTAATTGGCAAATTTTGCATTCATACTCGAAAATTCCTGGTCGGCCAGCCCGGTTTCACCGGTATTGGCCAATGCAATAGCATAAAGCATATTGGCACGGTTGCGCCTGAACTGGGGCAGGTTGTAAACTTTTTGAGCGATGCGTTTTACATCCTCAAACTGTCCCTTTTCAAAATAGGCACTGAGCAACTGAAGGTTTCCGTGCTCGTGATCTGCAAAAGCGCTTACAAGGCTGGTTTCATAAATTGATATGGCATTGTCAACCTCTCCACCGGCAAGATATGCATCAGCCAATGCGATACGGTTATCGAATGTATCCCTGAATTTGAGATTCTCTTTTAGTTTACGGATGCTGCCGGAAGGATTGAATATCGAGTTTACCCCTGATTGCACCTGTCCAATTCCCTGCCTCGTGAACATCTCTGTAAAAATATATGCAACGCAGCCGATCAATGGAATCAACACGATGAACCATATCCATCGCTGGTTTCCGTTTTTTATTGCATGGATCACACAGATGATCTGCAGGATGATGATGATATAATAATAACCGGAAAAAAAAGACAACATGTGCTAAGCTTTAAAGGCGATTGTTCGGTATCGTCAAAAATAGAGATTTTATTCCCGTTACGACATGTATAACCTTGAGTACAATTGTTCATGTTGCATGCTGCGAATATCAAACCCGGTGCAGCAAATGCCGATCAAAGCTTTATCAGCCTGCATGGTCTTTGTCACCAGGTCCTGTATCAGCGGCGCCAGGTTACATAATATTTCCTGGCCATCTTGTTGACCCAGTGGCACCAGCTTCACCGCATTGGTTACAAATCCCACTGCTGCATTGTAATAAAAACCATATAAGGCATCTTTTTTTTCAATGCCCATTGCGTGGGAGAGCAATGCAAAAGCAACACAATAATTCCCACTCGTTTGTTGCTGCTGCACGCATTGATTAAAGTTTGCCACCATAGGGTTGTCAACCAGCCGGTCAAATATTTTCAATAAACGCACTCCCAGTTTTTTACTCGCCTGCCGCATTTCGAGTGGGAGCTTAACGGCAGTACATTCTTCATCGAGTTGCAATATAGTTTGCCATTGCCCGAGGGATGCAGCCTCCCAGGTAAGCGACAGCAATGCTGCATCGGTGTATTGAAGATTTCTTGCCAGCATTTCAGTGATAAAACTGTTTGCGCTGCCTTTGTCTTTCACAATGCCCAACTGCACATAGGTCTCCAGCCCGGCGGAATGAGAAAAGCCGCCAATAGGCAATGTGGGATCGCACAAATGTAAAAGCTGTAACAGGGCGCTCGTCATGAAGGAGAACTTGTGAGTTTCAATATTTTTGAAAATAAACTGTCACCGGTACCGGAACTATGTGGCGCAACGCTTGTTTTTAGGGGGCTTAACAGTTGGCGCATCTCCTGTTGAACCCGGTAGCCCTGCGCATGCAGCAGATTGAACAAGGGTTGATCCATCGGAACCAGGAGACAATCCTGCTCATAAAACAAGGGCAGGTGCTTATTGCCGATTTCATAGCAAACCGAAGCCATCTCAAACATGCCCGAAGGTTGAACCACGATACAGTCGCATGGTTTGATGGTAACTGCCACAATGGTTTCCTCATCTTCAAATAGTATATCCCCTTCCGTTAGTTCCGGGTTTTCATCCAGGAACTTTAACACAAGTTCTTTCCCGGACGCCGTTGTTTTTCGCATGATCCTTTTCCTGGTTTCAAACCAATCCAGTTCCAGCCGGTCGATCTTTTTATTACCGCCGGTTTGTTGCAGGTTTCCTTTTTTATGTTGTATGATCATATTGACGGTGCCGCATTAAAATAAAAAGTAACGCTGCGCAAGCGGAAGTTCTTTCAACGGTGCACAACTGATTGCCACGCCATCCACCTTCACTTCATAGTTTTCAGGGTTCACGTCTATGTTGGGTGTGGCATTGTTATGCACAAGGTCTTTTTTGCCGATGTTGCGGCAGTTGCGAACCGGTAAAACCATTTTCTGCAAACCATATTGTTGTACAATGTTTTTTTCAAGCGACACTTTTGATACAAAGGTGGCGCAGGTATTGAACAGGGCTTTTCCCGCCGCGCCGAACATATGCCGGTAAATTACGGGTTGTGGCGTAGGAATAGAAGCATTGGGATCACCCATCCGGGCTGCAATGATCATTCCTCCCTTGATCATCATTTCAGGTTTGGCGCCAAAGAGTGCAGGCTTCCACAACACAATGTCCGCCATCTTACCAGGTTCCAACGATCCAACATAATCACTGATGCCATGTGAAATGGCGGGGTTGATGGTGTACTTACTTACATATCTCTTAACCCTGAAATTGTCATTTGATTTTCCTTCATCTTCGGACAGGCTTCCCCGTTGCACCTTCATCTTGTGCGCAGTTTGCCAGGTACGCGTGATCACTTCACCCACCCTGCCCATGGCCTGGCTGTCGCTGCTCATCATACTGAAAACGCCCATATCGTGCAGGATATCTTCAGCAGCAATGGTTTCAGGGCGAATGCGGCTGTCTGCAAAGGCAATGTCTTCTGGAACAGATTTATCAAGATGATGGCATACCATCAGCATATCGAGGTGTTCGTCGATGGTATTGATGGTATAAGGCCTGGTGGGGTTGGTGGAAGACGGAAGTACATTCGGGTACATGGCCGCCTTGATGATATCAGGAGCATGGCCGCCACCAGCGCCTTCTGTGTGAAAAGTATGGATCACCCGCCCATTAATAGCGGCGATGGTATCTTCCAAAAAGCCGCCTTCATTTAATGTATCTGTGTGAATCGCCACCTGCACATCCAGTTTGTCTGCTATGTTCAAAGATGCGTCTATCACCGCAGCGGTACTGCCCCAGTCTTCATGAATCTTTAAACCCAGCGCACCCGCTTCCACCTGTTCTTCCAGAGCAGCCTGTGAGGAGGAATTGCCTTTACCAAAAAAGCCAAGGTTCATGGGATAAGCATCGGCAGCTTCCAGCATTTTTTGCAGGTTCCAGGCGCCGGGGGTAACGGTTGTGGCATTGGTGCCATCTGCCGGTCCTGTACCGCCACCGATCATCGTGGTAACGCCACTGAACAATGCATGGTCGATCTGTTGCGGGCAGATGAAATGTATATGGGTATCAATGCCACCGGCTGTTGCAATCAGCCCGGCACCCCCATGCACCTCGGTACTGGCGCCGATCACCATGTTGGGGGTGATGCCTTCCATCGTATCGGGGTTGCCGGCTTTTCCAATGCCCACGATCCGGCCATCTTTGATGCCGATATCAGCTTTTACAATACCCCAATGATCGATGATCATCACACTGGTGATCACCAAATCAAGCACATTTTCATTACGGGTAGCCCTGGCCGATTGCGCCATTCCGTCGCGGATCGTTTTGCCCCCGCCGAACTTGGCCTCATCTCCATATACCGTAAAATCTTTTTCAATTTCAATAAACAGTTCAGTATCGCCCAGCCTTACTTTGTCGCCGGTTGTAGGGCCATACATATTGGCATATTTGATGCGGCTGATCTTCATAATGTAATTTTTTTTGGTGAAGGGATTGACCAGTTATTGGATTAATCAACCTGGCGGTTGGTCATGTTATTAAAGCCTACCAGTGTTTTTGTACCGCCAAAACTCACCAGTTCCACAGTTTTTTCTTCCCCGGGTTCAAAGCGTATGGCGGTACCGGCGGCAATGTTGAGCCGCATGCCCAGCGCTTTTTCACGGTCAAATTTCATTTGCCGGTTCACCTCGTAAAAATGAAAATGTGAACCTACCTGCACCGGGCGGTCACCGGTGTTTACCACGGTAACGGTAGTGGTTGGCCGGCCGGCGTTGAGCTCAATATCACCGTTTGCCAATATATATTCACCTGGAATCATAAGATTTATTTTAGTGATGAAGATTTGGGTTTGCTGCTGCTGGCAGGCAATGGGTCATTTTATTGGATCGTGTACGGTTACCAGTTTGGTACCATCCGGAAAAGTGGCTTCTATCTGCACTTCATGGATCATTTCTGCAATCCCCTCCATCACCTCTTCTCTTGATAAAATCGTGGTGCCATATTGCATCAGCTCTGCCACTGTTTTGCCATCCCTGGCAGCTTCCTGCAGGCGGCTGCTGATGAGTGCGATCGATTCGGGATAATTGAGTTTTAAGCCCCGCGCCTTGCGCTTTTCTGCCAGTTCGCCGGCTAAAAAAAGGAGGAGTTTTTCAGTTTCTCTTGGTGATAAGTGCATGTATTACTTCGTTTAAAAATGTTTCGCTGGCAGGCAATCGAAGTAAATGGAACAGGCGTTAAGGTAAGAAAAATATCGGGCTGCAACACAATAAAATTTTTTGGGTTATTACTGCAATAAAGGCGCCCGATTTTCGCTAATACTTATATCCGGCGGCTTCGGCTGCTTACTGAAAAACCACTTGATTCATGCTTTCATTGATCCGACTGCCGTTGGCAGCTGTAACAATTTTTGCGTCCGCCCTATACTCACCGGCAGGTATGCACAAAGCACCCGGCAGCAACAATGCTACAGTTGAGTCCGTTAACAGCAGCCGCAACTCCCTTACCGCAGAAATCAACAGCAAGTATGCAGCCTGGCAGCTTTCAATGCAGGGGATCTCCATCGACCTTTTCTCCTGTGCAATGAAAGGTTACACCTATTTAAAGGATCACCGGCAGTTGCAAAACAACGGCGTACTTACCATCATCGATTTTTCAAAACCATCCGACGAAAAAAGACTGTTTATCCTGGATGTGATCACTGGAAAAATTTTGTTTAAAACCCTGGTGGCACACGGAAAGAACTCCGGCAAAGAAATGGCTGAAAAGTTTTCAAATGCAGCTTCTTCTTTTGCCAGTAGTATTGGTTTTTATGTTACCTCGGGCACCTACAGTGGTAAGCACGGCTACTCACTCCGGCTGAATGGATGTGAGCATGGGTTTAATGATAATGCGTATAAACGTGCCATCGTGGTACACGGCGCCGATTACGTAAGCGAATCGTTCATTCAACAGAATGGCTTCCTGGGCCGCAGCCATGGCTGCCCCGCAATTCCAAATGCAGTTAGCAAAAATATAATTGATGTAATTAAGGATGGCAGTTGCCTCTTTATTTACTCCCCTTTGAAAACCTACTTACACCAATCGGCATTGTTAAAAAGTTGATTGCAAATTTTAATTGTTAGGCACGACAGATGAAGAAGGAGCCCCGTTTAATTGCGGGGTTTTTTCGTGCAGGGCAACAGTTGCCGGGGATGTACCGTTATCCGCCTCCAGGCAAAAGCCCACTGTTACGATCAGTTGAATAAAATCAGGAAAGATATACAGCAGCTGCAGCCATTTGGATTATCATGCCCAGCAGTAAGCCGGCATACACTTCCTTTGACTGGTGATCGCCCAGCAACAACCGGCTGCTACACACCAGTCCACCGATCAAAAAAGCGATGGAGAGCGGCACCGTCATCAGCATGGTATTCTGCTGCATGATCACCAGGAATAGGCCCAGCAAGCCACCAATACCAATTGCATGCATGCTGATCTTGAAATAAATATTGGCGATAAGGGCGGCGGAAGAAGAAAGGAATACGGCAAAGGTGAAAGAGGTGAGAATAACGGGGATCTCAGGCTGGTTGCGGAACACCAGGTAAGCCCAGAAAAAAAAGATGCCGCTGGCGATATAAGGAATGATCCTGTCTCTTTGATTTTTTAAAAAAATGGAATCGATAAAACCAAGCCCCTTCAGCAATAATACCGTGATCAGCGGGAAGAAAACCATGTTGAGCACGATCCTTGCCAGCAGGAATATCTTCTGGCTTTTACCGAAGCCTGCAAAATAGCCGGGATGTATAAACGCTAAAAACCAGTATACGTAAACGGGCATAAACAACGGGTGAAAAACATAGGAAACCAGTTGTGCTAAAAAACGCAGGACAGCGGGTTGCTTTTGTGCAATTACGATATTGCCATTATCCGTCACCGACCAGTCTTCATTCACGATGCTAAAATTTATAATTCTTTCCTGAGCCTTGCCACGGGGATAAACAATTGTTCCCGGTATTTAGCCACTGTTCTGCGGGCAATATTATAACCTTTTTCCTGTAAAAGCTCCGTAAGGCGCTCATCGCTCAACGGGCTTTTTTTATCTTCTGCGTCAATCAGGTCATTCAGTATCTTCTTCACTTCCCTTGTACTTACTTCTTCGCCGCTGTCGGTTTGCAAACTTTCGCTGAAAAAGAATTTGAGCCGGTAGGTACCAAATTCCGTTTGCACAAACTTGCTGTTGGCAACACGGCTAACGGTACTGATATCCAGGTTGGTCATCTCGGCAATATCTTTCAGGATCATGGGCCGCATTTCCGTATCATCGCCGGTCAGGAAAAAGTTATACTGGTAGTTCATAATGGCTTCCATGGTGCTGAGCAATGTGTGTTGCCGCTGCTTGATGGCATCAATAAACCATTTGGCGGAATCAATTTTTTGTTTGATGAATAATACCGCTTCCTTCTGGCGCTTGTCTTTTTTACTGCCCCTGTCATAATCTTTCAGCATCTCGCGGTATCCTTCACTGATGCGGAGGTCGGGGGCATTGCGGCTGTTGAGGGTGAGCTCAAGTTTCCCGGCATTGTTTAAAATGAAAAAGTCGGGAATAACATACCCTTCCCCGGCATTACTTTCACCTACGGTGCCGCCGGGCTTGGGATTTAGTTTAATGATCTGGTTGATCACGCCCCTCAATTGCTCATCGTCGATATTAAGTCCCCGCTGAATTTTTTCGTAGTGTTTTTTGGTAAACTCATCAAAGTATTTCTCAAGTACCTTGATGGCCATTTCCACATGCTCACCTTCTTCCACCCGCCTTTCGAGTTGCAGCAACAGGCATTCCTGCAGGTTCCGGGCACAAACACCCGGTGGATCGAAGCGCTGTATCTGCAGTACCAGTTTTTCAATTTCTTCTTCGGTGGTCTGTATATTCTGCCTGAAGGCGAGGTCGTCAACAATGGCGGAAATTTCCCGGCGGAGGTAGCCATCATCATCAAGATTTCCGATAATCTGTTCTGCTACCTTTAATTCATGTTCGCTCAGGTTCAACTGTCCCAACTGTTCCAGCATCAGTTCGTTAAAACCCGTTTCCACCTTGTGGGGAATGGTTTTTTCTTCGTCGGGATCGGGATAATTGTCATCCTTCATTTTATAATCAGCAATGTCATCATCCCCATCCTGCACGTAATCGCTGATATCAATATTATCGTATTCGTCTGCACTGCCATCCAGGTCCCCATCCTCCTCTTTACCTTCTTCCAGTTCGGGAGAGCTGTCGTTTTCAAATTCCTCCTGCTCTTCTTCATCCCCTGTTTCCAATGCCGGGTTATCTTCCAGCTCTTCCTTGATCCTTTCTTCCAGCAGGGCAGTAGGCACCTGCAGCAATTTCATCAGCTGAATTTGCTGGGGTGATAATTTCTGTAGCTGCTTTTGGTATAATCCCTGACTTAAACTCATATTAGTGGTACCAGCTATCGCCGGCGTTCATCTTATTAGGTTGCGAATCCGGATCCCGCTCTCACCGGCGGAATCCCTTTTTGTACACCTGTATTAACAGGTTATTTTTTTAACGAAAAAAGCGTTACTGCTAGTCTGTTAAAGCGTAAATTTACATAGAAACGACGGGGAATGACGAATAAAAAACCTAAAATTTTATTTTTTTGCATGATTTTTGTGAGCGGCGCTGCATTGGGCCAGTTGAACCCTGTTATTTCCCGCCGGTACCCGGCCACGAGCAGCCTTCATTACACACCTTCTTTTTATCGGCTTACTGACCTCAAAAAAAATAATGTCGTCCTTCCGGCAGGATTGCCAGGTGATTATTATGCGAAGCAACTGGGATTTTTTTGCAGGCAGGAGATCAGGCTGGAAAGGGTTACAAAAATCCCTTTTCGTTTCAGGCTGGGAAGTGTGGAGCAGTGCGACCGCCTTGAAGGAAAGCGCATCGCATTATCCCGTTAAATTATTGCAGCGCTGGAATGGGTGCAGGCTCTTTAAAATAGTTGAGCCGCAGGCTATCACTCCAGCCATTCGGATTTTTTTCGAAAACCTTACTGCTGAAAAAAGCCATACCCTGCACATTTGCCGTGTTGCGGATGGCTTCTACCTGGCGTGGTAATTGGCTATGGTCTCTCCAGGCTGCATTGCTGTTGGCTTTGTAAATACCAAGGCCGATATAGCAATGCCGCCCATAAGTGTGCTGGCTCCACCACCGGAGCAACTCGTAGAAGGGCGCCTGGTGATGGCTGAACTCCCAATACAGTTGCGGGGCCACATAATCAATCCAGTCATTTTTCAGCCAGTTTAAAATATCGGCGTATAAGTTATCGTAGTTTGATAAAGAACCATTGGTTTTGCTCCCATTCACGGGGTCCCTGTCGGCATTGCGCCACACACCGAAAGGACTGATGCCGAACTGGCAGGCAGGATTCGCTTTTTTGATGGCCCGGTGCAGTTTTGCAATGATCGAATCCGTATTGCTCCGCCTCCAGTCTTCCCTCGTTAGCCCCGCACCGAACAGGATGTAAGAGCCATCATCCGGAAATTTTTTACCGGGCAAAGGATAGGGATAAAAATAATCATCAAAATGAATGGCATCCACCTGGTACCTGCTCACCACATCCTCCACCACGGCAACCACGTAATCCTGCGCCTCTTTGTTACCCGGATCAAAATATCTTTTATCGCCGTAGGTGAGGAACCATTCAGGATGCAACCGCACAATATGCGTGGCCGAGAGTTCATCTGCCGTAAGGTTGAATTCGGCACGGTAGGGATTTATCCAGGCATGAAACACCATATTGCGTTTATGCGTTTCTGTTATCATAAACTCCAACGGATCGTAGTAGGGAGTTGGCGGCAGCCCCTGTTCACCGGTAAGCCATTTACTCCAGGGTTCATATTGAGACGGATAAAAGGCATCGGTGCAGGGCCTTATCTGAACGATCATGGCATTCATGCCGTTTCGCTGGTGCATATCGAGCAACCGGGTGAACTCAGCTTTTTGGGAGTCGCTGTTGAAATTGCCTTTGGAGGGCCAGTCGATATTGTCTACCGTTGCCACCCACACGCCCCTGAATTCAGGCTTTACCTGGGCTGGTGAGGTTTTCGAAAACAGCAGGCACAATAAGAGCCCTGGTAAATAATATAGGATGCGGAAAATTTTCATGGATGCTAAGGTTAGGAAGTCTGGCGGATTTTATCCAGTAAATGATTAAGAGTGGCAGCTTCAGATTCATCCAGCGAACCGAGGATGGCTGCGATCTGCGGTTCATAGGCATCGAGCTTCAGCAGCAATTTTTTGCCTTTGTCTGCAATCACCACATCCACCAGCCTTTTATCGGCCTTACAGGTGGTTTTTTTAACAAGACCCTTTAAAACAAGCCGGTCAACGATCCGGCTGGTATCACTCATTTTATCAAGCATCCGCTCCCTGATCTGCAGGGTTGACAATGGTTTATCACTCCCCCTCAGGATGCGCAAAATGTTAAACTGTTGCATGGTGAGGTCTTCCTGGTCAAATATCTGCTTCAGTTGTTCGGTGGTCCAGTTATAGGTATAGATCAGGTTAACGATCGCTTTTTGATACTCACTTTTAAAATTGCGTTGATTGATATCGTTTTCAATACCCATTTTATAATTCTTTTACTGGTTTCCCAAACTCGTTCACATAAATCTTCACCAAAATTATGAAATAACTGATGAGCAGTGGCCCAAAGATAACTCCCCAGAAGCCAAACAGCCCGATGCCAACAATAACGCCGAAAATGGTGATCAGCGGATGCACATCCATAAGTTTTTTCAGGATCGTTAACCTCGCCACATAATCAATATTTACGATGAGTACCAGTGAATAAATGAGCAGACCGAACCCAGCCGGATTGGCGCCGGTGGCAAAAAAATAAGCGGTAAGCGGTACCCAGATGATGGCGGTGCCAACGATGGGGATCATGGAACAGATGCCCGTCATAAATCCCCATAGCGCAAAATCATCCACTCCAAAAATGGCATAGCCTGCCGTGGCCACCAGCCCTTGTATGATGGCCAGTACGGGAATACCGATGGCATTGGCACGGATCATATTTTTTGTTTCATTGCTCAGCAGTTCAACATTTTCTTCTTTGAGGGGGATCGATCTGCCCAGCACTTCTTCCACACTGCGACCGTTTTTGAGTAAAAAATACAGGAGGAAAAACATCACGGCAAAATTGCTGAGAATGCTTGCGGAACTATTGATGATGCCGGGTATAAAATTGCCCGCCTCGTTTTGCAGGGTGCGTATATTCTCATCCGTGAGGAGTTTTAAACCTGTTAATTCCTGCATCCGGTTACCGATTACAGATGCTTTGGCCATCAGCTCTCCGGGGTTACTGAGTATGGCGCCCAGTTTCACGCTTAGTAAGCGGATGGAGAAATACACCGGAATCGCAATCAGCAACAGGCTGGCAACGATAAACAGGATGGCCACCATCGTTTTGTTCCACTTCCGGATGATGGTGAGCCGGAAATAACTGCTCCTGAAAATGATATAGAGGGTAATGGCGCCTAAAAATCCCGGCATAAATCCGTAGAGTTGCTGCAGGAGCACCAGGGCTAAAAAGGCCACGATCAGCAACAGGATCACCTGCCGCAACCGGTCGTTGAATAATGCGGACATAGATAGCGGCCGGCAATATGGTTTGTCGTTACCGGCCCGGCAAAGATGCAGCATCTGGATTAAAATGCCTGCCGTAAGATACAATGAAATGTTGTTAGGGGTTTATTCGCTCCAGACACTCACTCCTTCACTGCAATTGGCGCAGATATCAATGTTGCGGCGGCTTTTCATCAGCTCATGCCTGAATTGCCTGTAATTGTTGTTGTGCCAGATGGATTTAAAACTTTCATTTTTAAGGTTGCCCAGCTGGTGCATGGCATCTTTGTCGAAACAACAGGGCACCACCAGCCCGTCCCAGGTGATCACGTTGGCATGTTGCATCTTCCAGCATCGGTTAGCCAGTTTGTTTTTGGCAGTATAAGTGCCATCCGCATTTTTTTTGTAACGGCTGAATTTATCAATTGTGGGGATCAATTGGTTTGGATCATTTTCATAATCATATACCTGCGCTGTTTTAAACCGCACTTCATCCACCCCCACTTCTTTCGCCAGGCGTTTGATCTCCTCCACCTGGTGTTCGTTGGGTTTCACCACCAGGAACTGGAAAAACACAAAAGGCGTTTTACTGTTCAGTTCCTTTTTCCATTTTACAATATTGCGGGCGCCTTCTATTACCTTACTGATATTACCACCCACCCGGTATTGCTGGTACACATCCTGTGTTGTGCCGTCAATGGAAATGATCAACCTGTCGAGACCGCTCTCTACAGTAAGACGGGCATTTTCATCGGTAAGATAATGTCCATTGGTGCTGGTGGCTGTGTAAATTTTTTTTGCTGAAGCATATTTCACCATCTTCAGGAAGGCAGGATTCAGGTAAGGTTCGCCCTGGAAATAAAAGATCAGGTAGAGTAATTCTTTGTGAATCTCATCGATTGTTTTTCTGAAAAAATCTTTTTCCAGCATTCCGGTAGGACGGGTAAAAGCCCGCAAACCGCTGGGGCATTCAGGGCAACGGAGATTACAACTGGTAGTGGGCTCAAAGGAAACAGACACCGGGTAACCCCATTGCACAGGTTTGTTCAGGAGGCGGGATGCATAAAAACTGCCTAGTACTTTCACCGCATTCCATACCCGGGTAACAGTGAGTTTTCCCATCAGGTTCAAACCGTCGTTCCAGTTTATTTGAGGCATTGTGCAAAGGTAGGCGGATGCCACTTACATAACAGGAACGGGAAGAGTAATATCGTTTTTCGAAAAGATGGATCGTTTACCGGAAGGTAGCTTCCCTGCAGGATACAGCGGCAGTATTTGTAACAGGCATAACGGGGCTGCTGCATTGTACTATCGTAACCGGCGTAAAATCAAGTTCATTGTTCAGGAACTTATTGTAATTGTGGTACACCACATTGAGTGCAATAAAATTCATTACATAAGCCTGGGTTTCTGCAGGCAGGTATTTTTTAATGTCCCAAAAACCTGGGTTATTCAACTTGGTTTTTTCCATGGCTTTCCACACATTGCCCACACCGCAATTGTAACTCGCCACCACCAGCAACCAGTTGCCGTCCAGGTTTACCTTGCGGTCTCTCAGGTAGCGGGCAGCCGCGATCGTAGCTTTTTCGAAATTTTTTCGCTCATCTATCCCGGTGGGCTGCTGCTTTTTTTGGGCTTTTGTCATCACCATTTTGACCCGTTTGGACTTGCCGGATTTGGTGGGAATGACCGCAACTTCCTCCTGTTGGCGGGGTACATATTTGAGCCCGTATTCTTTTGCCACAATATCCATGAACTGCCAGTAGCCCACGGCGCCGGCCTTCGATACCGCATTGGCATTATAAGCAGATTCCAGTATCATCAGCACTTTTAACTCCTCCGGCAAATCGTATTTCTTTAAAATTTTTGCTGCTTTGGGTAGCAGTTTTCTGCCTTTTGCGTACATCCGTATCAGGTAATCCCTTCTTCTTTCACTGAAATTTTCAACGTATTCAGCAGACTGCTCTTCGTTGCCTTTTAATATTTCAGGGAATTCAATATTGTATGCAGTGGTCAGTACTTCGGCAGTTTCTTCAGAGGGTTTCTCAGCTAGTACAGAATCTGCGTATACCCGAAACTGTTGCCCGGTTTGCTGCGCATAAGCCGGGGTTACGTAACAGGTAACTGCTATAAAAAAAATTTTTGCCAGTGCAATAGTAAAGTCTCGATTAGAAAACGACATATAGTGTAAAACGTTTTTTCTCCGGGAATGCGAAAATAACGGCCCACCACTAAAAAAATTGCCTAAAGAACCCATCCTACAGCCTATAAAAAGTTAATATTATGGAAATACAGCTTGCACGCAGAATTTTAAGGAGTTTTACACACGTTTCCAGATTTTTACATTTGCGGACTGCTATGGCGAGAAAGAAAAAAAAGAAAGGGGCAAAAATACTGCTGTTTATCATGGTGATGCTGACGGCCACCGCCGGCTTTTTTTATTATATGAGCAAACCCCGGTTTGTTCATTACCCCGATTTTGGTATCGATATCCCGGTTAACTACAGCATTCATGGCATTGATGTAAGTCGCTACCAGGATAAAATTGACTGGGAGGAAGTACGGAACATGCAGGTAAAAAAAATCAGTATCGGTTTTGTGTTTGTAAAAGCCACGGAGGGCAGTGATGATGTGGATGGCCGGTTTAAAAAGAACTGGCGGGCTGCCCGTGAAATGGGCATTACCAGGGGAGCATACCATTATTTTAATCCATACCGCAGTTCCCGTTCCCAGGCACAGAACTTTATCACCGAAGTAAAATTACTGCCCGGTGATATGCCGCCGGTGCTGGATGTGGAACAAATGGGTAACCTCGGCAAGGCCGACCTGCAGCAAAAAGTAGCCGATTGGCTCATATTGATTGAGCAGCGGTATAAGGTTAAGCCCATCATTTATACCGGGGCTGATTTTTATACTAAAAACCTGGCGGGTCGATTTGATGAATACCCCTTGTGGGTGGCACATTACCTGGCAAAAAATAAGCCCCGCGTAAAACGAAGCTGGAGTTTCTGGCAACACAATGAGGCAGGCCACGTGAATGGCATCAAAGCCTTTGTTGATTTCAATGTATTTAATGGGGATTCGGCAGGGTTGCGGCAATTGCTGGTAAAATAACAGGTGCTTTTTATTTCCGGCGCAAAAATACGACCTTCAATTTTCAAATGCAATCATGGAACCTGAAGTAAAAGCTTTTTTGATAATGGTGCTGCAATCCTTGTCAGTAGTGCTTTTGTGGATGCTGATCAATATGACGGCGGGCATTTATTTTAACCTCGCGTTTTTTGAAACCGGCATCACCATCTGGAATATTATTTTCTATCTTTTTTTTGCAGGCACATTCTACTGGCTTACCAGGTATCTTCGTAAAAAGTGGAAGGGTTTTAAAGAAGTAGGGGAAAAATAACGGTTGACCTACCAAAAGCTTTTAATGTTTGTGGTGGGATGAACTACATTTACTGCGGTGACACAAACGATAATTGTAATAATGGGCGCTGATAATCAGCAGTACCGCAGGCGCCAGCAACCACAGCTCCAGTTGATGAAAAAACTGTTTCAGCACCAGCAATAAAAAACCGGCAGAAAAAATCAACACCGGCAGCAACGAACGGTGATGTTTGATGAAGCCATGAAAAAGCGAATAACTACCTACCAAAAAAGCCAGGATGATCATTCCCCATTCAAATGCCAGGTTATGAATAATGTTGATCCCAAAAAAAGGCAGGCTCGTCATCAGCAACGGCAGTAAGGCACAATGAATGGCACAGGCCACAGAAGTTGCTATCCCGATTACATCCCAATTAAATTTCGCTTCCATGTATAAACTGCAAATATAGTATTTTTGCAATAGTGTTGCAAGTTTAAAAATCCAGATTTACCAATTTGAACCCCGATAACGGAGTAATAGAATGTAGTTTTGCAAAAAAAAATGAAGCATGAAAAATAAATGGTGGCTGTATCTTGGTTTTTTTGTGTTGTTGTTTGTGTTGTACTTCGCTTTTGTATTTTCTCAAACAGACATTTCGCAATCAAACCTGCCAGTGATCAACAACGCAGTTGATACTTTTTCTTTTACTGATCAAAATGGCAAAACCCTTTCTGACAAAGATGTGGAAGGGAAAGTATATGTTACTGAATACTTCTTTACCACCTGCAGGGGTATTTGTCCCAAAATGAATACCAATATGCGGCGTGTATGGGAAGCCTACAAAGATGAGCCAGATTTTATGATCATTTCACACACCTGCATGCCCGAAGTGGATTCTGTTCCCCTGCTTAAAGGATACGAACGGCGGATGCTCACCGGCAAACTGGAAAAAAATGATGATGGCTCCTACAAGCTCGATCCAACAGCCGACCTGGGCGTACCGGTACCACCTAACCACAATTGGTTTTTTGTTACCGGGGGCAAAGCGAAATTGTACAATATGGCAAGGCACAGCTATATCATCGATAACAATAAATCTGATACCCTCGCCAATATCAACGACCAGTTTATCCATACCCAGCTGTTTGCACTGGTTGATAAGCAAACAAGGGTAAGGGGTATTTATGATGGTTTAAAGGAAGAGGAGGTACAGAAGCTGATGAAAGACATTAGAGGTTTGCTGAAAGAAAAAGTTCAAAACCGGAGCCTGAAAGCGCTTTAAGTAACCAATTAAATTCAAATGTCCGTGGAGGATAGTAAAAATATACAACCTGGCAACCAGATACTCGACCTCTTAAAAAAGAACCAATTGAGTGTTACAGAAGGCAGGAAGAAAATACTGGAGCTTTTCATACACAATGAAGGAGCGCTCGCCCATGCGGATATTGAAAAAAAAACCGGGGAAATTTTTGACCGGGTAACCGTGTACCGTACACTCAACACTTT
The DNA here is from genome assembly GCA_964452405.1 of uncultured Ferruginibacter sp. Taxonomy (GTDB): domain Bacteria; phylum Bacteroidota; class Bacteroidia; order Chitinophagales; family Chitinophagaceae; genus Ferruginibacter. Next base: position 25,518 of record CAYVLT010000010.1, read on the forward strand.
TGTAGAAAAGGGCATCATTCACCTGATACCCACCACCGATAATTCTATTTTATACGCCTTGTGTAAGGATAATTGCGAGGCAGGGCATCATCACGATAACCATGTGCATTTCATCTGCGATGTATGCAACAAAACCATTTGCCTTGATGAAGTAACGGTACCGGAAGTAAAACTTCCCGTGGGCTTTACTCCCAGCCATGCGGAGATGGTGGTTACCGGTATTTGCAATGATTGTAAATGATCAGGAAAGTTTATCCAGTTCGGTTTTTACAAAATCCATCAGTTCCTTGATGGTGGCCGGTGAGAAATCAAATTGTAATCCTGCTGTTTCATATAATTGCGGAAGTGTGGCGGTGCCGCCCAGCGCCAACGCATCACAGTAGCGGTCGAGTGCTTTTTCAGGCTGCTGTTTGTATTGCATCCACATACCAATGGCTCCCAATTGGGCAATTCCATATTCAATATAATAAAACGGCACTTCGAATATGTGCAACTGGCGCAGCCAGGCATTGCTGCGGTACAATTCCAATCCGTCATAATCCACCACGCCGTCACTATATTCAGCCAGTATCTCCATCCACTTTTCGGTACGCTGTTCATCACTGTGCCCGGGATTATCGTAGATCCAGTGCTGGAATTTATCGATGATGGCGATCCATGGAAACAAGGTGATCACCCTTTCAAGCTGGTGCACCTTTGCTCTTTTTAATTCAGCGGCATCATTGAAAAAAACATCCCAATGATCCATGCTGAAAAGTTCCATGGCCATACTTGCCACTTCCGCAATTTCCATGGGGTATTCTTTAAAGCCTGTAAGGGATAATGGATGAGCTAAAAAAGAGTGTATGGCATGTCCTCCTTCATGCACCATGGTGGTAACATCGTGCATTTGTCCTGCCGCATTCATAAATATGAACGGTGCACCACTTTCTGCCAACGGACAATTATACCCACCCGGCGCTTTTCCTTTACGGCTTTCAAGGTCCAGGTGTTGAAGGTCATTCATTTTACGGAGGCAATCACCGAAAAATGGCCGCAGTTTCGTAAAACAGGCAATTGTTTTTTCAATCAGCTCATTGCCGGTTTTAAATGGATGCAATGGTGCCAATCCTTCCTGTTCGGCATCAATATCCCACGGCCGTAACGTTGAAAGTCCGAGGGTTGCCCGTTTCTTTTCATAGATGTTTCTTACTAATGGCACCACATGTAGTTTCACGGCCTCGTGAAAAGCATAACAATCCTGTTTGCCATAATCGAAACGTCCCAGTTCCCGGAAGCGGAAATCGGTATAATTGGAATAGCCTGCATTGACTGCCACCTGGTTGCGCTTTGCCATCAGCTCATTAAAAAGCTGGTTCAGCACTGCTTTATCCTGCAGGCGCCGTTCCTGTATTTTGCGGTAGGCTTCTTCCCTCAGGTTCCTGTCGGGATTCTCTAAAAACTTTGCAGCCTGTTGCAGCGTATATTCGTTACCGTTAATTGTAACGGTCATGCGGCCGTTGATCACCCCGAACTGTTGTTGCATTACTGCCAGCTCTGCCTGCAATGGGATATTTTCGTCCCTGAAAAGGTCAATGCTTTTTTGAATGCTGCGCAGGTAGGTAAAATACTGCTGTTGGTTGAGTTCACCTGCCAGTGGATGACCCACCAGCTTCCGGTTGAGCGCATCAGCATAAGGCTGAATATGCGGCTGTATATCGGTGCAAAAATAATTGTAGGCCTGCTCCAGCGAAGGATCGGTGGTATCGCAGGTCATTTTTATCTGCCGCCAGCATGCATCCTCGCTCACCACCGCCTCCAGCTCGCTTAGGTGTTGCAACCATGTTTCCAGTTCCTCTTTGCTGTTGATCTCTTTTTCGAGGAGTTGCCTGAAAAAGGGTTCAAGCTGTTGCCAGTCGGTCACTACAAAATCCGCCGGCATAAAATGGCGAGGTAATTTCCGTATGTTCGCAGTATAAGCCATTGCAGGTGAATTGATGCCATCAACGTACAACCCGGCACCGTGTGGCGCTGGTTGTACCGGGCAGATGAAAAATAGTTAGCTGGAGATGGTGCGGGAAAAGACAATTAAGCCATTTTCCGCGGGGTATTGATTTTTTTAACCGGGGCCGATTTGGCCGCCACCTGTTTTGGTTCCGCCGCTTTCGCTTTGGGTGCTGTGGTTTCTGCCGGGGCCGCCGATTCGTTTTCGCCGCCTTCAGAAAGCTTGATGTCTACATTATTCGCAGTAAGCTGGCCGAACCATTTTACCATTTTTTTCATGTCGCTGCCATACACCCTTTCAAAATCCATCGAAGGAAATACTTTCTGGAAATATGCTTTCGTAGCTTTTGCATCACCGGCGTCTGGTAATTTTTCACTGCTTTCTTTCATGGCATTGAAAACAGATACCAGGTTTACATTGTCGGCCGTAGTATACACTTCCACACTTTCGATATGCGAAAAACTGTGTTGGCGGCTGCTTACAAATTTGGTGCTTTTGTCTTCCAGCGAACGCACAATGCCACCATCCGCTTTGGAAGCCACCAACTCAAACAAGCCACTCAATCCTGTTATAGAAACCAGTTTATTATAGTCCATACAAAAAATTTTAGTGTTGCAAGATAATTGAAATAAGCAAATCTGGTGCTTTCAAATTCAATGAAACAGCGGTTTAATGTTTAGAGGCTGTTAAATATGCAGGCTGGCAGGCTTTGCCCAAACGCCACGCCTCCAGTAATTCAGGAAAGCATAAAATTTTGTGAAGCCTGCACCAACCGGACAAACCCGTTGCAAAGCCGAATTGACCAATGCATTCTTAGTTTCCTGCACTAAAAAAATTGCCAGGCAACAGGCGAACTTATTTTTTATGAAGGGCTTTCAATAACTGCAAATGAGGCTGCAGGTGATCGATGGTATCTTTTTGTAAAAACTGCTTCAGGTGTTTGTAAAAATGGCTGTGGTCGTAATACCCGAATTGCTCGTAGTTAAAATTGGCGGGTGCGGTTGCCAGTTGCTGCACAGCTTTCCTGATCCTTAATATCTGCAGGGCTTTTTTACAACTCAGGCTGGTGGCAGCTTCAAAGTAGCGGTGCAGGGTGCGGGGAGATAACTGGTACCGGCCTGCAAAAACCTCTACAGAGGTTACAAAATCATTTTGCCTATCACAATGTTGTAAAATAGATGATACTATCCGGATGGCGCTCCACGAACCTGCATACGCATGGATGATGGAATGAAAGTAGTTGTTCAGGATTCTTACCCGCTCATTAAAACTGCCTGCCTTTTTTACCGCGTCGATCATTTTTGGCTCCATCAGGTAACTCAGGGGATATATGTATTCCCTGTATTCCGCAAAATTCACCCTGGTGATAAAGATGACAGGGGATATTTTGAATTTGATTCCGAATAATTTATTACCGGGCCGGTGAAAGCATTCAATGGAACTGTTCCTCGGCAAAAACCCGTCAGTTTTCATCGTGAACTTTTTATCGTGAACCTGCATGATAAACGGGGTGCCCAAATTGATCAGGTAGGTATAGCCGATATTCGGGAACAACGCATCAGAAAATCCTTTTGGGTGCTGCTGCAGCAGCCCGTCGAAATCTGTTTCCCAAAAAAAATCGATGAAGCCTTCGAGCGCAGCATCGGGCTTTACGCGGTGGTAATTCTTTTCAAAGTGATCGATATGGAAAAACTCGATGTGCTGCACACCTTTTGTTTACAGCAATAAAGATAGTTTCGGCAGGCACTGCGGTATTTATTTTTACACCAATGGTAACGCTTAGCCGAGCAATACCTCCTGTTCCGTCATCAGCTTACGCAGGTTGTTCAACCCTGTTTTCATCATATCCAGGGCATTGGTTACACTGCATTTCATCCGGCAGGCAATATGCCTGAAGCTGAGGCCGGCATAGTGATTGAGCACAATCACTTCCCGCTGCTGTTCGGGCAGCAGGTCGATCATACTCCTGATACGGGCATGATTTTCATAATACATGGCGCCGGTAGCGGGCATCGGGTGCTGGGCGGCCGCACTGAATACGGCTGTATTGTCCGCATCAATTTCCACCAGCATCGATTGTTTGTTTTTACGGCTGTGTTCCATGCAAAGCTGGTGTGCGATGCCAATAGCCCAGTTTAAAAAATTACCATCCTCGGCATTTTTTCCGGCCATGAGGTTGTTGATGATACGGATAAAAACGTCCCGGAAAATTTCTTCAGCAGCAAATTTATCCTGCACCATTAAATAGATCGCATTGTAGATCCTGTCTTTATACAGGTCCGTTAATGTGGCCAGTGCAGCCGGGTTATTGCTCAGGTAAAACTGTATCAGTTTCTCGTCGGGCATTTCAGTCTGGTATTTCATAAGGGTATTGTTTTTGTTGATTGGTATGGATTCAATAACAACCTAAAGATTTGCAAATAAAATAACCGGTTTCATAGGTAATTAAACCAATCGGGTGTAGTTGCAATTCTACGAACTACAGGGACCACTGATAAATACCTGAATGGCAGATTTGTAAACATAAAGCCAAAAGAAATATACCCGAATACACAATAAAAAATTTGCTGCCTGCTGCCTTTTTTCAAAGTTCTTTTTGCTGGCAGCGGTAACCGCGTGTGGAGCGTATGAACTGGCAATTGCCCCATAAATTTTTATGCAGCACCTCCAGCTCCGCCCCGCCTTTCGTACCTTCGCCCTCTTTGAAAAGATCAGCAGAATAAAAGATACCATGCTCAATTATTTACAGGAACTGAACGAACCACAGCGGGAAGCGGTCACTCATAAAGATGGTCCGTTAATGATCATTGCAGGTGCGGGCAGTGGAAAAACAAAAGTACTAACCACACGCATCGCTCACCTCATGGGCCATCATCACATCGATGCATTTAATATACTGGCGCTCACTTTTACCAATAAAGCGGCCCGTGAAATGAAAGAGCGGGTAGAACATACGCTTGGAAATAACGAAGCAAGAAATTTGTACATCGGCACTTTTCACAGTGTGTTTGCAAGGATATTAAGAAGTGAAGCCACTAAACTCGGCTATCCTTCCAGCTTTACAATTTATGATACCGATGATGCGAAGAGTGTATTGAAAACGGTGATCAATGAAATGGAGCTGGATGATAAGGTTTATAAACCCAACGTGGTATATAACAGGATATCGTCGGCAAAAAACAGCCTGGTTAGTCCTGATGAATACATCAACGATTGGGCATTGCAGCAGGAAGATGCCCGCAGCAACCGGCCTATGATCGGGCAGATCTATAAAGCCTATAATTACCGCTGCTTTAAAAATGGCGCCATGGATTTTGACGACCTGCTGGTAAAAATGTACGAGCTGCTGAAAAATTTTCCAGACTCATTGAGCAAGTACCAGCACAAGTTCAAATACATTATGATTGATGAGTACCAGGATACCAACACATCGCAGTACGAGATCATCAAGCTGCTGGGCGCCATGCATGAAAATATCTGCGTGGTGGGCGACGATGCCCAAAGTATCTACAGCTTCCGGGGCGCCACCATTCAGAATATTCTTCAATTTGAGAAAGACTACGATGATGTGAAAGTAGTGAAGCTGGAACAGAATTACCGGAGCACCAAAACCATCCTGAACGTTGCCAACGAGGTGATCGCTCACAATAAAAATCAATTGCCTAAAACCCTTTGGACAGATAAGGGTGATGGTGATAAGATCAGGCTGGTACGTACTGCCACCGACAACGAAGAAGGAAAATTTGTGGCCGACACCATCCAGGAACAAAAGCTGCGCAATCATTTTCATAACAATGAATTTGCCATCTTGTACCGTACCAATGCACAAAGCCGCAGTTATGAAGAAAGCCTGCGCCGCATGAACATTCCATACCGTATTTACGGCGGAGTATCGTTTTACCAACGCAAGGAGATCAAGGATTATATCGCTTACCTGCGGGTGGTGGTAAACCCCAACGATGAGGAAGCGCTGAAACGCATCATCAACTTCCCGGTACGGGGAATTGGTAAAACCTCGCAAGACAAAGCAGTGCTGGCAGCCAACGAAAACAATTTAACCATGTGGCAGGTGCTCGAAAGTGCAGCGCTGTTTGGGTTCAAAAGCGGCACCCTCGAAGCCATCGGCAACTTTGTTACCATGATCAAAATGTTTCAAAGTGAATTGCAGAAAAAAAATGCATACGACCTGGCCGTGATCGTAGGGAAGAGCACACAAATTGTAAAAGAACTGTTCAATGATAAAACCACTGAAGGGGTGGCCCGTTACGAAAACGTGCAGGAATTGTTGAACTCCATCAAAGAGTTTACTGAAACGCCCATGAATGAGGAAGATGGAGAAGTGGGTGATAAGGGGCTGGGCGCTTTTTTACAACAGATATCTTTGTATACCGATGCCGATAACAGCAAGGAGGATGCAGATACAGTAAAACTGATGACCATCCATGCTGCTAAAGGACTGGAGTTTTCCTGTGTATTTGTGGGCGGACTGGAAGAAACACTTTTCCCGAGCGGTATGAGTATCAATACCAGGGAAGAACTGGAGGAAGAACGCCGGTTATTTTATGTAGCCATCACCCGGGCCAAGAAAAAACTCTGGCTTACCTATGCCAATGCCCGGTATCGTTTTGGCCAGTTGCAACAAAACGACCCCAGCCGTTTTATTGATGAAATGCCGGTTGATTTCCTGGATAAGAGTTATGCCGGTGGCGGCATCCGCAACCAGGGCAGCGGCGACAGCCGCACTGCGTTTGAACGAATGAACGGCTTTGGAAACGGGGCGCCTTTTTTCCCGGCACGAAAAGAAGAAAAAAGCAAACCTTCATACCTGGTACCCGCCCGGCCGCAGACAAAAGAGCACACACCCACGGCTGATTTTATTCCAAGTGATACCTCCGGTTTACAGGCGGGTCAAAAAGTGGAACACCAGAAATTTGGTTTTGGAGAAGTGATTAAAATGGAGGGCGCCGCCCATAATCCCATTGCCACCGTAAAGTTTGAATTGAACGGCGAAAAAAAGATCATGCTGAACTATGCTAAGCTGCGGATAGTTGAATAAGGAAGTTATTAAGCGAAACCCATTTGATGCAGGCCGTTAACACTGCAGCCCGCCGGGCGGTTACAGGAAAAGTATTTTGATACAGGCACCTGTTACATGATCACTTCCAGTTTGAAGCCAGGTTTGCCTTCCACACTTTCCAGGTTAAAACTGCCATCCATCGCTTCTGTTTTTTCCTGTATATTACTGAAGCCCTTGCCGTACTGGATGCCCTTCAGGTTGATACCCATACCGTCATCTTCCACCAGTATCCTGATTTTTTTACCGGTCCATTGAATATTCACCTGCACATTTCTTGCCGCCGAATGTTTTAGGATATTCAATGCCTGCTCCTGTACGATGCGGTATATCACGGTTTGCACATCAAAATTCGCATAGGCGTTAATGTGATCATCCACATAAATATTATAGCTGATCATCCGGGTTTCCTGCAGGGATTTCATCAGGTCGCCAAGAGCCGTTTCGAGCCCAAGATCCTTGAGCACAATGGGCGACAGGCGTTTAGCAATATCGCTGATACCGGAGATGGAATCAAGCAACAGGCCCTGGGCTTCCTGCAGCCATACCAGTCCCGCTGAGGTTACATGATTTTTTGCCTGCGCAAGGTGCATATTGATGGCGGCCAGCACCTGGTTAATGTTTTCATTCAGTTCTTCGCTGATGTTTATTCTTTCATTTTCTTCGGCCTGGAAAATAGCCCGGATCATGGTTTTGTGATGTTGTTTACGGATCTTTTCAAGGTCCTGCTGCAGGGCATCTATCTCGGTAAGGTCCTGCATGGTGCCAATGAGCCGCAGTGTTTTGCCGGCGCTGTTTCTTACCACGAACAGTCGATCGAGTATCAGTTTATAACTGCCATCCTTACAACGGAACTGGTATTTACCCCACCACACTGATTTGGTGCCCGCCATCACTTCATCCACTTCTGTGATCACCCTTTTTTTATCCTGCGGATGCAGGTTGTTGCGCCACCAGGTTTCATTATCTGCCATCTCCTCTTCGTTATAGCCCAGCAGGTCGATCATTCCTTCATTATAAAACGATTCACGGGTGGTGAAATCATATTCCCAGATACCTTCTTTGGTGGCGATCGATAACAACTGAAAGCGGTTGATCGATTTAAAATATTCTTCCGTGCCGGCACGTGAGGAGCCCGTTAGCATCGTTTCCATTTTTTATTTTTTGTTTACCCGCGGTGGTTAGTTAAACATGGCTGCGGGGTGTTCAGCATTAATAGGATTTTGAAAAATAAAGCAGTACGGCAGCATCACCAAATACCATTTCTTTTTTATCTGCTTTGTACACAAAGAGGAACCAGTTGTAGCCTCCTGCTGTAATATCGAGGCCGGCACTGGTTACTTTAATGCTGCAGGGCAGGGTAAAAGATTTGTCTGTCTGGTAAAAGGTAACTTCTCCATCAGCCATATTTTCGCCCGTGCTGTCGGTGATCTTCAGGTATTGGATAATATTTACGGGAGGGTTGATCACTCCCGGTTTGGCGTCTTTTTTATACACCATCCATCTACCCATTACTTCGGGGAGCGTTACTGGAACCGGGTCGGTGAACAATTCTGTTTTTACAGGATTTTTGCCATAGTTCTCAAAAATGAACCCGCCTGTTTTTTTGAGGGTGTGTATAAAGTCTTCCTGGTTGTCGAGTGTAAGGATACTATCAGTAATGGAAAGTATGCTGTACACATCAGCGGCGGCAAGCAGGGTGTTGGGGCCATCAATTGCTGCGTCGCCCGTCATATTTGCAGCCATGCCCTGCCGGGTCATTACTCTTTGCGGGCTCATGAAGTTGAGGTAGAGGGTATCGGTAAATGGAACCCCGGCGCCGCTGCGATCGGTACGGCTCACTTCCTGCCATTTCCCTAAAAGTTGTTCGGTACTAAACCCGTTTTTCTGTGCAGCATCCGCCTGCCGGTTTTTGGTTACATCCATTGGGGTAACGCCTTTCCGTTTTACCCTTTGTGCCAGGGCACTTCCTATTGTAATAAACAGCAGCAACACGGTTGCCAGGCTTTTGGTACGCATTTATTTTTCAGTTTGAACTTTGTAGAAGCTTTTTGTGCAACCGTCGTTGCATCGGAATTGGAAAAAAAATGTAAAAGTTTGCCAATAGAATGCAGCAGGGTCACAACACACTATAAAGGTAGAAATTACATCAATACCTTTTTCCGGCTTTTCGAGATTGGAAATTATTAACCGCCCCGGAGCCCGGCAGGCAAAGGATTCAACCAAAATAACGCTGCAGTTGTTATTTTTGCAGTAATCTCTAAATAACAGATCATGATAAAAACAGGAAGTACCATCATCAGCATATACACTGAAATGACCCCTAACCCGGAAACCATGAAGTTTGTGGCGAATAAGCTATTGTACCCGGGCAAAAGCATTGATTTCCCTGATGAGGCCAGTGCCACCGCTTCGCCCCTGGCGCAGGAACTTTTCACCTTTCCCTTCATCAAGTCGGTTTTTATAGCAAGTAATTTTATTACCCTCACCAAAACCAACGAAACAGATGATTGGCAGGATGTGATCCCCACCATCAAACAATTCTTAAAAGAATACCTCGAAGAAGGTAAAGTGGTGATCAATGAAGAAGCGATCGTGATCTCAAAAAGCGAAGGCAGCAATGCCATTAGTGAAGATGATGATGATGTGGTGAAACGCATTAAGGAATTGCTGGAGAATTACGTAAAGCCAGCCGTTGAAATGGATGGCGGTGCGATACAATTTAAAAGTTATGAAAATGGCAAAGTGAACCTGATGCTGCAGGGAAGCTGCAGTGGCTGTCCCTCTTCGATGATCACACTCAAGTCGGGCATAGAAGGAATGATGAAGCGCATGATTCCCGAAGTAAAGGAAGTGGTGGCTGAAGCTGAATAACGACCGATAAAAATATTTTTACGGCATCCGCTTGCGGGTGCTTTTTTTTGCCCGGGAAAGGCTAAAGCTGCTGCAGGTTTTTGTGCGTAAAGCTGTTCTCTGTATCACCGGTATTCAGGGTACCGGCAGGCTCAAACAACATTACCTGTACTTCTTCAGCCGCAACCGGCTTGTGCTCAACACCACGGGGTACAATTAAAAATTCTCCCTGGTGGAGGGTGATCACACGGTCTCTTAAATGCATATCGAAACTGCCTTTAACCACGTAAAACATTTCATCTTCCTGCTCATGCCGGTGCCATACAAATTCACCGGCAAACTTTACCAGCTTCACCTGTTGCCCGTTCAGCTCCCCGGCAATCCCGGGTTGCCAGTGGCTGGTAATTACATTGAATTTTTCAGCGACATTTATTTTTTCCATGTATTGAAGATAACAAACCATCGTGTTTTGTAATACCCATCTATCAAAGAAAACTGTAAGTGCGCCGGGCATTTTTGCCAATTATCAACTTTCATTAAGTCAAGGGTGATTAATGGCTATTTTTCAAACAAAAAAATATGCGCTTACTCTTTACAGTGATACCGGTGCTGCTATGCTCGGTTGTTTTTTCGCAGGATCTTTTTATGCCGAGAGACATACAGGATGCTTACAGCCAACAAACCAGGTCGATGGATGGGAAGCCCGGCCCTGCTTACTGGCAAAACCGGGCCAGCTATACGATCCGGATCAGCCTGGCTCCGCCCGACCGAAATGTAAAAGGCACCGAAACGATCAGGTATTTTAATAACAGCAACGATAGCCTGAAGGCGTTAACCATTAAACTTTTTTTAAACGTTCACCGGCCGGGAGCGCCCCGGAACTACGGCGCCTCTGCCGATTACCTCACGAATGGAATAACCATCGATGAAGTAACTGCAGGTGGCGAAAAATTAAACTGGCGTGAACAGGAAACATTTCCCACCGTACAACAGTTAAGGCTCAAAGAGCCATTGGCACCACATAGTTCCATCGACCTCTCCTTCAACTGGCATTTCCAGCTTTCAAAACAAAGCAGCCGGGAGGGAGCGATTGATTCCACCAGCTTTTTCCTGGCCTATTTTTACCCGCGGGTGGCTGTGTATGATGATTATAATGGCTGGGACCGGATCAGCTTCATGGACAGTCACGAGTTTTACAGCGATTTCAACGATTACGATGTGACCATCGATGTGCCGAAAAATTTTATGGTTTGGGGAACGGGTACCTTGCAAAGCCCGGAAAAAGTTTTACAGCAACCTTACCTTGACCGGTTCAAACAATCCCTGCTGTCAGACACAACCGTGCATATTGTTACAATGCAGGACCTCGCAACCAACCACATTACTTCGCAAAACGAAACGAATAGCTGGCGGTTCACTGCCAACAATATTCCTGACATGGCATTTGGCATCAGCGATCATTACCTGTGGGATGGCTGCAGCGTGGTGGTGGATGATGGTACCAAGCGAAGGGCCAGTGCACAGGCTGCTTATAATGATGAATCAGCCGACTTCCATTATATGGCGCAATTTGCAAGGCATTCTCTCGACTGGTTTTCTCATAGCTGGCCCGGTGTTGCGTATCCCTATGAAAAAACAACCGTGTTCAAAGGTTTTGCCGATATGGAATATCCAATGATGGTTAATGATAACTCGGCCAGGGATACGGTTTTCGCAAAATTTGTTGCGGAGCATGAGATCGCACATACCTATTTTCCTTTTTATATGGGCATCAATGAAAGCCGCTATGGGTTTATGGACGAGGGCTGGGCAACCACCCTTGAACTGCTGGTTGGCTACGATGACCTTGGCAAGGACAGAGCT
>CAYVLT010000011.1:0-37056 GCA_964452405.1 uncultured Ferruginibacter sp.
CCGGTTAAAAGGGATGTGGAAGCACCTTGAGCGGCAGGGCGGTGGTGTGGGCACCAGGGGTCCGGGTGAAACAGAAATCGAAACCGACCGCAGGATCGTGAAGAACAAGATCAGTTTGTTGCGCAAGCGCCTCGCTGAAATAGACAAGCAATCATTCACCCAACGAAAGGAAAGAGGAGAGTTTATCAGGGTGGCGCTGGTAGGATATACCAACGTGGGTAAATCAACCCTGATGACGCTGTTGAGCAAGAGTGAAGTGTTTGCAGAAAATAAATTATTTGCCACGCTTGATACCACTACACGCAAAGTGGTATTTGAACAAACGCCTTTTTTATTGAGCGATACGGTAGGGTTTATCCGGAAACTGCCCCATCACCTGGTGGAGAGTTTTAAGAGTACGCTGGATGAAGTGCGGGAAGCGGATATTTTACTGCACGTGGTGGACATGGCCCACCCGCAGTTTGAAGACCAGTTGAAAGTGGTGAGTGAAACATTGGCCGAACTGGGGGCGGCCGACAAACCAACGATCACTATTTTTAATAAGATGGACAAATACGAGGCGCAGGCATTTGACCAGTGGCTGGAGCCGGAAGTGAAGCAGGAGATCATTGCCGACCTGAAGCAGCGCTGGCAAAACGAAACGAAGGGAAACTGTGTGTTTGTGTCGGCCACGGAAAAAACGAATATCGATCTGTTGCGGCAGACGATCCTCAATAAAGTGCGGGATATGTACAGGATACGGTATCCGTATAAAGCTGAATTTTTTTATTAAGAGCTTTATTGCAGGTATCACCAAGACTTCGCTGATGGTTCAATTGCATTTTATAAACTCGCTTAAACTCCATGGCCGATGAGGCAGCGAAACCGGAACGCTGCGGCTTTTTATGCTTTGAAAAAATCAGCTTCGCATTTTTTCAATTCCACCTCAGGGGTTACCGCAGAAAAAGATTGTAAGCTAAATGATGCGGGTCCATTTTATATATTATATAATGTACGAACTGCGCCTAAGAATGGCATTACCGAGGTTGAAGGTTTAGTAGTACAAAAGCTTAATCACGCAACCATCCGCCATCGCGGTGTAATCGATGGCGGACTCTTTTGGGTTAGTTTTTGACCAAGCAAAGAGTAACAATTATAACTTCACAAAAAGCATAAGCTAAATTTTGTCGGCAGAAAAAAAATATACATGGCATAAGATCGCCTCCTCCAGGGAAGAACTTCATTTTGGCGAAAACGGCATGCTGGAGATCAGGGCCGGTGATAAAACCATATGTGTTGTACAGCACAAAGAAGCCCTGTATGGCTGTGCCGCCAAATGCCCCCATGCCGGCGGTCGCCTGGCCGAGGGGTATACCGATGCATTGGGAAATATTGTTTGTCCGTTGCACCGTTACAGGTTTAGCCTGGCAAACGGGCGCAACACGAGCGGGGAGGGCTATTTTTTAAAAACCTACCCCATTGAACTGCGGGAAGACGGGGTGTATGCCGGCATTGAGGAAAAAAAGAGCCTTTTTGGCTGGTAAATTTTGTAAATCAATTTGTTTAAAAACTGAAAATCCCTATTTTTGCCCTCCCAAAACCGGAAGGGATTGGGAAGTTGTACAACAACACTCCTCCTTAGCTCAGTTGGTTAGAGCATCTGACTGTTAATCAGAGGGTCGCTGGTTCAAGTCCAGCAGGGGGAGCCAGGTTAGACTGCTCTGCATTTTTTGCAGGGCAGTTTTCGTTTAAACCCTTGTCCACACTGCATAACAGCTCAATAATTTCATTAGTTTTTGTGGTTCGATACTGTTCGTTTTCAAAAATGATTTTTTCAGGAAATATCGAACCAACTATTTGCTTTTTAGTTTCTGCATCGTTGCTCTGATAATAATGTACCAAATCAGAAATTAATAAAGTTGAGTTGGCAACATAGGTATTAAACTCTGGTTCAACCTTTTCAAGGTTGCTTAACTCAACTTGATATTGCGCTTTTTTATCTTCCAGCATTTTTTCAACTGCGTTGTAACGTTCATCAGTAAGTTTTCCCTGTACGTTTTTTAATGCCGCATTGTTTAGTTCATCTGTTATCCTGTTAATTTCTGTTTTTAATGTGATTTGCTGTTGTTCGGAATCTATGCCATTGGATTTAAAAACATCATGCAAAACAGATGTATAAACATGGATTAATTCCTTGCTTGGTTGAAATGATTTTAAATAATTCTCAAACGCTGTATTGGCTTTTTTGGCATTAAACTGGTTTTTACAGCCGTATTTGCGTTGGCAATGGTAATAATGGTAAACACCCCCATTGCCACGAGAACCGCTCCCCGTCATTAATTTATTGCATTGTGGGCATTGTATAAACCCAACTAAGGGTATATTCTCATTTTGAGTAACTCCCTTGTACGATTTTTTCTTACCCATCAAAACTACCTGAACCTCCTTAAATATTTCCTCTGATACAATTGGGGTATGTAACCCCCTTACAACCTCACATGGCTCATTTTTAAATGCAGGTACTACAATCTTACCCATGTAAAGAACGCTTTTCAGCATATTCAAAAAGCCCTGTTTGCTTATTGAAAGCCCCTTACCCTTCATTTCCCTGCGTACATGCTCGGCTGTGTAAAGCCCTGTTGCCATCATATCAAATGATAGTTTAGCTAATGATGCTGTTTGGGTATCAACCTCAATCAATTTGGTTGTTTTATTATTTATATATCCATAAGGAGCTTTACCCTGCCATCTACCCAATTTCAATGCCTTACGCATACCGTCAATGGTTCGTATTGACAGCCGTTCGTTTTCAACCTGTGGAGCAGTTAAGTAAATTGCTAACAGGTAATGGTTTTCAGGTATTGACAAATCTACCCATTGCTCAATAGCATTGGCTTCTATCCCCAAATCCCGTAATCGTTTAATTTCATTCACCGAATGTGTGTAATCCCTCGAAAACCTCGACCATTGGGTGAATAAAACCATATCAATTTTAGTTTTGCTTTTTTTGATATAATTAGAAAGCAGGTTATATGCAGGTCGGTTAAATCCCTTCCATGCGGTATAGTCCTCATTAAAAGTTTCCAAAACATTCCAGCCGTTTTTATTACAAAAGTTCAATAGCTTTTCATTTTGGGATTCAATACTAAACCCTTTTTCAGCCTGTTCATCGGTGCTTACTCTGGGATAAATCAATACGTTTTTCATGTTGTTTGTTTTTTATAATTTGAAAATTCAATATTTGCCCAACAATAGAACAAGTCTATCATTTTTTTAATCTGTTCATCGGTAAATCCTGCCCCTTGCTTGGGTAGAACTTGCCTGCACTCCTCAATCGTAAGCATGATAACTTACACCCCCATTCTCAATATTTTTTCGGGGTCGAGAATTATTCTTTTAAGGTCATAGCAAGACCTGCCTGGGTTTTGGCGAATCATGTATGTATATGAAATACCTCCCCAGGGCACTGGGTTTACTGGTGATTTACAGTAAAATTTGTGGAGTTGTCAGAATCATTGTAGTTAGCAGGGTTGTCGCTAAAATGATTCCTCTAGTTAACTAACGCATCCTTACAAATATACGAAATTTAAAAATTGGTGTCAAGTTGAGAAGCAAAAATATTTCCATAACACCTATCCATAACCCCAAAAACTGAAGTAAAAATCCATTACAAATTGAATGAACAATGACCTGAAACAAGCTTTTTACCAATTAAAGCATAATTTTTAAAAGTAGCTTTCATAATTAAAACGTGTTGTTATCGGTACGATAAGGAACGGAATAGCCAGTTTTAGAAAAAGCCTTTTTTATTCCCGATTTTTTTCCAGAAAAATTTACAACGTAATCACTTGTACTATATTTAGTTTGTGTACATGGTAATTATAACCTGGGTAACAGTTAGCAAATTCATCTCCCCAATAACATAGGGGGGACGGGGAGGGGCTTAACGGGGGGCGGTGCATCACAAACATTCAATTATGAAAACGAAATATAAAAAAACAATAAAACTCATCATTCCCAAATTGGCATTTGACCATTTGCATTATAAAATCGAGGTTAATCCCCCTGCTTTTAAATATGATATTGAGGTTTTCTATTCAATACTCAATGATTTATCCAATATTAAATACTTCAATGATTATACCGCCAACAATGAAATGATACCAATGGCTTCCACATTCTTACATGTCAAATATGGCAGCAGTTATAATGAATACATGAGGTATCTAACTGTAAATTCTGTTATTTATTCTTCACTATCCTATGGTGATGGTAATTGTTATTATTATGGTATTGTCGTTAATGATACTATTGTTGAGTTATTACAGAATGAGGGATATTATACTTCCTCCTATTGTTTACAAATCTATAATTCAGAGTTAATTAAAATCATTGATAATCAAATCATTACAAGCGATACAAAAAAGGTGAAAAATATTGCTGTTGTAACAGTTGAAATTCCTACAACTGGTAAGGTTGGCAGGTATATAATTAAGCAACACAATAAAGAAATGGACAGGGCAAAACACTTCAAGCCCCATATTCGGTTAATGGAGCGGCATTACAAAAAGAGTTTGTCAATCCGATATGATAATGCTTTGGAGTTTATTGGCAACCAATACAAGGAGGAAATGCAAAAGGCTGGCGATGATGAGAAACTTAAAACAATGGCATATAACAGGTACACCCACAGAATGAGAAGTATTATTGAAATCAGTGAGGGTAAAAGATATTTGAGGTTTTCACGGAATAAAACCAACGGCAGGGTTGACACGAATTTAACCAATATGGCAACCGAATTGAGGCAGTTTATTATTGGCTATGAAAATATGTGTTATTTGGATTTATGCAACTCACAGCCCGTGCTTTTCAACATCATGCTCAATAAGTGTTCAACAAAAAGAAAACCCAGCCTTGCGGCTGAAATTGAGCGATACAGGGATTCAACAATATCAGGTAAATGGTATGAATTATTGATGAAGATTTATGAAAAAGACAGAGATACCGCTAAAGAAATTTGGATGCTCATAGCATATTCAAAAAACACTACCGAAAAACGATTAAAAAGAAAATTTGCAAAGAGTTTCCCAGAGATTATGAAGGTTATTGAGGGTAAGAAAAAGAGCAATTACAAATCATTTTCCATTGGGCTGCAAAAAATTGAAAGCCAGATTTTCATTGAGGAAATATGCAAGGAACTTGTTTCAATGGATATTATGCCATATACATTACACGATGGGTTACTTGTGCCAAACGATAAAAGGGATATTGTTTATAATGTTATGGCTAATATATTATCAAAACACTTGGGAGCTGTTCCTGTAATCAGTATTAATGGGGAGAAAGTATTTGGCAAAACTGGTTAATTCACTAAAGAAAAGTGCAGATAACTAAACATAAATTTTGAAGCCGCCGAATTAAACTATTTTGGACATTAATTCAACAAAATATGTAAGTGTATTGAATGAAACTTAAAGCATTAATTGTAGATGATGAGCATAGTGGCAGGACTGCACTAACCATTTTGCTCAAAAAAAACCATTATTACCTGTTTGAACAGCTTTTAATTGCATCCTCATTAGAGGAAGCTATAACGGTATTGTCAAAAGAGGATGTTCATATTTGCTTTTTGGATATTCAGCTACATACAAGGTCGGGGTTTGAGTTGTTGCCCCATTTGCCAAAGCAAACCAAAGTGATTTTTGTAACGGCATTTTCCGAATATGCTATTAATGCTATTCGGGAAAAGGCTTTTGATTATTTGCTTAAACCCCTCAATCCTTTGGAGTTGAAAGCATGTATAAGCAGGTATGAACGGGAATATTTGAAAGAGGAAAACCAGAGCCAATACTTATCAATAAAAGTACAAGGGGCAAGCACTCCGTTGCGGATAGCAGATATTGAATATATAGAAGCGGCAGGGGCTTATTGTACCATTCGCTTAACAGATGGCAAACAATACACCACTTCAAAAACCCTGAAAGCAATGGCTGATATTGTTGGCAATGATTTTATACGGGTACATAAATCATACCTTGTAAATAAGGCAATGATTAAATCATTCAAGAAAGATAATTTAACCACAACCAAAAGCACATGCCTACCAGTAAGCAGGGTTGGTGCAAAAGAATTATCAAAGTTCTTTTAGCAGTATTCTTTATCGCTGATGCTTATGGACAGGCAGAAACTTTGTTGCCTGAATTTGATGTTTCAAATGGTTTACCCTCCAATGCAGTACGCTGCCTCAAATTGGATAACTCAAAACGGTTATGGGTAGGAACAGATAATGGGTTAAGTGTTATTAATGGTAATGAAATCCATAAAAAGATTGAGAGTGCTTTGAGCCAGAAAAGTATATGGTCATTATCGTTTTTAGATTCATTAGTTTTTATTGGCACTCGATATAATGGGTTGTTTATTTTTAATCAGTTTACAGGAAGCCTATTAAATAGTTACCCAACAAACAGCATTAACCAAATAAGAAAAATCAAAGTATTAAACAATCAGGATGTTTATATTTTGACAAATGAAAGCATTTACAAATGGGCAAATCATGTTTTGACAAAATTGGATGTTGAGCAAGGATTGAAACAGGATTTTATCATAGACATTTTTCAATGGGAAGGGAAGATTTTAGGATTAACAAACAATTGCAGACGGTTGGTATTGACAGATAAAAATAGTTTTAGTCAATATGAAGTAAATGCTCCGTGCTATTTTTCTGCAACAAACAGTAATGATAAACTTTACTTGGGTGGCGTTGGCAGTAAGGAAACACTATGTATTGTGAGTAAGGATAAGCCAATGCAAAAGGTTGATATGCCTAATGTGTTTGGTATATCGTTCGCTGCCTGGGAAATGGTTTATTGTAATGGCAAATTAATACTTGGGTTTGGCGATACCCGTACCAATGAAAAAGGGGCAATATGTATTTTGGATAGCAGTTACAATACCACACAAGTTACAGTTGCAGACTATGTTTCCTGTTTGGATGCTGATTCAGCAACCAACACATTGTACTATGGCACATTAAACAAGGGTGTTTTTGTGTTGCGTGGATTTTCGGGAGCAGCAATGTTTAACAAACCGCCTCAATCAACAATTATAGCCAACGACAACGCAATACTTTGTTATACCAACACATCGCTACAAAAGATTGGTAACGGCAATACTAAAACAATATCAACGAGTTTCCCAAATGATAACCCTGTTACCTCAATGAGCATAGACGGCGATACGCTTATTGCTGCCCATAAAAACAGTTTAGATATTTATGCTACGAAAGATTTGCAATTGATAAAACATTTTGACTATGACAACGTTTGGGAAAATGGGTTGTCCAGCAGCAGATTAGGCAATACTGTATTTGCTTTTCAGAACTATGGCACAATCAAAAAATTTGGGTTAGCAAACCCTGTTAATCAGTTTAAACAAGATGAAGCATTTCTGCCCTACCCTCAAAGGTTTGGCAAACAGATTCTTTGTTTAAACAAGGAAAAAGGGTTTAGTATTATTGAGGAGGACACAATTTATCATTTGAAATGTGCCGATAGCTCAATTGCATTTGTAAATGATTTTACGGTTATACAAAACAGGCCTTTTACACTTTCCGATAGGGAATTAAAAGTATTCCAGATAAACTACAAATCCAACGAACTGGTTTTGCAAACAACCATTGTTAGCAATCAAATTGCAGGGTTCACCCCAAAATGGTTACTGGCATATCAGGATAACATTTACTTAGTAAATGAAAAAGGGATAATAAAGTTTAATGTTGAAAATAGCACACCTGCCAGTTATTACTACTTTGGAAATTACCAGCAAACTACCAAACCGATTATAACAGGCGATTCATTGTTGTTGGTGTGCAATAGCTATTTGACAAAGTTTCGGTTCAGTGATTTGGAAAACCAATTTCAGCAATTTGAAAATAAGGATTGGAATATTTCAACCCCAGAATCAGTAAACGAAAATCTGGGTTTTCAGGTAAATATCAATTCAGCTAACAACATATTGCAAAACCATACCCTAAAACAATTGGAGATTTGGCATAATGGGAAATTGATACAAACCCTATATACAATTAAAGGGCAATTTGATTTTCCTGACGGATTGAAATATGGAGATTATGAATTTAAAATATCCGTTAGTGATGTTATAAAAAAACAACCCGTAAGCATAACACTGCCCCTGAATAGAAATCCCTATTTTTTTGGTGCAATCCTGTTTTTTGTGTTGGTTGTTGCTGCTATCCTGTTTAAAACAACATTGGACAAACGAAAAACAAAAAAGCAGTTATTAGAAAACAGGCTGCAAATATTGAAACAGAATTTTAACCCACATTTCGTTTACAATTCCATGAACCTGATTAGCTCATTAATTCTGGAAGGAAAAAACGATGAAGCCGTGCAGGTTGTTGCTGACTTTTCTAACCTGCAACGTAGCTATCTGGAAACAAATAATAAGGCTGCAATCAGTTTAACGGAGGAAATACATTTTTTAACTGGTTATTTGGCTTTGCAGCAAAAAAGGTTTGAGCATGATAATAATTTTGCATACAGCATAAATATTGGTGAGGGTATTAATACAGATGCAATTTTAGTTCCTCCGCTAATACTCCAACCTATTGCCGAAAATGCTATTAAGTATGGTATAGTGGGTAGCAATGCCACAAATAAAAACATAACCATTGACATAACAGGTGTTAATCCTACCATTATAAGTATTGAGGACAATGGTAATTATGCTGCTCAAAGTAAAGGTTTTGGCATGGGTCAAAAACTGGTAAAAGAACGGCTGGAAATTTTCTCTAAAACAAATAATAGTAACACAACAGTTTCTTTCGGAAAGCAGCCCAAACATAGCAATACTGGTTATAGGGTTGAAATAAATATTGGTTAATGAGTGGCGTTAAATAAGATTTTGGGTTGTTGGCTAAGATGGAGATAAGGGCTTTGCTGTATTAAATAGTTTTACAAAGTGTAAAACAATAACAGCAATTAAATTTTTACCCAAACTTATCTGAAATGAAATTTTTACTTTCAATCTTGCTTATCCCCTTTTATAGCTTGGCTCAAAGTGGTTTGCCAAATTCATTTAATCAACGGGCTGCAAACGCTACTCAATCAGATAGCATACTTCAGGGAGAAATCAGGGTTTATAATTTGGCTGATAGAGGTACACCCAATACTAATTTTGGTATTGTTAGCATTGATACCGCACAATGGCATTACATGGCTGTTACCAAAGGAGCAGACAGGCGAGGGAAAATTTATATTGATGGACAGTTGTTAGTTGATACTGTTTGGTATGAACAATTATATACTTATTCCAAAGTTTATTTAGGAACATCATTTTTTACTTCATTTTCCGATTTTTTCAATGGGCAAATTGATGAACTTAGAATATCCAATATTGTACGAACACAACAAGACATCCAAACTTATTACGCTTCCAATATGGAGTTTGATGTACACGATGGCAATACAATTGGCTTATGGCATTTCAACGAAATCAATAACGCCAGTGGTTCATTTTTAGATACTGTAACAAACACAAACGGCACATTGTATAATAACCCATACTTTGGACCAGGAAAGTTTGGCAACGCAATTTATTTTGACGGCATTAACCAATACGCTGATTGTAACAAGGATATTCCAGAAGATGACATTACGATTGAGTTTTGGTTTAGGAACTCATCATTTAACCTTGGAACAACTACAATGCTTCAACCTTATGGCTGGAATAGTTCTAATATCACATATACTGTACAAAAAGTACCTTATACAGCCAGTTCAGACACTTTGAAAAATGTTGGTATCAATACTACAACCCCAGCAAGAAACCTGCATGTTAATAATACATTGAGGTTAGAACCCCGTAACTCCGCACCAGATAACCCAGCAAAGGGGGATATGTATTTTGATGGCATAATAAACAAATTACGGGTGTATGATGGAACTGTTTGGCAAAACTGCTGGTAAGCCAATATGCAGTTTACAACAAGTCGAGTTTTCCGCAATTATGTATCATTTTCCCAACTGTATCAAAATAAATCTGCAATGGCATTTTGATACACCAATAAATTGTATCAAAAAAAGTCTTTGATTTATTTTGTAATACGAAGCATTTCGTATATATTTGTGTTTCAAATCAATTACATGGAAAAAGCAATAATTGTAAGCCGTTGTTCAACTAATGAAGCCAAACAGGATGTAACACGCCAGACACAAGACCTTAACAGAAAATACAATAGCCAGTACCAAATCGTTAAGCAGTTTGAATACTACAAGTCGGGTAATAGCAACGATGACCAACTTGCTCAAATACTGGATTATGCTATTCAAAATCAAATTGAACACATCCTGTTCACAGAAGTAAGCCGTATTGCCAGAAGGGTAATAGAAATATTGGTATTTGTAAAAAACTGCACAAAGCATAAAATCAACATTGTAATTGATAATTACAATATGCACACATTATGTGCCGACAAAACAGAAAATGCAATGACAACAACCATGTTACAAATTGGGTCGGCATTTGCAGAAATTGAACTGAAACAGACTTTTAACAGGTTACAGAGCGGCAGGGCTAAGTATATCGCAAACGGCGGTATATTAGGCAGAACCAGAAATTCGGCTGAAACAAAAGAACAATCACTTAATAAGCATAAAGACATTATTAAATTTATCAAACAGGGGCATAGTGTGAGAAATATTATGAAACTAACCAATAAAAGCAACGGAACAATACAAAAAGTTAGGCAGTTGTTAGCTGCATAATCTTTTCCCTTTTACTGCTTAATCGGTTGGTTATGAATCTGTAAGCATCTGATAATTTCCTCAAATCTTCGATTAATTGGTTCGATAATTTTAATTTTAGGGGAGCAGCAGAGCACTTACAGGGTAAAACTTGTAGGTGCTTTTTTATTTATCTAAATCTTAATTTCATTTGTAACTTGCTCATAACAATATGAGTGTTTTATAACGGCCGGGGAGTTGGCTGATCTGCTTCACGGCATTTTTGTGTGCACCGGTGTTTTTAAAATGATGCATGGCTTCTTTGTTATCTATACTTAGTGTGTGATCTATCCGCCAGCTTTTGCCTGCAACGGCAGCCTTCCTCATTCTAAGCGAGGGATCCCCCAGGCCACAAGCAAACCCTTACCCGTTGCATCAATAAAAACAATTCAGCTCCCGTATACCCAACACCCGGCCATTCTACAGGCAACAGGAAAAAAGCGCAGGTTAAAAACCAGTCCAATATTTATTTCCCCAACTCCCCAAAATAAATCATCTTGTAAAAAAAATTCTATGGCCCGCTACCAACAGTCGTTTCCCTTGTATAAAAACACCCACACCTCCCTGCTCACCGCCTGGCAGGCTTTCACCAACCTGGGCTGGACCATAGCTTTTGCTGGCGACCGGGCCCTGGGTGCTTACCCGCCAGCCGTATTTAAAAAGAAAGACTTCATGATCACCTGCAGGGTGGAAAACGATCAGCTAACCGTGGAAAGCCAAACGTTGAGCGATCAAAGTTTCGACCTGTTGCAAAAAAATAAAAAGAACACGAATCGTTTTATTGAAGCTTTTACATCCGCACAAACACTGCCGGAAGAAACACTCGCTGCCCTGCAGCAACCACTCGAAACGCTGCGGTTACAAACAAGAGAACAGGCTGAAAAGGATATACAGGATGCCGAAGCAATCAACCAGGCTTTCAACTTTCATAACAGTAACCTGTATCTAACCTACAGCATCATCGGTGTTAATACCTTACTCTTTATACTCATGGTGATCAACGGCGCCGGGCTCTTTGAACCCAATGCGCTGGTGCATATCCGCTGGGGCAGCAACTACACTCCGCTCACCCTTAGTGGTGACTGGTGGCGACTCCTCAGCAACACGTTTGTACATTTCGGTGTTATTCACCTGCTGATGAATATGTATTGCCTGTACTCTATCAGCATCTACCTTGAGCCATTGTTGGGAAAGCTGCGGTTTATTACGGCCTATTGCTGCACCGGTGTAATCGGAAGCCTGGTAAGCCTGTGGTGGCATCCCGGGGGGATAAACAGCGCCGGTGCATCAGGCGCTGTGTTTGGTATGTACGGCGTGTTTTTGGCCCTGCTCACGACCAAACTGGTTCCGGAGGCGGTAAGAAAATCATTGTTGCAGAGCATCGTTATTTTTATCGGGTACAACCTCGTGTATGGTATGAAAAGCGGGGTGGACAATGCGGCTCATGCAGGCGGACTGGTTAGTGGATTCATCATCGGGTATGCATTTGTGTACATGGTAAAAAGCGAAAAGAGTGGTAAACAACTGCAATGGATGCCGGCAGCTATTGCAGTACTAACGGTAGTGGCTAGCTTTTTTTACCTGCAACAACACCAGGTACCGGTAAAGGAAAGAAACAATGCCCTCGCCATCTTGAAAGACATGGGTTATGCCGACAATGAAAAATTTGATAAAGTGCTGCAGCAGTTTGATGCCTACACAGAAAAGGAATATAAAATGCTCAGCGATTCCACGCAGACAGGCGAGCGGCTGTCTGAAAAAATTGACCACGAAGCAATGCCCGCCTGGGAAAAACTGGAACAGCAACTAACAGCCACCAGCACCTACGATATTTCACCGGCTTCACACGAAAAGGCAACCAACCTGCTTCAATACATTGCATTTCGAAAAAAGGAGCTCCAGGTTATTAAAAGAATGACCACCGAAGGACAGACAACAGAACTGGTGGATCAATTGAACGCTACCCGTGATTCAAGTCATGCTGTTTATCAAAAGGTGGTGGACAGCAATTAAGTTAAGGCCGACGGCCCCGACATGGTTACTCGCAGAGGATGCAAAAAACAATCCATTTGCATTTCTGTGCTGTGAAAGCAGGCTAAGCGTTTTTTAAAGGCCATCACTCGATATACAGCAAGGCGATCATTCCTTTTTTTTAGCCCTTTCTTTCTTTGTCTTTTCATGTATTGCCTTTACAAGGGCAATAAAGCCCCATACCAATCCAATAATTCCCAACACACCTATAAGCAGTGCGGCAGTTTCACTGCCGCTGCAGGAAAGATCACAAACAAGAGCGGCCAGCAGTATCGTCAAACCAACCAAAAGAATAATGGCCAGGATGATCTTTGCTGCCTCTTGTGCCCCGGCTTTATCATTTGATATTTTTGCCGCGACATACTTTTTTAGTTGATTCCTGAATTCTTTTTTCAGTATTCTTTTTTCCTTCCAGGTAAGTTCTTTCCGGGTTTTACCGGATTCCAAAATTTCTTTTGCGGTTGGGGCCGGTACCACCACACTGGCACATGCCATATGAACGGCATGGCCTGTAACATCAAGATTATTGGCGCCGGCGGTTATCACGATGATAGCCGATACCGTTAGTAAAATGTCGCAGGCTTTTTGACGGGCATAGCTTTTCACTTTTGAAAGGCCGGTTGCAGGGTATAAAAGAATGCCTGTAACAAGAAAGAGAAAGGCCAATAAATACAATGGCTGCTCCGGCAGTATAACTCCCCTGTTAAACAGCATCCTGCCGGTATAGAAAGCAAGCAGAAAAGTTGCGGGGGTGGCAATGGCGATAAGCAGTCTTGCAAAGTAAGCATGCTGTTTTGCCCACACTGAGATTGTATACATCCTTAAGGTTTTAAAAATGATATAGCCTTATCAAAATACTACCTGCTGTTGACAAATGCAATAGGGAAGCGCACTTGTTTCGTTTTCATCATTAGCGTATCAGAAGTAAAAGACACCTGGAAAAATACATTATTCACCAATCAACGCCTTCGGAAGTCCTTCCGGTGAGTAAACAACGCACAGGTAAAAGCATAAGTGTATGAATAAAAAATAATGATATGCGGGCCATTGCGATAGTAATCATGTGTGCGGATAAATATATGAGTAAGCCTGCGCCTTCCTATAGCCTATGACGGGTATTTCCCTTTCCCGTGCGGGCCTGCTCCCGCTTCTAACAATCATGGTGTACCGGGTTGTTTTGAGCAATATCGGTCAGTGATCTTGTGCCGGGCGGTGGGGAAAAAACGGTAAAGGGTACAGTTAAAATACGGTTGAACCGGCGGGTCGGATGGTGGAGTTTTACATCGTGGTAAAAATGAGGCTGTATTACCAGCCGGTACATTTTACCCTTACAGGATTGGGCCTGCTATTGAAGCCTGTTTTTATTCCTGCCCCTTGTAAACGAACGCTCCATTCATCAACAAAAATTACCAGTATGAAAGTTTCAATGCTTGGCGGCCTGCTGCTGCTCTGCCTCTGTTTACAGGCGCAAAAGAAAAAAAGACCTTCACCTACAAGGAAAAGCAATGCGGTGCCCGCCGTGGTAATAACACTGTTGCCCTGTGTTGAAACGGTACCCTCCCTGCAACCGGGCGATAACGGCATCAGGGCGCTTCAATTGCCCATAGCCATCACCACCAATTACCGCAAAAGCCCCGGCAGGCAACAATTCGGCATAGTTCAACTTGATTACAATGCCGTAGCAGCTTCACCAGTTTTAGTTGACACGTTGATCAGTGTGGTCAACCTCACCACAATCGATTCCCTGCACTGGATGGGCTTGGCGGTTTGCAATGTCCGGTTAACAGACAGTAGTACACAAGACGAAACCTTCTACCTCGTACAGCGTGGAAATATACTTAACCGTTGTGCAGTGCTGGTGAAGACAGTTTCAGCCAGTAATACACCTGCAGCACCGGGATCAGTAGTAACAACTACGGATACCCCAACAGGCGAAACCGGTGGCAAACAAGAGCCCTCAGCTGCCACCAAAACACCAAGCCCGGGAGGAAACACAACCGTAGCCCCGATCACACTTGATACCGGTATTACCGTAGTTCACCCCGTATACATTAAGGATTCCACCAGGGTGCAACAGGTGGAATTAACCTTCTACCGGGATGCAGACCCGGAAGACACTCCCGACACGGTAACCTTAAAAATTGAACCTTATCGCAATTTTAAACCGGTACTTATCAGTCCCGCTGAAATTGTGATAAAAAAATGGGAAGAGGCTACAGACAAGGCGGGTAAAAAAATTGTATATCATAAAGAAACCATCTATGTAGCGAACAGTTACCTGAAAGACAGTATCAGCATGGATGCGGTTGCTTACATACGGATAGTGAATGACAAAAAGAACAGCCTGCATGAGCTCAGGCTTACTGACAAAGGCAGCTATAATTCATCCAGCACTTTCTGGATGGAGACAGGATCAAATTTTGACCTGCTAGATGGCGTAAAGGCCAATAACCTGTATGCAGGCATTTATATGTTCGTGAAAGACATTTCCGCCATTCGTAAAAAACAAAAACTGAGTTTTACAGGCGGCGTGTATGAATCCAAATCATCGAGTTTGGCTGCCGGTTCCGACAGCGGGATCATTTACCGGGATGCAACCTCCTACTCTCCGCTACTTGATACCACCAGCAACAGTATCTACTACCGGTATTACCGGGATACCGGTTCGGTGAAGACAACCACCAATGTTCAAAGTATCGGAATTTTCTTTTCACCACATTGGCGTTTAAGCCGGCGAAGCACCAGTGACTATGGCTTTCACATGTATGGCTCCTTTTACCTTGAAATGCTGTGGCAACGGGTTAACGTTGACTATGACTATGCCAATACAAAACGGGATTCAGTGTACCGGGTTGCTACGCTGGGCGAAACCTATAGCTACCCGTTTAAGGAACATAAAACCAGTTTCGATTACCGGACTCAGTATGTCGGGCTGGGATTACCCATCTACATTACTGAAAAAGCATTCAGCTTGTACATCAACGATGTGGTAGGCCTTTGCAACCAGCGATTCGCAGCGGTGCACGATGGGGGTTTAAAGGAAAAAAGAGATCAAACGATACAGGATATCATGAATAAGAACGGTTTGACAAGCCTGTATGAAAACCCTAAAAAATCCTGGAATCCATTTTACCTGTTGCAATTCAGGCTAACGGAAGAATCTTATGGCGTGGTGTTTACCGGGGAAGTAAGGGGTTTCCTGTTAAAAAACACCAAGCCCGTGATCTCTTTGTCGCTGAGTAAAAAATTCGACCTGGCTGATTTACTGAAAGCGGTAGTAAAACCATTTTCTCCTGCAAACTAAAATACCACCAATGGGAATCACTGAACGACTCACAGGTGCAGCACAAAAATTCGTGTTGTACATCGCCGGATTGCTTTCATTTACGGTCAGGCGCCTGCTGTTTGTAGGCAAGTCGGTACCGGCAGAAGATAAACTCACCGATTTTTTGGAAGTGTTTAAATCCACCAGGATATACCTGCTGTTCAACCTTATTGCATTGTTCATTTTTACGTTGTTACCACAGGGGAAGGATATCATTCTTATCATGATAGAAGACCTTTCTGATTTTAATCCCGGCTCAGTAATCTCTTTACTGATCGGACTCATTGGGTGGAGCGTGGTATCGGAGTTTGGCGCCCGCTATAAAGTATACATTACGGATAACTCGGGATTGGCGCTTTCTGACGAACGGGTGAATTACAGGAAAGAAGTACAGAAAGTGGTGGCCACTTTTTATTTGTTGCTTCCTACATTGATCGTACTTGCCAGCACGGTGATTGTATCGCTCAACAATATAACTAACTGGGAATGGTACAATATATGGCCCTTTGCAACCATCGTACTATTACTGCTGCTCACTTTTGGAATGCTTTCAAGATTTTACCTGGATGATGGCTATATCAATGCGTTAAGAAAAAGAAAAGTCTGGTTCAAAATAAAAAAACATGAACTGAAATGGATCGATAAACTGTACGGTATCTATAACGATCATGTGCTGATGGTTCGCAAGGCAAGCAACTTCAAATCGAAAGATGATCCGGAAGACCAGGAACTGAAGAATACCTATCAGCGATTCCAGGACATACTCGAATCTTTACCGCCCAGAAAAGATTTTATTGAAACCGGCGATATTGAAAGTTTTCCCCGTGATTACATCATCCAGGATGAACTGGCGCCCATTGAATTCAACGAAGTGCAGTATCATCCCGATAACTATCAACCGGTGTATGATGAGAAGACAGACCAGTTTAAAAATGAGGTGATCCCTCACGGATACTACCGTTGGGTATACAAGAATAATCCTTCCTTCTATAAAACACTCCACCTCCAGGTGCATGTGATAGCCATCAGTTCATTGATCGTGATGCTGATCATTTCTACCAAATTCCTTATTTCTTATGAGGTGCTTGGATCGCCCGGCCTTGTATGCCTTTCGTTTGGCTGTTGGTTGGGTATTTATACCGGTCTGCTCTACATCGATTCCCGCTACCGCAGAAAATTTCATTTTTCTCTCCGTTGGCTTATGGTGGCCTGGTTCTTCATTGTATCTTACATCAACTTAGATCACCCGGTAAGAAAGAATATTGATTGCTGTAACGACCGCCTGGATCTTAAGGAGCATTTTTCCAATTGGAAAAATGCACATATGTCCGACAGCAACCGTTGCTGGGTGATGACTCCGGCTGATTATGCAACATGGATGAAGTACCCTGCCGACAGCACTGGTGCAGACAGTACCTCACCGCTTTCATTTACTTCAAAAGACAGCTTTTTTAATAAAAATGCGAAGTACCCGGTTTTCTTTATTACTGCTGAAGGAGGAGCGCTCAGAACCGGCGCCTTCACTGCAATGCTTTTGGCAAAGCTGCAGGATAGTTTCCCGGCATTCAAAAACAATATCTATGCTTTTTCGAGTGTATCGGGGGGGTCTGTAGGGGTGGGTTTTTTCAATGCGGTAAGTTATATGGAAAATGACAGCAGCCGCAAGCAACCTGGATTTTACCAGGCAGTTACCCGTGGTTTTTTCAGCCAGGACCAGCTTTCACCAGTGATTGGAAAAATGTTTTACGCAGATATTCTCAATTATTTCTGGCCGTCGCATGTAGAGAATTTCGACAGGGCTATTGCGCTCGAAAAAAGCTGGGAGTGTAGCTATGCAAGATGCTTCAACAAGGCTGGAGACGAAAATGTTTTCTCACAAAACTTTACCACTTGCTTCAAAAATAAATTATCTCCCGCCTGGTTTATCAATACCACCGAAGTGGAAACAGGTCTTCAATGCTACCTCAGCAATGTGCGGCCAAATGATTTCTTATTTCAAAATGACCGGGATCTTTTTCTGAAAAAAATGCGGGGAGGCATTAACTACAGCACCGCTATCAACTTCAGCGCAAGATTTCCTTTATTTTCTCCTTCAGCAGCCCTGCAGCAAGATGACTGCCGTACCTACCATTATGTAGACGGCGGCTACGTGGAAAACACAGGTGCGAAAACGATGCTGGAAATTATTCAATCACTCCGGGCTTCCTTGTGCACCAATAATATTCTGCCTTATGTAATCCAGGTGAAATTTGGTGGCAAGGATGCCTGGCAGCAAACGGGTTTCATTAATGAGATCAGTTCGGTTTTCGACGGCATATACAATACCCGATCCGGTGCGTCGGCCACGTATACCGCTTTGCTAAAAAAGGAAGTAAAAAAATTACATGGGCAGTTCATTGAAATACCATTGGATGCCAGTGCCGCTGAAGTGCCTATGAGCTGGGTTTTTTCCAGGCGAAGCCTGAATAATCTTGATACAGTGATCAGCCATATAACAGTAAGGGATACCCTTAATGCACTGCACCAGGTGTTACCGTTCTATCAAAAAAATCAACACGTGCAGTTGAAAACTGATTGAAGGGAGGCTGAATAAGATCCGCATAAGATGGTCACTTCTCCACATACCCCGTCCCTCCGCATACCGGGCAACTGGCTGTTTGGGAAGTTTTTTTGTACACCGTTAAACCGGTCTCCCGCCTGATCACATTACCGTTAAGATCAATGTATTTTACATCAGGGGTTACCTGCCGTTCTTCCACCACGCCTACAATGCCTGAGCCTTTGCAGTTCGGGCATATTTTTTTCCCGGCCATAAACAGAGCTGCCGCACGGTCTTCCCGTGCCACCCTTGCCTGGTATTCCCTGATCTCTTCATCATAATTTTTTTGCCGGTATCGGTACATGGCCGACAGGTAATTATTCAGTTGCTGGATATCGGCTAAAAAATCTTTACGGTCGAGAGTTTGATCATACAAAAAAGTGACGGTGTTGGTTTTACGGTTGTACAACCAAAGGCGGGTGGAGGTTTTGTACAGCAGTATATTTCCGTCCGCCGAAAAATCTTCAACGCTTCGGTCAGTTCTATACGAATCTTCCACATAGCCAAATCGTTGCTGATCCACACCAGGACCGGCCAGATGCAGCAGGTCTGCAAATACTTCCACGGCATTCCGGTAAACAATACTATCAGGCATGATGAAGGTTTCAATTTTCTTTTCCGCCTTCATCGAACGCCAATTGAACACATAGATGTCGTGGTTGCCGGAAAGATAAGGGTAGGTGTACAACAGTGAATCGCCTGTTACAGAAAATTTGAGGTACAGGTCATAACTGCCGGACAGCAGGCTGTTGGTGGCCGCATTGATATCAGCAATTACCTGCAGGCTCTTACGGTCGAAGATCATCCCGTAGTGGTAAATATATTTGCCATCCCGCGACAATGCGAAATCTCTCCTGGTATTTAACAGCGGTGAAGGATATGCCGCAAGCTGTACCTGTATGTTCCGGGTAACCGGCTGAAACTGTAAAAGAACAAAGTGACTTTTATCCCATTTCTTTTTGTCTACGATCCAGGAATAAAACAATAAATCTCCTTCGGGTAAGCGTCCCAGGTAGCGGAGATCATCAGCCTTTTTTTTACCGGCTTCTTTTTGTAATCTTTCCTCAACCGCCAACACGATCGAGGTATCAGGAAACTGAAGCGAGGGTTGGTTAATAAGCGTTGCGTGATAAAAGGAAGAAATGGGTGTTTTGGTCAGCAGCGTATTATACGTGCGGGCAGGCGCAGAGGAAGAGTCGAGCAATTCAAGTTGTCCCGTTTTTGTGTCGAATACTTTTACCTGTGGCGGACTGATGAAGTTACTGATAGAATTGTTGGAGGGAAACCATGTGTCGCCGCATTTCAGTAATACATGCTGTCCATCTTCTGACAATGCTGCCCAGTAGTTATACAAGGCTGTAAAACCCGGTACCTGTTGCGACCAGCCGGAAAGGTTTACAACCAGTAATAGTACAAACAGCAAATGTTTTTTCATGCCGTATAATTTTTAAGGTTTCGGTGCAACACCATAGCTGGAATAAATGTAAAAAAATTCAGCGGCCTTTGATTGGTTTGAGTTTTTTCAATTGCATTTATTCCTTTATCCTGATCACATCCAGTTGCGGAAACACATTAAAGTTGGTGAGGTAAGGAATATAAGCCACCGCATAATAATAGCCATTGCTGTAACGGGGCAGGGTGATAAAAGTATATGGATTGTCTGTACCTTTTACCGTCACAAGCTTTTTCACACCGGTGGTATTTACGTTTACGAGCGAAAGGTCGGAGCTTGACGCTGTTGCCCTGAAAATAGCATAGGCGGTACCGTCAGGTTTGATCTCAAAGAATTTCCAGTTGCCATTGGTGGAGATAGGTGCCTGTAAATTGTCAAGGGTGATATCCCCAAATATCCGGGTGATGCTGTTGCTGCCTTCCGTCCATTTAAATTCATATAATTTTTTCTGGTCTTCGTTGTATAACAGCCCGAAAAAACTGTTGCCGTAAGCCATGCCGCTGATCAGTTGGTTTTTGATGGAGCCGCTCAACGCAGCTTCCTGAATATGCGCCAACGTATCAAAGTGCCGGTTGGTAAGGTTAGGTTTCACAATGCTGATGCCTCCGTTGTAGTCAGTAAGCATGGCCCGGTATTGGCCATTTCCGGTAGTAAAGCCCCAACTGCCGGTTACCAGTGGGGGGTTGCCAGGGAGGGATGGCGATAATACATTCATACCGTTATCGAAAGCTGCGGTGGTGGCCAGCCAGGTATGGGTAGCCACATCATAATAATTCAGGTAGGTGGCACCGTTAGCGTTTAATGGATTGGCACGAATGAACATTACCGAACCATCGGCGCAGCGGGCAATATTCTGTTTTTGGTAACAGTATTTGTATTGACTGTACACCGGTACTGTGGTATTGCCTTGCTCATCCAGCTCGCTGTAAGAAGATCGGTCTGCATTTACCTGGCTGGAAGAGGTCCAGGTGGCAAAGAGATGCGGAGTAAAACCATTCGAAGCAAAGACCAGGTTCTCATTGTAACCGCTGAAGTTGATGTAAGTGCGTACACTGGCCGTTGAATACAGTTTGCTTAATTGAGGGGAATTGTTGTTGGCCATGCTGAACAACATCGAATATTCCCGGGCGCCGCTTGAACTAAGGCCACCGAAATAATCATACACTTCACCAAAGAGCACGCCCACGCTATCGCCTTTCACCAGCAGGTCTTCTGCCTGGAAGCCGCCCGCAAGGGCATTGGCATCAGAAAATTTAATGGAGCGAACCCGCTCCCAACCGCTGTTACTGATAAGTGGAGCCAGGCCGGAGGGTTCGTTGTTAGTGCCGGCATTGTTTTTTTTGCAGGCATTTAATAAAAGGGTTGTAACAAGTGCAGCCAGGTACAAGTGGATAGTGTGCTTCATATAATACAGTTTGTTACAAAGTTTTACCAATGCCAGGTTACAGAAAATACCGTGACGAGGGTATTTTGGAGAGAACAGGCAGGCATGATCGGTAACAGCCCGTGAAGTACAGAAATCCACCTCTCTTTCACAGTTTAACATTTACATTAAGAAACCTGGCACATCTTTCCACGTCTTACCAATACAATCATCATTCACTAAAACAGCAATCATGAAAAAAATTTTTACCTGGACAGTTACAGCGATGATCATTTCAGTTGCTTTCAGCAGTTGCGTTAAAGAAAGAATCGTATATGACGACCAGTCTTACTGGTTATCGCAGGAACGAGGCGATGTGGTGTACAGCAGCAGTTCCTGTGGCATCTTCGTGGTGGAAACCAATTTTGGCTACACCATCATTCAAAATCTCGATGGGTTGATCACCTACGAGGGCGATGTGATGTACGGAAATTTTGGCGGCTATGGCAACAGGAGTTTTTTGAATTACACCGCCAACGTGGTTACCAGCGGTCATGTTCTGGAATATGATCTCTCCTACAATGCGGCTTCCCATGCAATAGATTATTATTGTCCTTATGGCCGTCCATCCGGATCTACATTGCGGCAAAGCAGTACAGCAACATCAAAAATTGCAAGAACAGTTGTTCCTGCAACAGCAACTAAATAAGGGCAAATATGTTCCCGGCTCCCGGCGCAGGAAGCGCCGGGAGCATAATTTTTTATAATGCGAAAAACAGTACTAACGGTTATACATCCGTGTTGCGAATGTTATCAAGCCAGGTTTAAAAATTAAGCTTTCCTTGTACATATCCAATCACATGCAACCCTTCGAGAGTGTCGAGTGGACTGCATTTAAAATGATTGTTGATCTGTGCCACATGCAGGTAGATCATCGTGGTACGCACATTGGCATGTCCCAACATTTCCTTGATCGTTAAAATATTCACACCATCCTCCAGTAAATGGGTGGCGTAAGTATGGCGCAGGCTGTGTACGTTCATTGATTTCCTCACGCCAGCCAGTTGGGCTGCCCGGCTGATAGCCCATTGTATGCTGCGTTGCCCGTACTGTGGTTCATAAACTGCAAAAAACCTTTTGCTGGTTTTTGCCCATCGTTTACCTGGGAAAAGCCAGGTACCTGGTTTATGTATTTCGATGTACTTCATCAGGATACTGCCCAAAATTTTGCCCATGGGTACATAACGATCCTTCCTGTTCTTACTTTGCCGCACATGCACCACTTCCCTGTCAAAATCAATATCATCCACCTTAAGATTTCTTGCTTCGCTGCAACGCAGGCCACAACCGTATAACACCGCGATCAGTACCCGGTGCATCATCAGGCAGGGGATATTCATCATAGCCGTCATCTCCTGTTTGCTGAGCACTACGGGTAATTTTTTTCGTCTTCTCGTTGGCGGTAGTTGTAAACGTAACTCCTCCAGTCCTTCCATACGGTAAGCAAAGCGAAGGGCACAAATAGTGAATTTAAATGTGCTGTCACACCCTTCACCGCGTTGTTGTTTTACCAGGTACAGGTATTCATTCACCTGGTCGGTGGTTAATTGCGTGGGCAGGCAGTTGAAATGAAGTGCCAGGGCGGCGAGGCTGCGGCCGTAAGTGGCGCTGGTGCTGTGGGCGCGGTCATTGATCACCATGCGCTGTGAAAATTTTTGATAAAGGGCGTTGAATCCATCTACTGAACAGCAGGCATTTTGTACGATTGTCATTTTTTATTTGAAATGTAACATAGTTGTGCAGAACAAGCGAACCTTTTCTTGGGTTGCTTTAGCTGAAACAATCACACACAGGTGCTGGAAGGCATGTGCAAACAAGGTTTATTTCTTTAAAAGCCGCTACCAGAAAAGAAATGGTGTTGGCAATAGCGCTATAACAAGGAGCTTTTAGAAACTGCTGTTGCGGCATGCTGTTTTAACAACTACGAAGCAAACGTTTTATGACCTGTTCGGGCACCGCATTGTTTTTGGTTGTAACATTGCTCAACAATCAAAACAATATGGCAACCTTACACAGCAATATGCGGATCTGGCATCGTTATCTTGGTTTTTTCCTGGCGGGCATTATGGCCGTGTATGCATGCAGCGGCATCGTTTTAATTTTCCGCGATACGGAATTTCTAAAAAAGGAAAAGCAGGTACACCGGGTACTGGCACCAAATTTAACGGCCGATCAACTGGGAAAAGAGCTGCGTATGCGGGAGCTGAAATTTATCGCTGAAAATGCTGACAGCGCCGTGTTCAAAGATGGCGTGTATCATAAAGCCAGTGGCGCTGCTGATTACACAATCAAAACCCTGCCGGCATTTGTTGAAAAACTAACCCACCTGCACAAAGCTTCCTCCAAGGAACCACTGTTTTTCCTCAATGTTTTCTTTGCTGTGAGCCTTTTGTTTTTTGTGGTTTCTTCTTTCTGGATGTTCCTGCCAAAAACAACCATCTTCCGGAAAGGATTGTATTTCACCCTGGCCGGCTTGGTACTTACCCTGCTGTTACTTTTTTTATAAGCGTGTAAGCGCAGAAGTTAGTATCCTGTTGCGTTGCCGGATCGCATTCTTTCATCAAGGGGTGTTATCAATTTTTCAGTTGTTGCTGCAGTACCTGCACTTCTTTTTCCAACCTTTCAATCAGTACCTCCTGCTCCTGCACGGCCTTCACCAGGCAGGGTACAAAACTGGCATAGGCGATACTGTAAGTGTCGGTGGCATTGCGGGGTGTGTTCACGCCTTCGAACTGGTAGTGTAAGCGATCGGCTGCCGATTCCACTTCCTGCGCAATAAAGCCGGTTCGCAGCACATGTGTAAACTTTTCATATTCCTCCGGCGTTTTCATTTTTTCTTTTTGCATGTCGGGCGTCATAAAACGGGTCAGGTGTTCATCCAGCAAAAGCCCGTTGATGGTGTACGTTACAGGCCGCAGCAGTTTGATAAAAGAAAGACCCGGCACATTTTCCTGCACATTTTCTTTGAATCTTCCGTCGCTCAGCGTACTCCAGCCTACATAACCACCCACCACCATGCCGGTGGTATTGGTGCCAATCACTACTTTATTGCTGGCATTCACGATCACGCTCCAGCCAATAGCAGTGGCATTAGAAAAACTGGTTGTGGATGCTTCTGCACCATAACCGATGCCAATATTTACCACACCATTTACATTGTTCCGCATGGTTTGTCCGCCGAGCGCAATATTTCCATTACCGTTTTGTGTATTCAGTAAGGCTGAACGACCGATCGCAACGTTGTCTGATCCCACCGTATTGTTCACTAAGGCTTCATAGCCCACACCCACATCATTTATACCGGTATTGAGGGAATTGCCGGCATGGTATCCCAGGAACGTATTGGCCGACCATTTTACGATCCGCCCTGCATTTTCATTGGCGACCCTTAACAGGAGCGGCTGTTCATCAAGTGTTCCGATAAAATTGGTGCTGGAATCTGTACCGGCATTTCCTGCCAGGTTCCAGGCGGGAGCACCTCCGCCACCGCCGGCAGCAAGAGCCGACCAAACCGGGGTTGCCGCCGTACCCGAATTGTAATAAAAGCCAGCCGTGCCATCAGTTTGATAAATGAGCAGGCTGATGGCAGGTGAAGCAATGGCGTTGCGTTGTGATTGCGTCATGCGGGGAATCAACAAACCTTTTTGGGAGCTACTGATCTCGAGCATGGCTGCAGCATTGGGTGAGCTGGTGCCAATGCCTACATTTTGTGCATACCCACTGAACCGGAAGAGGCAGCAGGCAGCCGTTAGAAACAGGAATTTCATAAATGGCGATTTTTGGAATGTTGGAAGCAGGCTGAGAATATACGGCGATTAAGGAACAGCTGCCAACATTTTGCTGGTGAAGTTAGTAAGCGGCGCCCTAACCATCGGGAAGGTAAACCCGGGTGCAGCAAAGAGAGACCGGCTATTGGGTTTACCGGGGCTGTATACGAGTTTTACCTGCAAAGAAGTATTGTTGCGATGCGGCGTTTTTGCAAAAAGATTGTTGTTGTAACTTATAGAGAAGCCAGCCCGTTCTTTACCGCGTACATGGCCAGGCCCACCCTTGTTTTCAACTCGAGTTTTTCGCATAGGGTATCCCGGTAGCCTTCTACGGTTCTGACACTGACCTTTAGTTTATCGGCAATTTCCTTATAGGTAAGTTCTGTACAGGTGAATTTTAAAAATTCAATTTCCCGTTCAGAGAGGTTGACAAAAGTGCCGGTCTTATTTTTTGCATCGGTCAGTTGCCCCACCGCCTGCATTACCTTTCGGGTGATTACTTCGTTGTAAAAATAACCGCGGCTCATTACTTCGTCAAAAGCCAGTTTCAGTTCTTCAGTGTCCGCATCTTTCAGCACGTATCCCTTAGCGCCGCTCTTCACCATTTTTATGATGGCTGTTTCAGCATCCATGGTGCTCAGCGCAAGCACCTTCACTTCCGGGTAATGGGTGTGCAGCCATTCGGTGGCGCTGTAGCCATCCATTACCGGCATGTTGATATCCATCAAAACAATGTCAGGTAAATGATCAGGATCTATACAGTCAATCAGTTCTTTTCCGTTCGCTGCATCCAGCAGCACTTCGTAGCCAGGAAACAGGTTGATCAATACCACCAGTCCTTTCCTGAACATGGCATGATCGTCGGCAATGGCAATGTATCTTTTATTTGTCATAAGGTAAATCTATTGTGATGGTTGTTCCTTTTCCAATTACACTGGTAACGTTGAGGGTTGCCCCGATAAGCGCTGCCCGGTTGTACATGTTCTGCAGCCCCAGTCCCTGGTCCTGTTGCAACAACTGGTGGTCAAATCCTTTTCCGTTATCCATAATACTGCAGGTAAACCCCGTTTCAGAATATCGGCAGCTTACTTCAATCGCCGTACCGGCAGCATGTTTAAGAATATTCTGGAGGCTTTCCTGGATGATCCTGAAAACGATTAACTTTTCGTGCTCGCCAAGTGAACGAACGGCACCGTCTGTAAAAAAAAATGTTTTTATCGTTCCCAAACGTTGAATGCGCTGCAATTCATGTTTCACCATTTCGGGAAGGCTGTAAAGCCTGATCCTGTCTGAATTCAGGCTCCTGGCAATATCCCGCAGGTCGTCCATCGCTTTACTCACACTTTCTTTGATATCCGACAGCAGGCTTTCGTTATAACTGCCTTGCTGCTCCATTATGTTTACCTGCACTTTTGCAAGGCTCAGCACCTGGCCAACATTATCGTGTATCTCCCGGCTGATACTGTTGAAAGTCTGTTCCTGCATTTCAAGCCTTGATTGCAGCAGTTGCTGCTGAAACAAAAGGCGTAGATTTTCCTGTTCCCGTAAAAACAGGTTCTTTCTTTTATTGGCATAGGTAACCAGCACCAGGATAAATGTTGCGGCGATCAGCAACACAATGATGGCGATTACAATGCCTGCAACGATCGTGTGGCTTTCCTCCGGCATACAAATGCGATAATTAAACAGGTGTACAATAACAGGTTCAATGCATAGTTAAGGTATTCACCGATATTTAAATTTGTTTGCAGGTAGTAACGGGCAAGCACATTCGAAAACTGGTACATGAGAGCGCTCCCGGAACAATAAAGCAACAAACCCGTTGCCAGCCAGAAATAATCATACTGCAGCAGGTTGAAATGTTCGACCGATCGGAGTACAGCAAAAAAAAAATAACAACAGATCAACACCAACATGATATCGCCCAGCGATTCGGTGAAACTGTCGTATTGCTGCCAGCCCTGGAAGAAGAAAAGATTCAACAGCCCGAGTACAGCAAAAATGCCAGTGAGCCATAACAGCCATTTTTTTACCGGCTGTAAGATTCCGGCGGTGGAAAAGAACCAGGTGAAAAAGCCCGTACTCAGCAGCATTAACACATTAAAAGGAAGGGAGTTGTTGTACACACCCATCCTGTTATAAAGGTACCACCCGGTTGTTTCTGTGCAGATCACCAGCAGCAGGAGCAGGATAAAAAGCCGCCACCTGCCCGTTTTTTTATCGAGCAGGAAGAGCGACAGCACCAGGGCCACCCATTCAATGATCACAGTAACATTCAGGTAAGAATTGATCATTTGCCTTTTTGTTTCTGTGGAGGAGGAGGCGGTGGTGGACAATGGGTGGGGCATAGTTGGCCATTGTTGAGTGCAAAGATATTTTCTTTTGAAGGATGTTTTTTTGCAATTGTTTTCATCTTTTTCGACGCTGCCTTCTGTGATTTTTGAGCTGGTTTAGATCTTAACGAAAAACTATCCAAATCATCGAGATAAAACACTTCGTTTCCAGTACCTGGATCATACATGTAATCAATCTGTACTAACATCCGCTTTTTATAAACATCATCCGAACCTTCATATCCGTTTCCTTTTGCATCATAAGCAGAAAAACTGAACTGGTAAGCACTGATGTAGATTTTTTTGCCATTTAATTTATGTGTGTATCCCTCCTCTTTGGTGATCGCTTCTTCCAACGAGTTAAAAGAATATAAAATACTCTTGGTGTCTGAGATTTGATCGTTGTTTTTGGGATCTATATTATCGCTATCGTTTTGGTTGATAGTTGGCAGCAGTTCAGGCAGCACATTATTTTCATAATTCCAGCGCCAGTTTTCGCCACATTCCTTTGAAACGGTATATATTTTATCATCACTCCCTTTTTCATTGAGGAAATAATATTCAGCAGGCAGTTGATCCTTCGTATCTGCGGCAAATAAAAGGATGACTTTGTCTTCTTCAATTGCGGTCGGTAACACTGTGCCATCGCAGGGTGTATATTTCGCAAAATATATTCTTACCTCCGGAACTTGTTTTTCCCTGAACATTGTAAGTAGATCATTCACCGCCTTCTTACTGTAGATCAGGAATAGATCCTGGTACCCATTTGTTTTCTCCAGGATGCGGAATTTGGAATTGCTGACCTGCGAAAATTGAAGGATCCTTTTGATGCCGGTATTCTTCTCAACAAACATTCTTGGCAAAGCTTCTCTCTGCCCATAACTGTTTATCGATACCGTGATCAATACAATCGAAAACAGGAACATTAATTTTTTCATGATGGTGATTTTTACTGGTTAATAATTTTAAGCCTCTTGATTATGCCTGCAAGTTGCTGAAGCAGGCAATAAAAATCACCCGTTTTTCAACCCTCCCTGTTACCGTAAAAAAACGGTCCGCATCCCGGGCTTTTCACGCTTGCGCCGGCCCAACACTACCGGTAGTTTTACAGCCGGATAATTTGAAAACAGGAAAGGTCAAAAAGAGAAGGACCGGGGTTATTGAAATGATCAACTGCACTTCCTCCCTTGATGTATAAAGTCACCTAAAATAAAACTTAAATATGAAAATTTCAAATGCAGATCTGTCAGGATCAAAGAGCCAGTTGACCCTGGCAGTTACCGCTATCGCACCAACCAGTGGCTGGAAAGACGTTTCACTCTCAAAGATTGAATATGTGAAGCCGCCGGAGGATGGTTTGCAGGACTTCGTTCTCTCTGCAACAGCACCAACAACCCCGGTGGATGAAGTACTGGAGGTTTTTACGGTAGAGAAAAGTTTTGCCATGCAACCCTGGTTCCAGGGGGTTCGTATCAGTAACCGGCCCGGCGATGAAGTAAGAGTGTTGCGTACAGTAGTAACCAATCATCCTCCTGCCGGCTCCAGTCATTTTTTTATGGCACCGGCAGCCATAGATGCCGATAAACTGTTGATTGCTGTAACATATGGAGGGGGCTGTCAAAAGCACAATTTCCAGTTAAACTGGGACGGCGTGGTTCTTGAATCTTATCCTCCTAAAATCAAACTCGACCTCAGTCACAATAACCACGGCGACAACTGCATGGCATTGATCAATGAAACACTGCAGTTTGATCTTTCCGTGATTCCGGGTTTCCCGGCAGGTACCATTGATCTGCTTATATCCGGCGGTGGTACTACTAACAGCATCCGTTATACGCCTCCAAAAACAGGCAAAGAAGCAGTGGTTGCCGGGGGAAAAATCGGCAGAACCACCGTAAGAGGCTACAGCAATAAATGGGATCTGCAGGAAGCCATCAAAGATGCAGTTAACAAATTACCCGATTCGTCACACAGGGTGGTGGATTATTTACTTACCGGTATCGTGAAACAAACCGGCGTGGAGATCGGCGGTATTGCGGGTGTTAACAGGCTTTTCGTTGACCTGGAGGGATAAGCACCTGGGTAACTATCAACTCTGTTAACCGGGTTCACTTTTTGAGTGAACCTTTTTTGTTTCACCCATCCGTTTCCCAAAAAGGCCCTTAGCAGGCCAATCCTGCAGCAGGTTTTTAGTGACAACAGCGCTTTTACCGCATGATTTTTTTTTATATCTTTCCTATCCATCAAAAAAATACTCATGACCACTATTGCGCTCTACAATCTTAAAGGCGGGGTAGGAAAAACCGCCAGTTGTGTAAACTTCGCTTACCTGGCTGCGGCCGACGGGTTTAAAACGTTGTTGTGGGACATCGATCCGCAGGGATCCGCCACCTTTTATTACAAGGCAAAAACAAAAACACATCCAGGCATCAAAAAACTCATCACCAAAGATGCTGTACTGGAAAGCGCTGTAATGAGCACCGACTTTGAGATGGTGGACGTAATTCCGGCTGACAGTGCTTCAAAAAGTGCCGATGTGATGATGGAAGAAATGAAAGGTAATAAAAACCGCCTGAAGGGCATCTTAAAACAGCTCGATGGTGAATATGAATTTGTGTTTATAGATTGTCCGCCGGGCTTCAGCGCCCTGCACGAAAATATATTCAATGCGGCCGATATTGTACTGATGCCGGTGATCCCCACCACCTTATCGGTTCGCACTTATCACATGGTAAAAGATTATTTCAAAGAAAAAGAACTCGATCTTAAAAAGATGATGTGCTTTTTTACCATGGCCGACCTGCGTAAGAACCTGCACCATGAAGTGATGGAGGAACTGTACAAAGACAAAAGGTTTTTCCAGAACTATATTCCATACCTCTCGGATGTTGAAAAAATGGGTATCCATAAGGCGCCGATCATGGAATTCGCCAACAGCAGTTATGCGGCTACCTGTTACCGTGAGTTATGGACGGAAATAAAGGAAGGCGTTTTATAAAATAAAAAAGCAAGGGTTTTGATCCTTGCTTTTTTAATATATTTTTTGAATGTATATCAGGGGATAAAATAACTCTTGATCACCTGGTGTAAAAACAGTTCGTTCGTTAGAACGTTGGTGCTGGCGGCTTCTATCAACCCGATTCCCTTTGCATAATAATATTCAGTGGTAACGCTCTCAATATAAAATCCCGCAAGTGTACTTCCCGTAGATAAATGAACATGAATTACATCAGTATATGTAACGCCACCGAGTGTTCTGCTGATACCTTTTTCAACAATACTGAATCTCGATTCGTAAGAAGTACCGGGAGACCCGGGATAATCATTTATATCTGTCCACGTGGTACCTACTGCTGCATTAGCTTTAATGGGAGTAGTTGTGTTTTCTGCTACCGTAGTTCCACTGATAATAGTAACGGAGTTATAGGCTTTAAGAGTCGTAACACCAGCAGCACAATTATAGTAAGTGGCGGCTGAACTGGCCAGCGCAGCAGGAGTGGTGTTATACACTAATTTCTGAAAAGTTAATCCGCCGATCGTAGTGTCTACAGAAGATGCAATTTCTGATACCAACTCATAGGGAGTTCCGTTAACTGTATCGGCAAATGTATATTTGGAACCAACACAGGATGGGAAGTATTCGCAGTCCTTACAATTTTCAGTAGTGGTTATAACCGGTGCAACGGTAATTGAAAATGTACACCCATCAGTGCCCGGGGTAAAGGTAAAATTACCGGCTGCTGCA
Source organism: uncultured Ferruginibacter sp. (assembly GCA_964452405.1). GTDB lineage: Bacteria > Bacteroidota > Bacteroidia > Chitinophagales > Chitinophagaceae > Ferruginibacter. The sequence continues at coordinate 31,458 of CAYVLT010000011.1, forward strand.
GGAGTGCCTGATCCGGTGAAGGTGATATTCTGGGTACCGGTGTTTGTAAATACACCCACCGCACTGAAAGATATCCCGTTTACAGTATTGGTGCTGATGGAATAGGTTCCCACGGAGTCAACTGTAACCGACACCACAATCGCATTCAATGCTGTGAGCGCCGTACCCTCCGTGTAAGCGCCGTTCACCACCGCACTGGCACAGTTTCCTGTTCCGCCATCATAGGTGTAAACCGCCGTGCCACTTGAACTGCCGGGACTGTTGGGAGTGGTGGTGTAACCGCCGTTTTCAACGCTCAGTTCCTTTTCGCAGGAAACGAAAAACAGGCTCAAAAGCAGGAGAAAAGGAGTTGCCGAAATCAATTTTTTCATCATGTGTATTTTTTAAGAGTTGCAGGTAGCTTTTAGGACTACCTGACAAATATATCAAATTTCTTTGCCGGAACCAGTTGTCGGAATGCTTATTCATACCCTTTGCCGGCTGGCATTGCGGGTGAGCGCCTAAAAGGTAACCTGGAGGTGGGAGTTACAATTTGATGAACGTTCCTTTATATATTCCATTGGTCAATGTTTTGGAATTGCCAAAAGCATCGTACAATGTGCAGTTAAAGTTAAAGGTGATGATCACCACATAGGGCGAGCTGGCCAATACTTCCGACACATTTACCACTTTAAACAGGCTGCCGCTTTGATCGGCCGGGGCATTGGCGGTACTCCATTCCGTGCCGCTTTCATCGTACCAGGTAATGGTAGCGCCATCGCTGATGGATGGTGTGGGTGTGAAAGGATATTCACCGAGGTTAAAAAAAGTGATGAATCCGGTATTGTTAACGGTAAGGTAATTCAGTAAAATCCCTTTGCTCACGGTCATGCCGGTGTTGCCTGCGGGCATGGGAGGGTAGGTAATAGGCAGGATATTGGATACCAATACCACATCATTGGTGCCCTGCACGGAAGCTGTTGCCTCGTACCCGTTGCTGGAAGTAACAGTCTGCCGATAGGCTACGCCATCAATGCTCGCCTGGTAATAATAGAGGTAGGAAGTGTCAATGGCCGGCGAAGCTGTTACGGTAAAACTGCATCCCGGTGTTCCTGCGGTATAATTAAAATCACCTGCTGCAACCGGGGTGCCCGTTGCCGTTAGCAGAATGCTTTGCGAACCGGTACCGGTGAAATTACCTGAACCGGAAAAAACAAGTCCGTTATTATTGGTAGAACTCACCGCATAGGAGCCAATTGAGTCAACCTGCACCTGCAGCAAAACTGTATTGCCGGCTGTTACCGCCGTGCCTGCCACATAACTGCCCGAAACCACGGCACCAGTACAGGAAGCAGTGCCGCCGTTCAGCGAATAGATGGCGGTACCGGCAAGGCTGGCGCCTGCACAACCTTCACAACTGTACTCTTTTTCACAGGAGATAAAAAAAAGAGAAAGAAATAAAACTGCTGTGGTGAACAATGGCAGGTGCTTCATAACCGTAATTTTCCAGGGGGATCATTCCCATGGCAAATATATAATTTCACCAGCTAAACTTTTGTTAGTACTTTAACCATTATTAACCAATAACTACATGCATGGAACGACATTTAACATCCTGGTTCAGTCCCGCCCTACAAAAAGACATGCCCATTGTAACCTATGGCCACTATGGTTTTTCACTGTTGCTGGTACCCACCGCCGGCGCCGACTACCTTGAATACGAACGCTTTCAACTCATCGATTCCCTGGCCCCTTTTATAGATGCAGGTAAAATGAAAGTATTCTCCGTAAACAGTATCAATAAAGAGAGCTGGATGAACAAGCAGATGCTGGGTGAACACAAGGCCATCCGTCACAACCAGTTCAATGAGTACATATATAATGAAGTAATTCCTTTCATAAAAAATGCTACCTCCTGGGATACCCCGGTAATCATTTGCGGCGCGTCTCTCGGCGCACTGCACAGCATGAACCTATTTTTAAAGCGTCCCGATCTTATCGACGGTGTCATCGCCATGAGCGGTGTGTACAACCTGATGGAATACACAGATGGCTTTTATGATGACCAGGTATATTTTAACTCTCCCTGTCATTACATGCCCAACTTAACCGATCACAATATCCTGGAACAGATCAGGCGAAGCAACCACATCCACATACTCACCGGATCCGGTGCCTACGAAGCGCCTGATGCGGCAAGGGAAATTGCAGGGATCCTGTACAACAAAGGCATTAACTACGAATTAAGTGTGTGGGGCGAAGAGTGGACGCACGACTGGCCCACCTGGAGAGCCATGCTGCCGCTGTTCATCGATACAAGATTCTAATAACTAATGGCCCTGACCTGGGCAACGGCTTGGAACTGCCGTTTATAAAATTATCCCGCTTTCTCTGCGGCTGCCTTTGCAGTCGGGCAGTGAAACCTTATTTTTATCCCATGCAAAAGAAATTATTTTTACTGGATGCCTATGCCCTCGTGTTCAGGGCTTACTACGCATTGATCCGTAACCCGAGGTTAACGAGTAAGGGAAGAAACACCAATGCGCAGTTTGGTTTTACCAATACACTTATTGACCTCATCAATAACCAAAAGCCTACGCACATGGCCGTGTGTTTCGACACCCATGCGCCTACCGAGCGGCATACCGATTTTGCCGACTACAAAGCCAACCGGCAGGAAACACCCGAAGATATTTCCGCTGCCGTACCCGACATTAAACGCATCATTGAAGCTATGAATATACCAGTGGTGGCCATTGATGGTTTTGAAGCCGATGATGTGATCGGTGCTTTGGCAAAGCAGGCAGCAGAAACAGGCTACGAAGTGTACATGGTAACGCCGGATAAGGATTACGGGCAGTTGGTAACTGAGCAGATAAAAATATATAAGCCACCCTACCAGGGAAGTGTATTCGAAATATTGGGCCCGAAAGAAGTCTGCGAAAAATGGGGGATAAAAAGCGTAAGCCAGGTGGTGGATATCCTGGGATTGATGGGAGATGCGGTGGACAATATTCCCGGTATAAAGGGGGTAGGTGAAAAAACTGCTGCCAAACTGCTGGCTGAATATGATACGCTTGAGAATATACTGGCCAATGCCGACAGCATCAAAGGAGCGCTCGGCGAAAAGATACGGGCAGGTAAGGAAGCTGCCATCATGAGCAAGAAACTGGCGACTATCATTACAAATATTCCTGCGGCTGTTTTTCATGAAGAAGATTTCAGGATCAAGGAAATCAATAAAGATGCATTGAGAGAGGTGTTCGAGATGCTCGAATTCAGGGCGCTCACCAAAAGAATACTGGGAGAAGATACCGGAATACCCGACAAACAAAACGGGGAAGCTGCCGATGTAAAAAAGCCCAAAACAGAAAGTCCGCAGCTCGACCTGTTTGGGAACGTGATCAGCCCTGCACTTTCAGAAGTGAGGGTGTCCGTGGCTGCTGACGAAGAGAGTTTTCTGTCGCCTTCAAAAAACATTAATAATACTGTACACGATTACCAGTTACTGCCAGATGAAGCTGCCATCGCGGCTTTCATCGAAGAAGCAAAGCAGCAAGTGGAGATCTGTTTTGATACCGAAACCACCGGCATCGATGCCAACCAGGCTGAACTGGTAGGGCTCAGCTTTTCGTTCACTCCAGGCACCGGCTATTACATCGCCTGCCCGGCCGAACAGGATAAAACCCTGGCGATCCTGCAACAACTCAACGAACTTTTTTTATCTACCTCCATCACCTGGATCGGACAGAATATCAAATACGATATGCTGATGCTGAAATGGTATGGCTTTGAGCTGAAGGGAAATATTTTTGATACCATGCTGGCGCATTACGTGATAGAGCCCGATGGTAAAAGAAGTATGGATGCCCTGAGCGCCAAATTCCTGGGATACGAACCCGTGCATATTGAAGAGCTCATTGGTAAAAAAGGTAAGAACCAGGGTAACATGAGGGATGTGGAGGTAGACAAAGTGAAGGAGTATGCGGCCGAAGACGCCGACATCACGCTGCAACTGAAGAACGTTTTTCTGCCGATGCTAAAAGCAAAAGAAGTAGAAAAGGTTTTTTATGAAGTGGAGAATCCCCTGGTGAAAGTGTTGACCGACATGGAATATGAAGGCATCCGCATTGATGAATCATTTCTGAATGAATACAGCAAATTGCTGGAAGCGGATGCAAAGGCACATGAAGAACTGGTGTACGAGCAGGCGGGTGTTCGCTTTAACCTCGCCAGTCCCAAGCAACTGGGAGAAGTGTTGTTCGACAAACTGCAACTGGATCCGAAGGCAAAAAAAACAAAAACAGGACAGTACGCCACCGGAGAAGATGTACTGGCCAAGCTGGCGGTGAATAATAAGATCTGCGATGATATTCTTGCTTTTCGGGAGCTCACCAAACTCAAGAATACTTACGTGGATGCGCTGCCGCAGATGATCAATAAAAAAACCGGCAGGGTTCACACGTCCTATGCACAGGCCGTGGCTGTTACCGGCAGGCTCAGCAGTATTGATCCCAACCTGCAGAACATTCCGGTGCGTACCGAACGGGGAAGAGAGATCAGGAAAGCGTTTATTCCGCGGAGTGATGAATTTGTGCTGCTGTCTGCTGATTATTCCCAGATTGAATTGCGCATCGTAGCCGCCATCAGCGGAGATGAGAACATGTGTGCTGCCTTTAAAACAGGAAAGGATATTCATACTGCCACTGCAGCCAGGGTGTTCAATGTACCGGAGGCCGAGGTTACCAAGGAGATGCGGTACAAAGCAAAAAGCGTCAACTTCGGCATCATCTATGGCCAGGGTGCATTCGGACTTGCCGAAAACCTGGGTATTTCCCGTACGGAAGCAAAAGAGATCATCGATAATTATAAAAAGCAGTTTCCGAATATCCAGCAGTACATGGATGATACCATCAACTTTGCAAAGGAACATGGTTACGTACAAACGCTGATGGGCCGCAAGCGTTGGTTGAAGGACATCAATTCTGCCAATTTCACTGTGCGTGGTTTTGCCGAACGAAATGCCATCAATTCACCTATCCAGGGCAGTGCTGCAGACATGATCAAGCTGGCGATGATCAAAGTGCATGCAGCTTTCAGGCAAAATAATTTCCGCTCAAAAATGTTATTGCAGGTACATGATGAATTGGTTTTTGATGCACACAAAGATGAAATAGAAATCATTAAGCCGGTGATATTGCAATGTATGCAAACAGCGATGTCGTTGCCGCATGACGTGCCTACTGATGCGGAAGTAGGTATGGGCGAAAACTGGCTGGCAGCCCACTAAGAAGTTGGTTCTTGTTGTAATGGCTCCATTTTTTTAATTTAAACAGGTACCGGAATGGTAGTATTGATTCAATGTACAGATCGGGTGGGGCTTGTTGCCGACATCTCCCGGGTAATAGCGGGCAGCGGCATTAATATTGTCGCCATGCGGGAACACGTGGATACTGTTGACAACCGTTTTTTTGTAAGAGTGGTGTTGGCAGGCGATATCGATGGATCCCGTGTGGAGCGGGATCTGCGGGAGATATTGCCGCAGGATGCTGAGATTGCCGTAAACCCTGCACCGCAGAAAAAAGTAGTGCTGCTGGTAACAAAAGAATACCATTGCCTG
>CAYVLT010000012.1:0-34448 GCA_964452405.1 uncultured Ferruginibacter sp.
GGTACTGCGCCAGCTCCACCTGCGTTTTGGCCTGGGCCGTTTTAGCCCGGCTGGCAAAAATATCGAGGATCAGATCGCTGCGGTCGATGGTTTTTGCGCCTATTTCTTTTTCAATATTCTGTATCTGCGAGCCGGTGAGTTCATCGTCAAACACCACCAACTCCACATCGCGGTGCGACTGTACATATTTCTTTATCTCTTCCAGCTTTCCTTTGCCTACAAAGGTTTTGCTATCGGGATGGGCCAGCTTCTGCGTAAACCTCTTTACAGCCGTTACGCCGGCGGTATTGGCTAAAAAAGCCAGCTCATCCAGGTATTCATTCAACTGCTGCTCCGTTTGGTCTGGTGTTATCACCCCCACCAACACGGTTTTTTGTTCCTGTTGAAATTTTTTCTTCTCTATCAAGTGTTCCTTTTTTTGTTTTTGCCGAAGCAACCGGCGCCACAAAGGTAGCCCCAAACTGCCTCCTGAAAAATAAAGCGTTCCTGCAACAAACAGGAACGCTTTAGTATAATTTTTTTATGATGGATTACTCTTTGGATGAAGTGCTGGCGGTATTGGCAGAGATAAGCCATTTCTGCATTTCAGCACAATGTTTGAAATCATCGTCGATCTTGATATAATAGGTAGGAATCTTTTCAGTGTACCATTTATCTAGTGCCTCTGATTTTTTTTCTTCCAGAGCCCTGTCTGCAATCTTATTGTAATCATCCTTTATGTTTTCCCGGTGCGGCTCACTGCGACTGATAAGGTACACGATCCGCACCCCTTTCTTTCCCCTGTCATCGGTAAACTCAGCCGGTTGTGAATATTCACCTACCTGCAGATCGTTCATCATCAGCACCAGGTCTTTGTCCAGTTGATCGATGGTGATATAGGTATTGCCTTCGGCGTTGGTTTTTCTTCCTCCTGTAAACTTGCTGCTTTCATCTTCGCTGTACTTGTTCACCGCTTCACCAAAAGTGATGGTTCCTGCAATCAGCTTTGCCCTTACTGAGTCGAGTTTTTGCACCGAGGTTTTGATCTCGGTTTTGGTGATCTGAGGAATCTTAAGGATATGCCTTACCACGGCGTCGTCACCTGCCCGGTTCACCATCTGTATGATATGGTAGCCAAACCTGGTTTTGAAAGGTGCAGATACCTGGCCTTCCTTTAAAGAAAAAGCCTTGGCCAAAAAAACAGGGTCCCATTGCTTTTCATTCCGGTTAATATCATATTGTCCCGCTTTATCCCTGCTGCCCGGATCATCAGAATAAAGGCCGGCGAGGGTTTTCATGTCCTTCTTTCCTGATTCAAGCTGTTGCTTAAATTCTTTCAACTGCTCGATACAATATTCTTCAGCCTCCCGGCTGGCCTTGGGATACAATACGATCTGCCCGATCTCCAGTTCACTTTCATAAAACTGCAGGCTGTCTTTTGGTATCTGGTCGAAATAAGCTTTTACTTCATTGGGTGTGATGCGGATATTTTCCACGATCTTATTCCGCATGGCTCCTGCCAGCTTACGTTCGCGGAAACCATCTTTAAAATCTTCTTTTAACTGGTAAATGGTTCGTCCGGCAATCTCTTCCAACTTTTCTTTGGAGCCGTACATATTGATGAAGCCGCGGATCTGGTTATCGATGTCTGCAGATATCTCTTCGTCAGACACCGGGATGGAATCTTTTTCTGCCTGTAACACGAGGGCCTTTACGCCCATTGCCTGTTCGAGCGAAAGGCATCTTGCATTGGGTGGCGCTTCTATTCCCTGGCGCTGCATGTCTAAGATGGTATTGTCGATATCGCTTTTAAGAATGATCTTATCGCCTACGATGGCAACGATTTTATCGGCGACTACTTTTTGAGGTTGGGCAAAAGAAACGGTGCAGATACAACCGGTGAGCAAGAGCGTAAAAATATACTTCATCTTCAAAAATTATCCTTCAAAAATAAGGCAGATGAAACCGGGACTGGTCATCTGCCTGCTTTATTAACAAATGTTTGTAGCGCAAAAAATGCGTGTCAGCACGGGCGTACACCTGTTTGTTACAGGGTACGTTTTACTTCCACTTCTTCAAATGCTTCTACAATATCACCGGGCTCAAGGTTGGCATAGTTGCGGATGGTTAAACCACACTCCATATTGGTAGGCACTTCCTTCACATCATCTTTGTAACGTTTCAGGCTTCCCAGTTCGCCGGTATAGATCACGATACCATCGCGTACCAGGCGCACCCGGTTGTTCCTGGATATTTTACCGCTGATAACGATACATCCTGCTACGGTCGCTTTATCAAATTTGTATACCTCTTTAACTTCCACGTTAGCAAGTATCTTTTCTTCCACGCTTGGTTCCAACATACCTTCCATGGCGCTCCTGATCTCATCGATGGCAGTGTAAATGATAGAATACAACTTGATCTGGATGGCTTCCCCTTCGGCAAGGCGGGCAGCCTGCAGGGTTGGTCGCACATTAAAGCCGATGATGATCGCATCGGATGCATTGGCCAGCGTAACATCACTTTCGGTAATGGCACCTACGGCTTTGTGGATCACTTTCACCACAATTTCCTGCGTGCTCAGTTTCTGCAATGAATCACTGAGAGCTTCCACAGAACCATCCACGTCACCTTTAATGATTACGTTAAGTTCTTTAAAGTTGCCCAATGCCAGTCGTCTTCCGATCTCATCCAGGGTAATGTGTTTTTTGGCCCTCATACCCTGTTCCCTCAATATCTGACCACGCTGGTAGGCTTTTTCTTTTGCCAGGGCTTCATCATCATATTCTTTAAATGTTTCACCAGCCTGTGGTGCACCATTCAATCCCAATATCAATACCGGGGTGGATGGTGGCGCCGTGTCTATACGCTGGTTACGCTCGTTGTACATGGCTTTCACTTTTCCGAAATACTGGCCGGATACGATCATATCGCCCTGGTTGAGGGTACCGTTTTGTACCAGTACGGTGGCCACATAACCACGTCCCTTATCCAGCGTTGCTTCAATCACGGTTCCGTTGGCCACTTTATCAGGGTTGGCTTTCAGGTCGAGAATATCCGCTTCAAGCAAAATCTTTTCCATCAACAGGTCGATGTTCAGTCCTTTTTTAGCACTGATCTCCTGGCTTTGGTATTTACCGCCCCAGCTTTCCACCAGTATGTTCATCTGGCTGAGCTGTTCGTATATTTTGGTGGGGTTAGCACCGTCTTTATCAATTTTATTCACCGCAAAGATCATCGGAACCCCGGCTGCCTGAGCGTGGGAGATGGCTTCCTTGGTTTGCGGCATCACTGCATCATCCGCCGCCACCACGATTACGGCGATATCCGTAACCTTGGCACCACGGGCCCTCATCGCTGTAAATGCTTCGTGACCTGGTGTATCAAGGAAGGTGATGTGCCGGCCTGTGTCGAGGGTAACTTCGTAGGCACCAATGTGCTGGGTGATACCACCCGCCTCACCGGCGATAACGTTGGTACTGCGGATATGGTCGAGCAAAGAGGTTTTACCATGATCCACGTGCCCCATGATGGTTACAATGGGTGCCCGCGGCTGAAGGTCTTCCTCACTGTCTTCTTCATCTTCTTCGTGCATATCGGCTGCATCTTCCACGCCGATGAATTCCACATCAAATCCAAATTCACTGGCTACCAGTTCGATCACATCTGCTTCCAGGCGCTGGTTGATGGAAACCATGATGCCGAGGCTCATACATTTACTGATCACTTCGGCAAAACTTACATCCATCAGGTTGGCCAACTCACTCACGGAAATGTATTCCGTTACCTGCAGTTTTTCACTTTGATCGCTTTCGCCTTCCCTTTGTTCGGCCAGTTCATCTCTTTTGGCCTTGCGCATCTTGGCTTTCAGGCTTTTGCCTCTTCCGGTGCTGCCGGTGAGTTTGGCCTGTGTTTCCTTGATCTTATCCTGTATTTCTTTCGCATCAATTTCGCGGTCTTCGCGGCGTCCACCGGCATGTCCCGGTCTTGATCCAAACCTGTTAGGACCGCCTGGCTTGGCTCCTGGTCCACCAGGCCTGTTGCCTGGCATACCCGGGCGGTTAACACCGGGACCACCCTGCCGTTGCTGCGGCTGACCCTGTGCGGGCGCTGAGCCTTTGCGTTCAACCGGGATGCGTTTGCGTTTACGTTTGTCGTCGGCTTCCCGTTTAGGCCGGGTATCACTATCCACGGGCAATTCGATCTTACCCAATATTTTCGGACCCTCGAGGCGTTGTGCTTTGATGTTTTCGATGGTGGCAGGTGTTTCGGGTTTGGGTTCCTCAACAGGAGCTGGTGTTACCGGGCTGGCAGCCTGGGTTTCAGGTACGGGCGCCGCAGCTTCTTTATCCTCTTCTGGTCCTTTTTTCTCCTCGGCTTTTTTGCTGCTCTTCTTTGGCCTGGTGGAAGAATCGATGGCATCCAGGTCTATCTTGGTAATAACCTTGGGTGCTTCCAGATCGGGTGCATCAATTTTTACCATTGGCGCTTTTTCCTCTGCAGCTTCCGGCGTGGCTGGCTTTTCTTCCTCGGCCGGTGCCGGGGCAGGAGCAGCGGGTTCTTCAGCTGGCGCCGGCTTTTCAACTACCGGGGTCGTTTCTTTTTTCTTGAACGACAGGTCTTCTTCGTCTCTTTTCTTCTTTGGTTCCGGCGTACCAACCGCTTTGGTTAATTCAATTTTTTCAGCATTCTGTTTCGCTACTTTATCCTGCTGAAACTCCTGCTGAAGGATGCGGTACATCTCTTCCGTAAGCTTGGCAGTTGGCTTCAGGTCTTCATTTTTGAAGCCCTTTGTTTCCAGGAATTCAATAAGGGTATCTTTACCAATATTGAACTCTTTGGCTGCTGCCATTAACCGGGGGGTATTTGTTACTGTTTCTGACATTCGTTGGTCTTAAATTCCTGGTGGGACTTTTGTTTGTTAAAATAGTTTCGTCACCTCATCTATCGATTACTCTTTTTCAAATTCTTCGTTTAATATTCTCAATACTTCCGCGATGGTTTCTTTTTCAAGATCCGTTCTTCTCTCCAGTTCTTCAGGACTGAGGGCCAGTACTGACCTGGCGGTATCGCAACCCACACCTTTGAGGGTTTCAATTACCCATGGTTCTATTTCATCGCTGAATTCTTCAAGATCAATATCAAATTCGTCTTCTTCTCCTTCATTATCGCGGTACACATCAATTTCGTAGCCGGTAAGTTCGCAGGCCAGTTTGATGTTTACACCACGTTTGCCAATGGCCAGGGAAACCTGGTCGGGCTTGAGGTATACGGTAGCGTGTTTTTTCTCTTCATCCAGGTCGATGCTGGTGATCTTTGCCGGGGTGAGTGAACGCTGTATCAACAACTGGATATTGTTCGTCCAGTTGATCACGTCAATATTCTCATTTTTCAATTCCCGCACAATACCGTGAATACGGCTTCCCTTCATACCCACGCAGGCACCTACCGGGTCGATCCTGTCGTCGAAACTTTCCACGGCAATCTTGGCTCTTTCACCTGGCTCACGCACGATCTTTCTTACCACGATGAGTCCGTCGAAAATTTCCGGCACTTCAATTTCCAGCAGCTTTTCCAAAAACACAGGGCTGGTACGTGAAACAATGATCACGGCCTGGTTGTTTTTGAGCTCCACTTTTTTCACCACTCCTCTTACCGTTTCGCCTTTCTTAAAATAATCAGAAGGTATCTGTTCTGACTTTGGCAATATCATTTCGTTGCTTTCTTCATCCAGCAACAACACTTCTTTTTTCCATACCTGGTAAATCTCGCCACTCACGATCTCGCCTACACGATCTTCGTATTTTTTTATCAGCAGGTTTTTCTTCAGGTCGTTGATGCGGCTGGCAAGGGTTTGTTTGCCGGCAAGGATAGCCCTGCGGCCGAATTCCTTTTGAATATCCACCTCTTCGTACAACTCTTCACCTACGGCGTAGTCGGGCTCAATTTTAATGGCATCGCTGTATTCAATTTCGGTAAGCGTATTATAAATATCCCCGTCATCCACGATGGTGCGGCGGCGGAAGATCTCAAGGTCACCCTTCTGATCGTTCACGATCACGTCAAACTGGTCATCGCTGCCATATTTTTTTCGTATCAAAGTTTTAAAAACATCTTCCATCACTTTCATGAGTGTAGGGCGATCAATGTTTTCTGCTTCTTTAAATTCCTGGAAGGAATCAATTAAATTAATACGTGCCATAGCGCTTACCAGCCTCACTTTTTATACCCCGCCGGCAGGGGATTTTGTTATATAATATTAAAACGAAATCAATACAGTTGCCTGTTTTAAATCTGTAAATACAATGTCGACCAGGTGTGTAACCGCTTTTTTATTTTTACCCTCCGTGTACTCAAGCTGAATACCGGCTTCATTCACACTCACCAGCTTTCCTTCTTTCTTTGTATCGTTGTTGAAAAGCACTTCCAGTTTGCGCCCGATATTTTTTTTGTACTGGCGCAGCATCTTCAGGGGTTCATCAACACCCGGGCTGGATACTTCCAGCGAAAAATTACCATCCGGGTACCAGCCTCTTTCTTCAATGATTTTATACATGGCCCGGTTGATCCTGATACATTTTTCAATGCTCAACCCGCTGTCGGCATCCAGGAAAACCTTGATGTTGTTGGTAGGCTTGATACGCACCGATACCAGGAAAATATCTTCCCCTGTTCCGATGATCTCTTGCACCAGATTTTCAATTTCCTGTATAGATGCCGGCTGGTTCATGGTATAAAAGAAGGGAACGCTTCCGTTCCCTTCCATTGTATCTTTTTGTCCGTTGCAAATGTAAGCAACTAAAAATTAAACTCCAAAACAGAATCGCATTTTCGGTGGCCTGCGGGTTTTTTATCTTTAATTAACAGGCTTGCTGGTGATAGTGTTATACATTTGTGCCATGAATTTTTTCAGAATCGTATTTGAGCTGTTTGCATTGTACTTACTGTACAAACTCATCTTTGATTTCATCATCCCGGTTACCAAAACCACGCGGCAGGTGAAAAAACAATTTTCGGAGATGAGCAGCCGCATGCAGGAACAGATGCAGCAACAGCAATCACAACAAGGTTACGGTGGGGCGGGTACCCACACTTCCGCCAGCCAGGCCAGCACTAAAAAGAACGATGATTACATCGATTTTGAGGAAATAAAATAACGGAAAATTCATTTAGAGCCCGAGCGCTTCCACCCGTTCTTCCGGCAACAATAAATGCGTTTGTAAACCTGCTTCCACAGCGCCTTCAATATTTACAACGGCATCATCAATAAACAATGTTTCTTCGCCAGAGAGGGCTTCCTGCTGCAATACATACCTGTACGTTTCTGCATAAGGCTTGCGCCGGTGCATTTCGTGCGAATAATATGCTTTGCTGAAATTGGCATCCAGCGTGCCTCCCAGCTGCTGCTGGTACATCCTGCTGAACTCCACGTGATGAACCAGGTTAGTATTACTCAACAGGTAAAGGTTGTACCGGCTTTTGAGGCCGCTTAAAAAAGCCACGCTTTCTGTCCTGAAACCGACCAGGATGGCATTCCAGGCCTGTTGCACTTCCTGTACGCTGGTACCGGGCTTGCAGTATTGAAGTACCCTTTCGTAAAAAACATCGTTGCTGATAAGTCCCATCTCGAGCTTTTCGAACAATTCATTGGCCGCTTCTTTTGAATACAATTCATCAAAACCTTTTACTCCCAGTTTTTTAAACGCCTCACCCGTGCGATTAAAATCAATATTGAGCAACACGCCGCCCAGGTCGAAAATGATATTTTTTATGACTGCCATATTAGTTTTATCTTTTGTACGAAAGTAGAGAAGGTTTTATAAAACGGTGTTCAAACGGGTGACTGACAAAATTATTATGATGAACAAAATAAAGAACATCCTGGTAAACGGGGCTGACGGAAAGCCCGTAACGCTGGATATTTTTTTTATTGACGACGGGCGCAAAAAGCCGGCGTTGATCTACGCACATGGTTTTAATGGCTTTAAAGACTGGGGCAACTTTGACCTTTTAGCCACCCGTTTTGCTATAGCGGGGCTGGTACTGGTAAAGTTTAATTTTTCTCATAACGGAACCACGCCTGCCAACCCAGAAGCTTTTGACGACCTGGAAGCATTTGGCCAAAATAACTACAGCAGGCAACTTGAAGACCTTGCCGTTGTTACAAACTGGGTTGATGATGCGCTGAATCCATATGCCGCAGCCATTGACAGGCAGCAGATTTTTCTTGCCGGTCACAGCATGGGTGGCGGCATCGCCATTTTATTTGCGGCTGCCGATAAACGCATACAAAAATTGGTGGGTTGGGCCGCCATCAGTGAATGTAAAACGCCCTGGGGCAGCTGGCCCGAAAGCCGCCTGGAAGAATGGCGCAGGGATGGCGTGCAATACTATACCAACAGCCGTACCAACCAGCAAATGCCATTGTATTACCAGTTATACGAGGATTATCAGAACAACCGGGAGCGGCTCAATATTCAAAAAGCGGCGGCGGCTTTAACCATTCCGTTCCTGGTTTGCCACGGTAGTAACGATATTGCTGTGCCGGTTGAAAAAGCCTTCCAGCTTGCATCCTGGCAACCGGCAGCGGAACTGTTCATCGTGGATTCCAACCATGTATTCGACCGCAAGCATCCGTGGGTGGTTACCTGGCTACCCGAAGCTATGGAGCAGGTGCTGGAAAAAACCATTGCCTTCTTAAAATGAAAAGGGGCCAGGATGAAAATCCAGCCCCGCTTTAAATCCAATATCCTATGAAAAACCTGCGACAAAGCTACCTTCAAAAATGGCCGGCTGCAATACCCTTTTCGTGGTATTTTTTTGAATAAAAAAAAGGACCGGCATCCAGTGCCAGTCCTCCAGGAAAAATATGGGGGTTACAGTAAAATTATTTTGCCATATAGCTATACCTGCGGCGGATACGGCTTCCCTTCATGTAAAATTTGATGGGATACACGTCCGGCGATTGAGTAAGCTTTGTAAATAAATGGCTGAATGCTTTTACAACAGGGTTGTTGCTGCTTTTTCTGCTGTTATTGTTCATGGTAATAAATTTAGATATTTCCACATAACGGAAGGTAAGCTGCATTATTGTGTAAAAAATGTTAAGCCTGTGGCTTACAGGTAAAAAAATACAGAACCCTTACCTTAACAAGGGTTCTTATGTTGACGGGTGAGTAAGTTTAACAGGAATTCAGCGCCGGAGCCTCGAAAAGTTTTTATCCCTTTTGTAATATTTGATGGGATAATCATCATTTGATTTCACCAGTTTGGTGAAAAAGCTCTTTACCACTTTCAGCAGTGGATTAGGCTGGCTTTTCATGATAATATTATTCATTTTCATAGGGTTTGTACCAACAAAACGACCGGTTGTGCTTTTTATTGCTTTGCTGATCCCGGCAACGGTATCGGTAACAAAGCCCGGCTATTGCTGCCGATACTGTTTCCAGATTGAACTTAATGGGTATAACACGGCTTGTTGCAGGCCTGCCTTACCATTTAGTGGATATACCTGCAGGTTTTTGAGTGGCTTTTTGGGGAAGAAAAGAGCCGTCATGGATACGGCACCATCATCAGCAAACAACTCCACCGAGGAATGATCTACCAGCAGGTGCATTTTCAGCAAAGTGCCGGCACTGAGCCGCGGTGCAAATAATTTTTTTGTAAAGGCCGGTGAAAAACCTGTGTCACCTGCTTCAGTTCTGTCAATATAAAACTGGTTAAGCGGCCTGTTGTAACCCACTTTTAATTGTTCTCCCGCATCATTTGAAAAACGCACACCTAACTCTTCCGCGTTGGACCCGGAAAGATCAAAGGCCAGCTCCACTTCATACAATGCGCTGCTGATGCTTGCTTTTTTTAATGGATTAATGCTGTCTGTTGCAGTTCGCAACATCTTCAGTTCATCTACCGGCTGTGCAAAAACCCGGTACCCGCTGCTGGTTTGGTGAAGGGATAATTCACGGGGAACCGTCATGGCGCTGCGCCATGTTTTGGTAGGAACCTGCTGGGCGTAATCCCAGTTACTCATCCAACCTAAAAAAACCCGTCGCCCGTTGGCTGCATTGCTCCAGGTAACACCAGCGTAGTCGTCGGGCCCATAATCGATCCAGTACACTTCGCTTTTATTGTTGTCGTTTTTAAAATGGCTGCCGTCAAAATCGCCGGTAAAATATTGCGTGCCGCTGCCACTGTTAGGCGCTCCTTTGCCCACACTTACGAGCAATACCCATTTGCTTTCGCCTGTTTCTGCACATTTTAACTGGAAAAGGTTGGGGCATTCCCAAACGCCTCCATGATTGCCTTCCTCTTTACCAAAACTGCCGGCATACGCCCAATTTTCCAGGTTGGCTGAACGGTAAAATTCCACCCTGTTCTCCACGGCAAGTGTCATGATCCATTGCTGTGCAGGGGCATACCAGCTTACGCTGGGATCCCTGAAGTCGCGGGTGCCCTGGTTGTTGAGTACCGGGTTGTGGATGTATTTTTTCCAGGTGGCCCCACTGTCAAGACTATAGGCCATTCCCTGGTATTGAAAGTTATTGTCGCCTGCTTTTTCGCGGGCCATATTGTGATAAGTAAAAACAGCCACCAACGGTGTTTCCTTTTTTTGTGCCAGCCCGGCAGTATTATTGCTGTCAACTACTGCGCTACCCGAAAAAATAAGACCGAGAGAATCGGGGTATAATGCGATGGGATGGTTTTGCCAGTGTACCAGGTCGGTGCTGGTGGTGTGGCCCCAGTGCATGGGGCCCCAAACAGTGCTGTCGGGGTAATATTGATAAAAAAGGTGGTAGGTGCCATTAAAATACAGCATTCCATTGGGATCATTCATCCAATGCCCGGGCGGTGAAAAATGGAATTGCGGGCGGAACTGTTCATGATAAAGATTTGTTTGTGCGTTGGCAACAATGCCCGCTGCCATAAAAAGCAGCAACAATAACTTTCGCATGGTATCGCAATGTTTGATAGATGGTATATAGCAGCGCAGGCGCTGCGCCAAAGCCGGGCCGCAGAGATGCCGGATCAATAAGTGATCACCTGTTCTTCCATAGTTGCGGGCAGCTCCCTGAATTCGTATTGCTGGTTGCGCAATTGCGGCTCAAAGCCTGCCTCCCTGATGGCATCCTGTATGCTCCGGCTGGTGAACCGGTGCGGAGCGCCTGCAGCGCTCACCACATTTTCTTCGATCATGATGCTGCCAAAATCATTTGCGCCTGCATTCAGGCAGAGTTGGGCGGTTTTTTTACCCACCGTAAGCCAGCTTGCCTGTATATTTTTTACATTCGGCAACATGATGCGGCTGAGGGCGATCATCCGGATGTATTCTTCGGGGGTGGTGAGGTTGTGAACCCCGCGAATACGGGCCAGCAGGGTATCAACATCCTGGAAGGTCCAGGGAATAAAAGCGATGAAACCCTTTGCATCAGCCGGTTTCCGGCTTTGCACTTCCCTTATTTTTACCAGGTGCTCAAACCTTTCGGTGATGGTTTCCACGTGGCCAAACATCATGGTGGCACTGGTGGTGATATTAAGCTTGTGTGCTTCGTGCATAACATCCAGCCACTCCTGGCTACCGCATTTTCCTTTGCTGATCAGCCGGCGTACCCTGTCGGAAAGAATCTCCGCACCCGGCCCGGGTAAACTATCAAGACCAGCTTCCCTGAGAGCCTGTAATACCTCCCGGTGCGTGCTTTTTTCGAGTTTGGTGATGTGTGCCACTTCCGGGGGACCCAGTGTATGCAGTTTTATGTTGGGGTATAATTGTTTCAATTCTTTAAAGAGGCCCACATAATACTGTAATCCTAAATCAGGATGGTGGCCTCCCTGCAGCAACAATTGTTCACCACCATAGCGGATGGTTTCGTCAATTTTCTTTTTATAGGTTTCTATATCGGTGATATAGGCTTCTGGGTGACCAGGCACCCGGTAAAAATTACAGAATTTGCAGTTGGCAATACATACATTGGTCGTATTGAGGTTACGGTCGATGATCCAGGTAACCTTACCATGCGGCACCTGCTTTTTTCTCAATTCATCCGCCACGTACATCAGCTCCGTAAGCGGCGCATTTTCAAAAAGAAACACCCCTTCTTCCACGGAAAGAAATTCAAGGTGCAGCGCCTTATCATAAAGTTCTGTCAGTTTCATATTGCCATTTGAATAATAAAAAACAAAAGTACGTGCATTAGGTTGTATATTTATTTTACTGCTTAGTATGAAAAAAATATTTTGTGTTGCGCTGGTTGCAATGCTGCACAGTATTGCAATAAGCCAGGAAGTTTCGGGCGAACTGGAAAAAGCTGAATTGATCACGCAGTTTCCATTTAAACAATATAGCGGCGGTGTGATGGTGGTGCAGGCTACCCTCAATGAAAAAACAGATACCCTCAATTTTATCCTGGATACCGGCAGCGGCGGCATCTCACTTGATTCAACCACCTGCGCCGGCCTCGGCTATTCTCCAGTAAGATCTGATACGCTTGTTACGGGGATGGGCAATGCTCACCGGGCAAAATTTATTTACCGCCAGCAATTGCACCTTCCCGGCTTAACGGTAAACAATCTTGATTTTCATGTAAACAATTATGAAGTGCTTACCAGCGTGTATGGCGAAAAGATCGACGGTATTATCGGGTACAGTTTTTTCAGGCGGTACATTGTAAAAATCGATTTCGACAGCCTGCGCATTGAAGTATGGCGCCCCGGAGCCCTTACTTACCCCAAAAACGGAACGCTGTTAAAGCCGGCATTTACCACCCTTCCTATTCAGAACCTGCATATCAAAGACGGCCGTAAAATTGATTTCAACTTTTATTTCGATACCGGTGCAGGCCTGTGTTTTTTAATGAGCGAAGCTTTTGCAAAAGACAGTGCAGTATTGTTGCGTCGTCGAAAACCCATTGCCACGCAGGCGGAGGGCATGGGCGGAAAACTGCAGATGAAGCTTACCGTGGTAAAACTGGTGCAGGTAGGGCATTACAAGTTTAGGAACGTTCCTACCTACCTATTTAAAGATGATTTTAATGTAACCTCCTATCCGTATGTGGGTGGCTTGCTGGGCAACGACCTGTTGCGCCGTTTTAACCTGGTAGTGAATTATCCCAAGCGTGAAATTCACCTGAAACCCAACGGGCATTTCAACGACTCTTTCGATTACGCCTATACGGGAATGGCCACCTATTTTGTTGATGGCGAGATATTGATCGAAGACATTGTGCCGGGATCGCCGGCAGACCGGGCGGGGCTGCAGGTGAATGATGTACTGGTGGGCGTTGGCGTAAACTTCACTAACAATATCATGCAATACAAAACCCTGCTGCAGAATGCCCGGCAGCGCATCAGTGTGGTGGTGCGGCGCAACGGGGAGCTGCTTCAGCTTTTCATCAGGCCCGACAGTATTTTGTAGTTGCAGCATTGATGCCCGGAGCAAATTTTCGGCCCGTGGCACAAAGGGCAGTATGCGGTTGCCCCCTTACCTTTGCGGAATGATCCAGTTTGAGAAATTTACACTTGGTAACGGTTTAAAAGTTCTGGTACATGAAGATGTAAGCACCCCGATGGTGGTGGTGGATGTAATTTATGATGTAGGCGCCAGGGATGAGGATGAACATAAAACCGGCTTTGCTCATTTGTTTGAACACCTCATGTTCGGCGGCAGCCTCAACATACCTGTATATGATGAACCCCTGCAGGTTGCAGGCGGAGAAAACAACGCTTTTACCACCAACGACCTCACCAATTATTATTGCCAGCTGCCGGCAGAGAACATTGAAACTGCGTTCTGGCTGGAGAGCGACCGGATGTTAAGTCTCGCCTTCAATGAAAAAAGCCTGGAAGTGCAGCAGAAAGTGGTATGTGAAGAATTTAAGGAACACTATATCAATAAACCTTATGGTGATGTGTCGCATAAATTAAGAGCGCTGGCTTACACCACACATCCTTACCGCTGGATGACCATCGGAAAAGAATTAAAACATGTGGAGGATGCCACCCTGCAGGACGTAAAAGATTTTTTCTTTAAACACTATACACCCTGCAATGCCATCCTGGTTGTGGCAGGTAATATCACCACCGCCGCGGTGAAGACCCTGGCAGAAAAATGGTTTGGGCCCATCCCCGCCGGCGAGCGGTATGTTCGACAGCTACCGGCAGAACCGGCGCAAACAGCTCCCCGCAGCCTGGAGGTGCGTGCCAATGTTCCGCTGGATGCGCTCTACAAAGCCTGGCATATTTCCTCCCGCCTCGACGACCGGTACTATGCCACAGAGCTGATCACGGAAATATTAAGTGGCGGCGGTTCTTCCCGCTTATTCCAGGCACTGGTAAAAGAAAAAAAATTATTCAGCAACATCGAATGCCAGCATTTCGGCAGTTTTGATGCCGGCCTGCTCACCATTGAAGGCCGGCTGGTGAAGGGAGTGAACATGCTGGATGCAGAAGCGGCTGTGATGGAAGAGATCAACAAATTAACGCAGGAAGGCATCAGCGAAAAGGAACTGCAAAAAGTAAAAAATAAAACGGAAAGCATGCTGGCTTTTGAAGATATGAGCCTTATGAACCGGGCCACCAACCTGGCCATTTACGAATTACTGGGCGATGCCAACCTCATCAACGAAGAACTGGGCCGGTACCAGCAGGTAACCGCAGCCGGTATACAGGAAGAATGCAGCCGCATATTCGACCACAATAATTGTAACACTTTATATTACTACGCTGCTAACTGAACCCGCCCCGTACGTATATTAAATAAACAATGATGCTAAACAGAACTGAAGCCCCTGCCATCAAAGACGCGATTGATTTTTCCCTGCAGTTAAAACCCTACCAGCAATACATTTTAAACAATGGCCTGCAGGTATATGCCATTGATGCCGGTTCGCAGGATGTGCTACAGCTTGAAATGGTTTTTTACGCCGGTAACAGCTATGAAAAAGCCAGCGCTGTTGCAGCCGCCACCAATCATTTGTTAAAGAACGGCACCGGCAGCCGATCAGCCTTTGAAATCAATGAGGCTTTTGAATACTATGGTGCCTACTGCAGTCGTGCCTGCTACAACGAAACGGCCGTGCTTTCGCTGCACACGCTTACCAAATATGCCGGCGAACTGTTTCCCGTGATCAAAGAGATGATCACGGATTCGGTATTTCCTGAAAACGAGTTGAACATTTATAAGCAAAACAGCAAGCAAAAACTGAGTGTTAGTTTGCAGAAATGCGATTTCGTTGCCAACCGTCTTATTGATGCCTACCTGTATGGAGATGCACATCCTTATGGTCATTATATAAAGGCAGAAGATTATGATGCACTAACGGCGGACCAGCTAAAAGCGCATTTTAATCAATACTACGTAAATGGCAGTTGCGTGCTTTTTGTGGCGGGCAAATTACCCTCAGATCTGCACGATCAACTCAACCACCATTTTGGTGATTTGAAACTGGCGCCTGCCAACTTTACCACGCCCATTGTACAGCGGGCGCAGGCAGCAGAAAAAAAATACCGGGTACAGAATGATGCAGAGGGCGTTCAGGGAGCCATCCGGCTGGCCACGCCGTTTCCTAACCGGCATCACCCGGATTTTACCCGGATGATGGTGCTGAATACTGTGTTCGGTGGGTATTTCGGGTCGAGATTGATGAGTAATATCCGCGAGGAAAAAGGGTACACCTACGGCATACACAGTTATGTGCAAAATCATTTACAGGAAAGCGCTTTGATGATCAGTACCGAAGCCGGTAAAGAAGTGTGTGAAGCAACCATTGAAGAAATTTACAAAGAGATGCAGTTGCTGAGAGAGGAGCTGATAGATGAAGAAGAGTTGTTGCTGGTAAGAAATTACCTCATAGGCATCATCCTGGGCGATCTTGACGGACCCTTCCATATTATCAGCCGCTGGAAGAATATCATTTTAAACAACCTCGACGAACAGTATTTTTATCAATCGATCCATACCATAAAAACCATTTCTGCGGAAGAATTAAAAGCGTTGGCCAACAAATACCTGGTGCCGGAAAACTTTTATGAGCTGGTTGTAATTTAATTTTTTTTGCCGCATCTTTAGTTTGTTAAAATTGCCACATGAGTTTTTTACTGAAAATTCTGATCACCACGGTAAACGTTTTTATCCTTGCCTACATATTGCCCGGCATCGACATCGTAAACAATAATTTTTTCACTGCCATCGTGGTGGCGGCGGTACTGGCCCTGCTGGATGCCTTCATCAAGCCTTTGCTGATCCTGCTCACACTGCCAGCCACTATTCTCACGCTGGGATTGTTTTTGTTCGTGATCAATGCCTGCATCATTTTAATTGACGCCCATTTTGTACATGGCTTTAAAGTTGACTCCTTCTGGCATGCCATGCTCTTTAGTGTATTACTTTCTTTTTTTAATTCCGTGGTTCATAAACAGGCTTTCAGGGAAAAAGCCCGTGACTAAGCAGTTTACCGGATCTGCATATTAAAACGTTTTGCCTGTTCCCTGATCATCTTTTCAATGGCGGTTTCCAGTGTAGCCTCTGTTGATTCATTGCTTTTGCTGGTTTTTGCAGCTGCCAGGAATTTTTCTCTCTCCACACTGAGCTCGCCGATTCTTTTCTGTACAGCGTCCCGTTCGGCAGCTTTTGCCGCGATGATCTTTTTAAGCTCGTCTTTGCTTTTTGTCCGGAGGCTGTCTGGCAGTGCGCTGGTATTGATTGATACAACATCCAGGCTGTCGTAAGCTGCAGCATCCACCAGGTCCCAACTGTAATTTTTATACAACTCCTTTTTCCCTTTTACCTTGATGCGCTGCAGGCCTGCCTTTTTACTGAGGCTGGCATTGGCCACATCCATCCGGCCCTGGTTCATGTACCCGGCGTTGCCATTTGCCCCATAGGCAATGTAAGTGCCATTCAGTTGTTCGTTGAGCGCATACAGTGTGCTGTCGTAAGGCGTGTCTATGTCTTCCGCTTTCACATTAGCGTCAATATTTGTAAAACTTCCGTTGCCACATTCTCCAGCCAGGTTCCAGTGCTCTGTGATGCCCTGTTGTTTGTCGCCGCAGTAAACAGTGTTTACAATCACTCCTTTTTTTGCGGCAGCAGCGCAGGCTTTGGTAAAGCTGATATCGCCCTGCAGAAAATCTTCATTCCCACAAATGAAGATCACTTTATAATTGTTAGAAGCAGTATCCCAGGAAAGCTCTTTGATCGAATTGTAAATCACATGTCCGCAATATTCATCGCCGCCGTTGGTGGTGAGGCTGAAAAGTTTTTGGGATAAGCCATCGAGGTCTGTACTAAAGGGCATAAGTTGCTTCACAAAACCGTTCCTCCTCTCATTGGCCGGCCTGCCATATTCATACAATGCGATTTCGATCTGCGGGGTTTGTTCATTGCACCTGGCCCTGCCCATCACGCTCACCATATTCCACAACTGGGCCTTGGCCTGTTCAATCAGTCCATCCATACTGTTGCTTACATCCAGCAATATCGCAGCCTGTATTTTTGGCGCTGCGGCTGGTGCCGTTGTATTTAACGGAGCGTTTGAACATGTTGGCGGCGTTTGAGGCGTTGTGAGTACGATGCCGGTGCCACAGAGCAGGGCTGCAGTTGTTTTGAGGAAAAAGTTCATACAGTTTTTTTGTCAGGATGTAAACAACCGGCAGTTTGCACAAGCGGTATATTATTTTTTTGACAGTTTTAACAACCGGTACAGACACCACTTTTAAAAGGCGGTATTATTATTTTCTTAATTGGTATCCTGCTGCATAACAACCATTACCTTCATGGTAGAAAATACTTGTTAACCGATATGCTATTCCATAGAAATAATTTCTCCGACACACAGTTGATCTCCATCTATAAAAAACTCTTGTTGCCAAGGCTCATCGAAGAAAAAATGCTGGTGTTGCTCCGGCAGGGAAAGATCAGCAAATGGTTCAGTGGTATAGGACAGGAAGCCATTTCGGTAGGCGCAACCCTGGCATTGGAGGCGGATGAATGGATCATGCCCCTGCACCGCAATCTTGGTGTATTCACCACCCGTGACATGCCTCTGAATAAATTATTCAAACAATGGCAGGGCAACAAAGACGGCTATAGCAATGGACGGGAAAGAAGTTTTCATTTTGGCAGCCGTGAGCATCATATCTGCGGCATGATCAGTCACCTCGGCCCGCAACTTGCCATCGCGGATGGTGTGAGCCTTGCCTGCAAACTGAGTAACGAAAATAAACTGTCGCTGGCCTTTACCGGTGATGGCGGCACCAGCGAAGGGGATTTTCATGAAGCCCTCAATGTAGCAGCAGTATGGGATCTTCCGGTTATCTTTTTAATCGAGAACAATGGCTACGGCCTCAGTACACCTGTGAGTGAACAATACCGTTGTTTCAGCCTGGTGGAAAGGGCAAAGGGCTACGGGATGGAAGGAGTGCGTATAGATGGCAATAATATTCTTGAAGTGTATGATACCATTAAAGGGGTGCGGCAGTATTGCATTGAAAATCAAAAACCCTACCTGATAGAATGCATGACCTTCCGCATGCGCGGGCACGAGGAAGCGAGCGGCGTAAAATATGTACCCCCCCAATTATTTGATCTCTGGGAAAAACGTGATCCTGTAAAAACGTATCAACAGTTTTTGATGGAACAGGGTGTGATGGACGAACAAACGATAGGGCAGATCAACAATGAATTGAAAGAATACATTGAAACGGAATTAAAACTGGCTTATGAAGCTGCACCGTTGGTGGCCAACACGTTTCAGGAACTGAAAGACGTATATGCGCCCCTGTTAGCCCCGCCCCGGGTTAATGAGGAAAAACACAGCCGTTTCCCTGCAGCGCCGGCCCGGCAGCACCCGGAAACAGGTAACAACACTGCGCCGGAAAAACGATTCATCGACGGTATCAAAGAAGCGCTGCAACAATCGATGCAACAGCATCCTGAACTTGTATTGATGGGACAGGACATCGCAGCCTATGGCGGCGCTTTTAAAATAACCGAAGGTTTTGTGGATGAATTTGGTAAAGAAAGAGTGCGTAATACACCCATTTGCGAAAGTGCGATCATTGGCGCTGCCCTGGGCCTTTCCCTGAAAGGATATAAAGCAATGGTGGAAATGCAGTTTGCCGATTTTGTTTCAGTGGGTTTTAACCAGATCGTTAATAACCTGGCAAAGCTTTATTATCGCTGGGGGCAACAGGCAGATGTGGTGGTAAGAATGCCTACGGGGGGCGGAGTGGGCGCGGGTCCTTTTCATAGCCAAAGCAATGAAGCCTGGTTTGTACACACCCCGGGTTTAAAGGTTGTATATCCTTCCACACCAGGGGATGCCAAGGGTTTGCTGATAGCGGCGATCAACGACCCCAATCCCGTGTTGTATTTTGAACACAAAGCGCTGTACCGGAGTGTGAGCGGACCGGTACCTGCGGATGTTTATGAAACTCCTATTGGCAAAGCAAGGCTTGTGCAGGCGGGCAACGATGTTACGATCATCACCTACGGCGCAGGTGTACACTGGGCAATCGACTATGCAAAAAATCATCCTGCCATTTCTATTTATATTCTTGACCTGCGCACCCTGCTTCCGTTGGATTATGATGCTATCGCCCAGGCAGTGAAAGCAACCGGTAAAGTGCTGGTATTACATGAAGACACGCTTACCGGGGGTATTGGTGGCGAAGTGGCCGCGTGGATCAGCGAACATTGTTTCGAAAAACTGGATGCCCCTGTAATGCGCTGCGCCAGCCTGGATACACCCATTCCATTTAACCTGGAGCTCGAAAAAAACTTCATGGCTTACAGCAGGCTGGATGAGTATGTGAGCCGCTTAACCGCTTACTAAAAAAGCAAGGCCCGCATTGTTATTTTTTTTTTGATAGCAATGCCATTCGCTTCCCTGAATTTTCTATTATTATAACGGCTACCTGCAACCGATATCAAAGGCGTTGCATACGCCCGCGGTAAAAAGCGGGCTTTTTCATATGATGATTTGTATCATTGAAACGGGTGCTTGTCATCAATAAGAAATGAATTTTCAACGGGTAGATTTGATTAAAATTAATTACCATGGAAAAACATGATCTGCTGCATGAATTTCCTGAACATAAGGCAAAGATGCTGGAATTGAGGAATGGCAATACACATTTCAAAAAGATGTTTGATGAATATCATGAACTGGACGAACAGATCTATAAAATAGAAACCGGTGATGTTACTACCAGTGACGAGTACCTGAATGAACTGCGACTGAGAAGAGTACACCTGAAAGATGACCTTTATAAACAACTCCTGCGGGGCTGACAGCTTTGTTACTTCCCTTCCAATGCAGTTTCTTATTGAGCAGGCAGGCATTGAATGGTTTACCCAATATGCCATAATTTGCAATGATTACCGGCAGTCGAAAAAAGAAACCCTGTACACCGGTTCTGTCACCAACCCGGTATTCAAGCAATTGTTGGCGCCGCTCGATGGCCGTGTGATCAATCTTTCAGCCCGAATCAGTCTTTAAGTTACCACAACTATTTTAAGCTGGCCCGCATTTTGGCAGCGAGCGTGTTGAGCTCTTTGTGTTGGGCAAGCCTGTTATCCATACTGTCCCGCGTGCGTTTGGAGATCACCCAGTTCATGGAATATTTTAAAGGCTCATGCGGACGGTATAAATTAATATCCCAGTAATTGATATCATCTCCTGTAAAATCCCTGAGGTAGTTTTTTAGCCGGCTGTCATTAACGGTTGTTTGTATGCCATAGCTTCCTGCCAATGTTTTCAATGGGGCAGCCAGGTCGTTTACAAAAGGATTTACCTTATGCACGAGCATGTCGCCGGAAAAACCATTTGTAATGTGGATCACCTGTATATTCAGTTTGGATAACCGGGCTTTGGTAGCAGCATCCCAACTGCTTTCCGCCACCATGCGGCGCAACTGAATGATCATTTCGTGTACCACGCCTGCGCCGGAATTATCCACGTAACCACCGTCAACAAAATAATTCACACTCAGGCTGTCCTTTGCGTTCGGCACTTTACCATCAATTCGCCCGGCGGGGCTCAGGTAGGGAAAGCTGGCTCCCAACACCACGGCAGAGCTAAGTTTCATATCCAGGGTGGTGTCAGTTAAAAGATCGAGTACATCCAGCCGGTTATTAAAATCACGTTGGTTCGCCTGTATGTTGATGGTGCTGATCACAGAAGGTTTTCCGTCCTGCATACGGGTGGTGTTGATGCATAGTACCGGCAGGGTAGCCTTGATATTGCGTTGATCGCTCATCAAACTGGCAAGTGTGGTGCGCATGTTAATGCTGTCTTTTAAAAAAACAGCATCGCCTGCAGGCGCTTCTTCCAGGGCCTGTGTAAGGGCCGCGGCCCGGTCGCCATCGGTGGAGAAAGGCCATAGCTGTATAAAAAAATCATGCCCCAGCATACGGCTGGCGGTATAGGTTAAAAAATCTGACTGGAGGTATTCCCTTGAATCTTTTAAAAACACACTGTCGGCCGGTATCACATGATCACTGCCTCTTTTTTTCAACAATAAATAAAAAGCGGCATTGCCCACACTTCCGCCCGATGCGCCTGACAAACAAAACAGGTGCTTACCAAACCGGCCGGCGGTTTCATCCTGTAAGCGGCTTAACACCGAGGCCACCCAATATCCTGAGCGGGAAGCGCCGCCATCGGCGAGCACGAAATACATGGGATATGATGCCGAAGAGTCGATGGCGTCCTTTCTTTCATCCACCCATCGTTTGAAGTACTGCCTCAATGGAGCCCGTTGTTTAAAATTAGCGGTTGTGCTGTGTACAAGTTTTACTTTATGCCGCTCCGTCCAGAAGCCGATAATGAAGACGAAGATGAGTATCAACAGGTGAATGTTGAAACCCCACTTCACAGAACGATGGGTGATAAAACCTCCCACCCCGGCAAACACGGCAAATGCCAGCAGCACAAATGGAAAGGAGGTGATGTAAACAGCAAAGGATACACTAAACGTGGAACAGATATACACCACCAGCACGAACAAAGCCAGTAACAAAAAAAATACATGGAACATTTCTTCTGCCGGATCGATGCCCGCTTTTTTTGAAAGGCTTTTGATGATGCCGGGAAGTTGTTGTTGTTTTCTTTGGCTGGCGGCCACTTCCTGCAACCAATGCCTGCGGGTGATCACAAAAACCAAAAAGCCCCATTGCAGCAGCAGCAGGTCGAGGATGATGAGCCACTCATTGCCATCCAGTTTGAACGACACCAGGATGCTTACCAGCGCAATGGCAAAAATGGTGGAGAAAAAGATCCAGTTAAAAATGATCTTCCTGAATTTCTGTTCGATGAATTTTGTCCACCACCAATAGTAGGGAATCGAAAATAAAAAAATGCCCCAGTATACGATATTGCTGTACTGCCTGAACAAAGCGGTTTGCAGAAATGCGATGATAAAAATGGTAAAAAAACAAAATCCGGTGACACGGGGTACATGGCTGTACAAAAAATCAGGAAGGTAACCCGGTGTAGCTGCATGCCTTGCCTGCGCCACCAACCGGGCGGCGTACCAGCAAACCAGTACCAGGCAGATCAATGCGATTAAGAAGAACATGAAATTACCGGGTCTTTCGCTGGATAATACCATCAGGTCTTTTCCCTGTGTCAGTTTTACAAAGGCAGCAAACGACAGCAGTAAAAAGAGTATCCCAGGGAAAAAAAGCCAAACAGAACGGGACACGCAACTGATCAAAAAAGCTCCTTTGCGGGTAAATGAGTTGGTAGCAGGCATACTTTATTATTTATGGGTTGAATG
Source organism: uncultured Ferruginibacter sp. (assembly GCA_964452405.1). Taxonomy (GTDB): domain Bacteria; phylum Bacteroidota; class Bacteroidia; order Chitinophagales; family Chitinophagaceae; genus Ferruginibacter. Next base: position 22,753 of record CAYVLT010000012.1, read on the forward strand.
TAAAACTTTATTAAAGCTTTGTCAATACCGCTAAAGTGGAATATAACAGTTACGCACAGGAGCAAACAGGAGGTGCAAAAAAAATCCCCTTCCGGGGATCTTTATAAAAAGTTACAGTCCGTCGTACACATACAATGGGTCGATCTCTGAATTGGCCCGCATTTCATACAGCGGGTTGATCAAGCCGTCTTTCAATCCATATACCCAGCCATGCAGATCAGGACCATTGCGTTGCTTCCAGGCTTTTTGAATGATGGATGTTTTAGCCAGGCGTTGCACCTGTTCAATCACGCTGAGCTCGGTAAGCCTGTCGGCACGCAGGCCTTCATCTGCGATACCATTAAGCTCTTCCCTGTTGTGACGGTACACATCTTTAATATTACGCAGCCACATGTTGAGCACCTGGTTAAAATCGGTGTTGCTCATGGCCGCCCGCACACCCCCGCAACCATAGTGACCGCAGATGATCACGTGCTTTACTTTTAAATGCACCACAGCGTACTCCAAAACACTGAGGAGGTTTACATCGGTATGTATTACGAGGTTGGCAATATTTCGATGTACGAATATCTCCCCGGGCTGTGTACCGGTGATCTCGTTAGCGGGAACACGGCTGTCGCTGCAGCCGATCCACAAAAACTCCGGGGTTTGTAAGGTTGCAAGCCGGTCAAAAAACTTTGGATCATCTTCGGTTTTTTCTGTTGCCCAGGCTTTGTTCTCGAGCAGTAATTTTTCGTATGAGTGCATAGTTGTTTTTTTTCAGTGAGCAATATCGTCTTGTTGCTGTTGCACAGAAACATGGTTGCCGGTCAACTCATCATGACGTAATTTATACGTACTTTTTTTTATTTCAACTTTTATATTTTTCAGGTGTGCGTGGGCGGTAAATTCATTCACCGTGTCAATGATGTCCTTGTCGATAAAATCAGCCCTTGTGGCGTCTATCAGCACATACGCATTGGCAGGAACTTTTTCGAGCTTCCTTTTTACAAATGCTTTGTTTAAAAAAGATACATCTTTTCTCAACCGGAACAAATATTTATTGTGATCGTTCACGATAAATACTGCCGATTTAAAATTACTTCTCATCACAAAATAAAGGCCTACAACAATACCGATGATAATTCCTTTCAATAAATCTGTCATCAATATTGCGATGATGGTAACCACAAATGGAATAAACTGGTCCCACCCCTTTGCATAAAATTCCCTGAACAATGAAACCTTTGCGAGTTTGTACCCGATATAGATCAATACAGCCGCCAGCGCCGCATAGGGAATCTGGTTTAATATCGTGGGGATGAACAACACACTCAGCAGCAGGAACAACCCATGCATCACTGCCGACATTTTTGATTTTGCCCCGGCACTCACGTTGGCCGATGTACGAACAATTACTGATGTGAGCGGCAGTCCGCCGATCATACCTGATATAATATTACCCACGCCCTGCGCTTTCAATTCCCGGTTATTGTCGGTTACTCTTTTATAAGGATCAATCTTATCAGCTGCTTCAATGCTCAGCAACGTTTCCAGGCTGGCCACCAACGCCAGTGTAAGGGCGCTCACCCACACTTCCGCATTGGTAAAAAAGCTCCAGTCGGGTGCAGTGAAAAACGAACCGAATTCTTTGAGCGAGGCTGCTACAGGAATGTTTACCAGGTGCTCAGTTTCCAATGCCAGCCTTTCATGACCGCCAAATGCAATATTGATGAGGATACCTACAATCACCACCACGAGGGGCGCAGGTACCAGTTTAAAAAAAGCGAATTTCTTTACAAGAACTTTTTCCCAAAATACCTGGATGCCGATACCGGCAGCGCCGATAAGCAAAGCAACCGGCGTGATGTAATTGAAAGCATACAATATTTCAGAAAATGTGTTGTTTTCATCCTTCTGAAAAAAAGCCTGGTCGCCGTTAAAATCCTTATCAAATCCTACCAGGTGTGGCAATTGTTTCAGGATGAGGATGAGGCCGATCGCTGCCAGCATACCTTTGATCACGCTGTTGGGCACATAATCTCCCAACACACCGCCTTTTAAAAATCCAAATACCAACTGGATGATCCCTGCGATCACCACCGCCAGCAGGAAGGCCTCGTAGCTGGGTAATTTCGCCAGGGCTGCCGCCACAATGGCCGTAAGACCGGCCGCTGGACCACTTACACTTACCTGCGATCCACTCAATGAGCCGATCACCACGCCTCCCACAATACCGCCGATTAAACCGGCAAACAAATTAGGAGCATTGGAACCCAGCGCAATGCCGAGGCAAAGGGGCAACGCCACCAGGAACACTACGATGGAGGCCGGCAGATCTGCCGCCAAATTCTGAACATATTTTTTCATGATTGAATAATTTTTACTGCTGCCATCAAGCCTGTAACAACAGGGCATCCGGGCAGCAGTATAGCTGGGTAAACACAAATGTGTTCATACCCGCTGAAAGGTTAACTGATATAGGAAATAAATGGAGAGCGCCGGTCAACAATTAGGTGGCGGTGTTTCCACATCGTCGGTATGCGTGGAGGGGAGCATTGTTTTATAGAGGCCCGACACAATGTTTTTAGCGGCAAGAAGAGGATGTTCCCAATAATGAAATTCTGGTACCAGTTGATCTTCGTCTATTACCGAAGCCTTACCGGTTGATTTTGAACTATCGATGATTTCCTCCACGGAAAGGTTGTCCTCCAAAAAATAGTTGACCACCTGCCGCACAGGAAGCAGTTGTAACACAAATACCAGCAATAAAAAAACGCCTATGTTTCTTTTAACCGTCATCGGATGCAAATATATACATCCGGATTTAAAAGGGCGGTTAAAGAAAAAACCAAAGCCTCAAAGCATCCACAGGCTGCCTGCGGCCCATTGCAACGACCAGGAAGTTTTCTGCAACTTTGTTAATGCATCCAACAGTTTGAGCCGAACTTCCAACGCCTTGTTTTCGCGGCTGTTAATTAAAAACAAAGAACTTTCACCATTTAAAAACCTTGTTTCCTCAGCCTTCTGCAGTTGCAGGAACGACCCGTACGAGCGCTGCAACAAAGCCACCTGGTTTTTATAGGTCACCAGCTGGTTATAATAATTGCGGATCTTATTGGCTATGTCGTTTTGTTTTTGTGCCTGTTGAAGGGTCGTTTCTTTGAGCTTGAGCCGCGCCAGCTTATACCCGGCCCGCCCACTGCTCAACCGCAATGGCACACTGAAACTGATGCCGTATTTGTAGTTATTGTCCAGCAATGGTTGTACAGTTGTTTTGGAAAGATCAAATCCTTTTCCAAGCTGGTTGTACTTAAGGTCGATCTTGGGTAACAGTTCCTGGAATTTCAATTTCTTTTCCACCTGTAATGATTGCAGCTTAAAATTGTACAATAACAATTCCGGGTGGCTGCCTTGTGCATTCGTCAATAGTTGTTCCAACTCGGGGAAGGTCACTTCATCGCTGATCATCCCGTTCTTATCTTCTGCAGGTTCCACGCCGGGTGGAAGCTGGTAGGCGGTTGTACGCTCGGTCCACAAAAAATTACTCAACCCAATGCCGCTGTTTTGCCATGCCATCCAGGCTTCATTTTGCAGGTACTCGAACTGTTGTAACTGCGTCAATGCTTCGGTGGTATCTATTGCGGGCCTTTCACCATTTTTAAAGGCCGCCTGCACCAACAGGTAGCGGCTCCTGTTTACTTCAATGATTCTTTCATAAGCCTTAAAAACAGCGAATGTCTGTACCCATTGCCAGTACTGGTGAACCGCATCCAGCAGCAGGTTATTGAGTAGCACCTCACGTTCATGGTAAGACGCTTTTTGCATGAGCTTTGCCTGTTGAAGGGCGGCCCGCCTTTTGTCCATCAACAGATTTTTTGCCAGGGGTATGCTGATGCCTGCATAGCTGGTGCTACCCACGGTTTCTTCAGGGTTGTTTCTCGTGCCCGCGAGGTATTGGAGGCCCGTGTTGATTTCAATGCCATACCAGGTAGGGATTGATAATTGCGTGTTGTTACCCCGGTAATAGTTGAGGCCATTGAAGGTTTTATCTTCTGCTCCTGCGGACAATACAGGATCAAAACCGGCCCGGCTGCCCAGTAATTCTGCGGCGGCTTTATCAATTAATATATCCGACTGCCGGGCCACCGGGTGATATTTTTTTACAATTGATAAAAATCCCCGGAGCGATAACGTATCCGTGGCCTGCACCCATAGCGGGTGGCAGAAGAGTATGAAAAATATAGCGATGATTTGTTTCATTTTTTGGTTGCAGTTGTTGTTTTATAATAGTCGGGAGGAAAACCATTGATGTTCCGCCACAACTCATACCATACCGGTACATTTTTAAGCAGCGCAAAGCCCTGAGCCCCGGCACCTACTTTCAATTCTGTGGGCCATTTTTTTCCAGCCGTGGTATCTTCTGTTACCAGTACACGGAACATACCGTTGGCGCTCACTGCATTTTCAACAGCGATCACTTTGCCGCTGAATGTTCCGTAAGAGGTATTAGGCCAGCCGCTGAACACAATGGCGGGAAATCCGTCGAAAAGAAACTGCACTTTTTGTCCGCGGTCGATCAAAGGGAGGTCCACCGGCGAAACGTAGAGTTCCACGGCATAATCCACTTTGTCGGGCACTATTTCCACCAGCGTTTCTCCTTCTTTGATCATTTCACCGATGCCGGCTTTTTTGGCCTTGGTTACCTGGCCATTTTGGGGAGCTGTGATAAAGTACATGCTCTTGCGGATGCTGTAGTTACTGTATTGATTCTTCAGTTTAGCCACATCACCTTCGCTGCCTGCTATCTGCGACATTGACTGGAAGCGGTCGCCCTGCGCCTTCGAAATTTTTTCTGCATAGTCCTGGTCCAGTGCATTGATCTCGATAGAAGCGATCTGCAGCTCCTGCCTGGTGACGGCCAGTTTATTTTCAGCACTTATTCTCTTTGCCAGCTTGTTTTGATAACCGGCATTGCGTTGTTCGAGTTGTGTTAATGAAACCAACCCGCTGTCGTACATGGCTTTCTGCCTGTTGAACTGTAACTCAGCCAGCCGGGCATCATTTACAGCGGCCACCATTTCGGCACTGTCTGCCAGCAGTTTTACCCGCAACTGGTTGATCTTATTCTGCAATTGCTGCTGCTTCAGGCCACGGGAACTTTCAAGCGCCGCCAGTTGTTGCTGCGTTGCCGATACTTTGTTTTTATAAAAATCGATGGTCGACCGCTTGGCATCTAACTGTTCGCCCGTGCGGTCAGCAAAGGCCGGATCAAAATAATCTTCCTTTACTTCACCGATCTGCAGTATGGTGTCGCCTGCATTCACATGATCTCCTTCTTTTACATACCAACGGGTTATTTTACCGGGCAGAATACTGTTAAGTACCTGCGGTCGTTGTTCCTGCCGCAACGTTGTAACGCTGCCGCGTGCACGCACATTCTGCGTCCATGGTAAAAAGAGGAAAATGATGGCAGCCGCAAAAAAGCCCATTGCCCAGTATTTGATCTTACTGTTCTTGTCGTAGCGGTAAATGTTTTTATATGCGTTGAGTACTGTCATGAGTGTTGATTTTCGGATGCTTGATCCAGGTGAATGACTTGTTCACAGGCGGCGGCAAACCCGGGGTCGTTGGTAATAATGAAAGCCGTGCTGTATTTCATTTCGTGGAGCAGCAACTGCTTTATCTGCTCCTGGTACAAAGGTTCAATACCGTACCAGGGGTCTTCCAGCAACAAAAGGGCAGGTTTATTGATCAATGCCCGCACCAGTAATATTTTTCGTATAACCGTACTGGGTAGTTTGCGTCCGCTGCTGTTGATGTGCGTATCAAAACCGTATTTGAGGGTGCTGATGAAGTCGGTCAGCCCGGCCCGCCTGCACAAATACATCAGTTCCTCCATGTCGGGGTCAGGAAGCCCCATGGTGATGTTCTCCAAAAGACTGCCTTCAAAAATATCCTGCTGGCTTACGAGCACTCCCACTTTCTGGCGGAGCTGCTGCAGGTTATAGTTTTTAATGGGGATATCGTCAAAGAGAATATTTCCCTCGTAATCGTTGTACATACCGGTAAGCAAACGCAGCAAGGTGGATTTGCCAGACCCATCTGCGCCGGTGATACAAATTTTTTGCCCGGACTTTGCCGCGAGGTTAATGCCCTTTAATACATTTTTCCCGGGTTCATAACTAAAGCCGAGTTGCTGAACCGTAACGCTGATACCTTTTTGTACAGCTGGCTGGTAGAGAACCGTTCCCGACAACTCGCTTTCTTTATCCGTTACCTGCTCAATTTTTTCGATGGCGGTGAGTACATCATACACACTGTCCAGGTTAATGATGAGCTTTTCAACTGAATTTAAAATGGTGAGTATAACGATTTCCGCAGCGATAAACTGCCCTACTGTTAGTTGCTGGTTGATCATCAGGTAAGATCCGGCGCCCAGCATTACCGCTGTCACCAGCACCTTAAAGCCGATCAGTGTTTTGTATTGAAGCAGCAGCACCTTGAAATGTTCGGTGCGGTACTGCAGGTAGCCCGTAATATCTGCATCTGCTTTTTGCAGCGTGAAGTCGTGCGACTTTGAAAATTTCACGGAGCGGATAATGCGTGCCATTTCCTGCAGCCAGGCCACCACGCGGTATTTGTAACCACTCTCTTCAATACTGGTGTACAAACCTTTTTTTCCTGAAAAATACAGGATGGCGTACACCACAGCCACCTGCATGATACCGAATGCGATGAACAGCGGGTGGTAAAACGAAAGCAGGAGCAGGCCAAATAATATCTGCACAATCGCCAGTGGAAAGTCGAGCAGGAGCTTGGCAATTTTTTTCTGCAGCGTGAGCGTATCGAAAAAACGGTTTGTGAGCTCGGGCAGGTAATAATTATCAACGGCCGAAAGGTTGATCTGCGGTATCTTTTCTGCGAAACCAAAGGCGTACCGGACAAAGACCTTCTGTTGAATTTTTTCAATGATCTTCATCTGGTTCACCTGCAATACGCCGCTGATGAAAACACTCAACACAATAAAGATCACGAGCAGTATTACGGAAGCCGAGATGGCGGCGGTTTGCGCAAAAGATATGAGCGACTGGATACCCAATGGTATTACCAGCATGATGATGCCATACACGATGGCATAAAAATATATCTGTGAGATTTCCTTCTTTTCGAGGGAAAGCAATTTTGATATCCTTGAAACAGGATTAGCAGCGATTTTCATAAAATGAACATAATTGTTTACTGTGCCCCTATAGGTTTACAGCCGGGATGAGGCCCGGAAAATGAATGATGTAAGCAGGATGGATCAGGCCTGGTTAGGCGGAGGGGTTTCTACAGTGTAGTGAACAGCCACCAGGTTGATGGGAAGGTTGGTTTTTTGTGGGCGGGTATAACGGGCAGGGATCAACACAAAGGTGGAGATGGAAATAAACTCTTTTCCGGTTTCCTTTTTGCTTTCGGGTGTGTTGTCGTCATCGGCTGCGCTGCCATCACATTTACAGGTTACTTCACTGATGGCATTAAAGAGTTTGCCAACAGGTAATACATACACTGCGGTGATAACAAGAATTAATATAGCAACGAGCGACTTCATTTTTCAGTGGGCAAAGAAAAGGCAATGGCTTAGAAAAAAATGCCATGAAAAAGTAAAAAAAATGCAAAAAATTATGAAAAAGGGCCGCGTTATCTTATATGTTCAGCCCACCGCAGGCGCTGATCACCTGGCCGGTAACATAGGTCCCCAGCCCGCTTGCCAGGAACAGGGTTACGTTGGCGATATCTTCGGTGGTGGCAAAGCGCCCCAGTGGAATGCCGGATTTATATTTTTCCGCCGCATCCCCATCCTGCAGGTAACTGGTCATGTCTGTTTCAACAAAACCAGGGGCAATGGCGTTGCAACGGATATTGCGGCTGCCCAATTCCTTCGCCACGCTTTTGGTAAAGCCGATCACCCCGGCCTTACTGGCAGCATAACTGCTTTGGCCGGCATTTCCCATTTCACCGATCACGCTGCTCATATTGATGATGCTGCCACTCCTGGCTTTCATCATTGGCTTGATCACCTGTTTGGTCATATTAAAAACACTGGAAAGGTTTACCTGTATCACTTCATTCCATTGCTCAGGCGTCATGCGCAATAAAAGGCTGTCTTTTGAAATACCGGCATTGTTTACACAGATATCAATTTGCCCGAACACTGCCAGCACATCGTTCACCAGGCTTTCACAAGCAGCAAAATCGGCAGCATTGCTTTGGTAGGCCTTTGCCTTCACACCCAGGGAGGTGAGTTTTTCTTCCAGCTTTTTTGCCCTGTCGGCACTGCTGTCGCTTACATAGGTGAAAGCCACATTACATCCCTGTTCGGCAAATTTTACAGCAACGCCCTCGCCAATGCCCCGGGCCGCTCCGGTAACAATGGCTGTTTTTCCTTCCAGTAATTTCATGTTAGTGGATTTGATTGATAACAGTCACAAATAAAAGGAATTTGTACAAACTATACACAATAAAAGAATGGACAATAAAAAAGCCAACGGAAAATAATACTGACTGCCACCAGTTGAAATGGTAAAAGCGATAGGAAGCCCTGGCAGCATATACACAAACAACGCCGTAAATCAGGATGCCAAGCAACTGGTCATGAAAGGGGATCACATGGCCTGTTAACAGCCTGGCTAAAAGATTAAAAATGCCCAGCAACAAAGGCAACAATAAAAAACCCCAGAGCAGGTAAAATGAATTCATTTCCGCTGCAAAAACCATGTGGTCAAAAAAATATTTTCTTTTGAAAAACCCTACGCCATAAAAAAACAGGGCAGTGAGGGGCACAATGACAATCAGCATAAACTTTGAAACTTTTTCTGCTTTTACATGAAACCTGTCGGACAAAGCTGCTTCGGACAATCCCGTGTGTGCCATTACCGAATTAATTTTAGCCTCTGCAAAATGCCCATAAAAATCCTGCCCTGCATAATATTCCATCCGCATGTTCAATCCTTCAAAAACAGGAAACAACAGGTACAGTACTATGAGCAGCAGGAACAGAGAAAGTGGTTTAAAATACCTTTTTCTTATGCCGTCGCAATAATCGGATGAAACCCTCCCGGGCGCCACAAACATGGTTTTAAGCGTGGTAAGGAGGGTGCCCTCGAGGTGAGTGATAAAATGAAATCCTTCTTCAAAAAAGTGAACTATGGTTTTGTCGTGGTGGTCGTATACTTTTTCTCCACAATGGTTACAGTATTTTCCCGAAAAACGGTTGCCGCAGTTTTTGCAGGTACGTTCTATGAAAAGATCAGTCATTTTTTACAAGCTGTAATATTTCTTCAAGATAGGTTCGTTCGTTGCTGAGCCGTGGTACTTTGTGTTGCCCACCCAGCTTTCCCTTGCTTCTTAACCATTCATTGAACGTGCCTTTGGGCAAGGCTTTTACGAGCGGCATCCTCAGGGCAATATCTTTGTGGCGCTTGGCTTCATAGTCGCTGTTGATCTCTTTCAGGGCCGTGTCTAGTTCGTAAGTGAAAGCGGTGATACTGGCAGGATGAGTTTCAAATTCGATCAGCCATTCATGGGTACCGTTAGCGGCTTCGCTGAAGTACACCGGCGCTGCGGTATAGTCATTTACGATAGCATTGGTTTTCTCTGAGGCAATGGCAATGGCTTTGTCGGCATTGTCAACAATCACTTCTTCCCCAAAAGCATTCATGTAATGCCTGAGGCGGCCGCTCACTTTTATTTTATAGGGATTTAAAGAAACAAACTGTATAGTGTCGCCAATGAGGTAGCGCCACAAGCCGCCGGTGGTGCTGATCACAGGCGCATAATTTTGCCCGGTTTCCACTTCGTTCAGCCCAATGGTTTGGGGATTGGCTTTTCCATATTCTTCCACGGGCATAAACTCATAAAAGATGCCATGCTCGGTAAACAGCAGCATTCCCTCGTCGTCCGGGCAAACCTGTCCGGCAATAAAGCCCTCACTGGCATTGTATATCTCGAGGTAATTGATCGGGGCGCCCATAATCTTTTCAAACTGCTCCCGGTAAGGCACAAACGAAACGCCGCCGTTGATATACAATTCAAGATTGGGCCACACTTCCTTGATGGTTTGCTTTTCTTTTATCTCGAGAATGCGTTTCAGCAGCAGCAGTGTCCAGGTAGGTACCCCTGCAATAGAAGTTACATTTTCGTTGGCGGTAATCTGCGCCAGTTTTTCAATCTTGTTCTCCCATTCGTCCAGCAGTGCAATGCTGAGTTCGGGGGTACGAAGCCATTGGCCCCAGAATGGTGAGTTTTGCATCAATACGGCACTGAGATCACCGTAGTGAATATCGTCGTTCACTTTGCTGATCTGGTGCGATCCGCCCACCACCAATCCCTTGCCGGTTAAAAGGTCGCTTGACGGGAAGTTCTGGTAATAATTGGAGAGAATGTCTTTGCTGCCCTGGAAATGATTATCCTGCAGGCTTTCTTCGCTGATGGGGATGAACTTGCTTTTGTCGCTGGTGGTTCCTGATGATTTGGCAAACCAGTTAATGGGCTCATTCCATAAAATATTGGCCTCGCCCTGCATCATGCGTTCGATATACGGTTTCAGATCGTTGTATTCGTGTACCGGTACGGTACGTTTAAACGATTTAAGGTTGAAGAGTTTAGAGAAGCCGTATTTTTTTCCAAACTCAGTGTATTGGGCAGAGGTAACCAGGTGCTGTAACACTTCCCGCTGGGCCGCCACGGGGTGGTTGCTCCATTTTTGCATGCGCCACAAACGCATCCTGGCAATTTTTGATATGGCGGGAGACAGCAGTTTCATCAGTATGCAGCAAAATACGCAAATGAAATGAAAAGATGAAATGTGTTGCGGGGCAACATTGCTGCAGGAAAGGTTTTGTAACCGGCGCTTTTACTGGCCTTTGGCTTCGTCGTGCAGGTAGTCCTTTCTTCTCAGTTCAAAGTTTCTTCCGAGGTATAGGCGCCGTACCTGCTCATTGGCCGCCAGTTCTTCGGCAGTGCCATGTTCAAATATTTTTCCATCAATCAGCAGGTAAGCCCGGTCGCAGATCGAAAGCGTTTCATTTACGTTGTGATCGGTGATGAGAATGCCGATGTTTTTGTATTTCAACCGGGCAACGATGGATTGAATGTCTTCCACGGCGATAGGATCAACGCCTGCAAAGGGTTCATCAAGCAATACAAATTTGGGATCCACTGCCAGCGCACGGGCAATTTCAGTTCTTCTTCTTTCGCCACCACTCAGGGTGTCGCCGTTGTTGCGGCGTACCTGCTGCAGGCGAAATTCATCGAGCAGCATTTCGAGTTTATCTTTTTGTTCTTTTTTAGTGAGACTGGTCATTTCAAGCACCGCCGAAATATTATCCTGTACACTCAGTTTCCTGAACACGCTGGCTTCCTGTGGCAGGTAGCCGATGCCCATCTGCGCCCTTTTGTACATGGGGAGTCTGGTGATGTTGATGTCGTTTAAAAACACTTCTCCTGAATCGGGCTTCACCAGGCCCACCACCTGGTAAAAGGAAGTGGTTTTACCTGCGCCATTAGGACCGAGCAGTCCCACGATCTCCCCCTGTTTTACATGGAAAGAAACATTGTTTACCACGGTGCGGCTGCCATATACCTTTACCAGGTTCTTTGTTTGTATCACTAAATCCAAGTCGGTAACGTTTGCAACAAAAGTACAGCATACCCGCAACAACACCATTGTTGAT
>CAYVLT010000013.1:0-33732 GCA_964452405.1 uncultured Ferruginibacter sp.
TTGGCAAGGACAGAGCTGAAGGTTTTTTTAAACGATTCAGGGTAAATGGCTGGATCCATGATCACGGCTCAGATGAGCAGATACCGGTGATAACGCCAGGCGATGCCATGACCGGCAGTGGTTTTGGCAATAATGAATATGGAAAGGCCGCACTGGGATACCTCGCGGTAAAAGACCTGCTTGGTGACGCATTGTTTAAAAAATGTCTCCATACTTATATGGACCGCTGGAATGGAAAACATCCCACTCCCTGGGATTTCTTTTATTCGATGAATGATGCAGCAGGAAAAAACCTGAACTGGTTATGGAATAACTGGTTTTTCAGCACCCATTTCATCGATCTCAGTCTGGCTAAAGTTGATAAACAAGGAAATACATACACGATCACTATTAATAATAAAGGCGGTTGTGCGGCGCCGGTAGATGTGGTGTTGAATTATTCGGATGGTACCAAAGAAGTAATTCATCAAACACCTGCCATCTGGGAAAAAAATCAGCAGCGGGCATTGGTAACCGTTAGTGCCAGCAAAGAGCTGGAATCAATACATCTTGACGGAAGAATATTTGTGGACGCTGATGAATCAGACAATCACTGGACAAAATAATTTTACCGGTTTCAAAAGTAAAAGCGGGGTTGTTTGTGATAGCAACCCCGCTTCTGTTGACCACTTTAGCGGTGGTCATTTTTTTGCCCAATCCTGTTTTATAGTTTTACTGTTCATAACAAACCGGCAGGATGCTTTGCAGTACCCACATAAGAGTTATCGAATGATGATATTTTTTACCAGGTGATGGACGATGGAAAACCAGGATTGGCCGTTTTTAGTGTACAGCCTTTATCTTTGATCAACAGGTACCGCAAACAGCAGTGCATCAACAACCGGCGCCGGTAAGCAATACCCGGCAGTGAAAATAAATTATATCCTGCATGAGTTTACCCGACATCTGCCACCAGTTCGTGGAAGGCATGAAACAAACTTCCTGGCTGGAATATGTGGCCGTATTTGCGGGTATTGCCAGCGTATGGTTCAGCCGCATCGAAAATATACTGGTGTACCCGGTGGGATTGATCAATACTGTGTTTTATATATACCTGAGTATTCGTGGACAATTGCTGGGAGAAGCCTCGGTAAATTTTTATTATACAGTGATGAGCATCTACGGCTGGATTCTCTGGTTGAAAAAAGATAACACACATCAGCAGGCAGTACAGGTTGCGTTTTCAAACAGCCGCTGGTGGTTGTATCAATTGTCTTTTTTCACCGGCTTTTACCTGCTCATATTTTTTTCGCTTACTTACCTAAAAAAATCTTTTGCGCCGGGAGCCATACCATGGGCAGATGCGTTTGCTTCTGCAACGGCATTTACCGGTATGTGGCTGATGACAAAAAAAAAGGTGGAAAGCTGGTACTGGTGGCTGGCCACCAATATCACTTCCATTCCACTGTATTTTGTGAAGCAATACGTTTTTACAAGCGTGTATTATGTGGTGTTGTTTGTTATGGCAATTTTTGGGTTGCTGGAATGGATGAAAAGAGCCCGCAGCAATGCGCATCCCGCCTGAGAGGAGGATGAATGCTGCCGGCGATTGTAGGCTTTGTCAGCAGGTTCAATTAAATTGCGGCACTTTAAATAGCAGGGGGTATTATGAGTGGCATAAAAAAGATCGTAATCGTAGGTCCGGAATCAACAGGTAAAAGTACGTTGTGTGAAAAACTGGCTGACCATTATCACAGTACCTGGGTAAAGGAATATGCCCGGGAATACCTGTTGAAAAATGGCACTGATTACACTTTTGAAAATCTCTCAGACGTAGCAAGGGGGCAGCTCGCCAACGAGGAAGCCGGGCTTAAAATGTTGCAGGAAAAGCTGGCGGTTGGTCATTGGGGCAAGGATTCAGCTGTTCCGCTTTTTATTGATACAGACATGATCGTGATGAAAGTGTGGTGCGAGTTTGTATTTGACAAATGCCATAACTGGATATTGAACGAGATCGTGGATAGAAAATACGACCTGTACCTGTTGGGTAATATCGATGCTCCCTGGGTTAAAGATGAATTACGGGAATATCCCGACCTGCCCACCCGGACAAGGTTGTATCACCATTATAAAGATATCATGATCAACCAGGATGTTCCCTGGGTGGATATTTCCGGAACCTATGAAGAACGGTTTAACAAGGCCGTGTCAGCAGTAGATGAATTATTGAAACACTAGAGCGCTTTAACAATACCAAACACCAGGTCTGTTTCAAAGCCACGCCTCAGCAGGAAATCCTGCAGTTTTCTCTTTTTAATAAAAATATTTTTTTCACTTTTCAACAACCTGGTTTGCTGATCGGCCAGTTTTTGAAGAGTTTGTTCGTAGTCGCCGGCGTCAATTTCCTTCAGTGCTTTTTTGATACAGTATTCGCCCAGGCCTTTTTGTTTCAGTGCATGTTTGATCTTAACCTTTCCCCATTGTTTTGCCCTGAACTTTCCCCCGGCAAATTGGATGGCAAATCTCTCTTCATTCAAATAATTTTCTTCTATCAATTTGCTCACGATGGCATCCGCATCATCGCCATACACTCCATATCCAAAGAGTTTTTCCTTTACCTCGCTGTGACAGCGTTCCTGGTAAGCACAGTATTGCATCAGTTTGGGTAAAGCCTGTAAAGGGGTAAGTTGCTGTTGCATCCCTGCGAAATTCCATTATTTATTCCTATTTCGCAATGGACAGGAGAGAGATAATAATCAGTATGGGGCTCCTATGCTATGTGTACTGTTTGATGTACCAAAACTCAGGCGGCATGTTCCACCAAGTTCTTTTTTGCAACCGGTAAAAACATGTACCAGCAAAGTCCCAATAAAAGAAAATTGTTTTCAACTTTTGAGCTTTGACTGGCCAGGTTGCCATTGCTCTCATTTTCAATTTCCACTTCGCAACTCATCGATCTGCCTGATTGCTCATCCCGTATCATCAGTTGAGGAGAGCTGGCTCCGGTAATCTTGTAATCGTATTTCTGTGTTTCAATGGTTACCTGTCCTTCTTTCCCAAACCACTTGTCGTAGTGCATGTGACCGATCTCCATGTCGTACTCGTTTCTGAAAATATATTTACCGGTAAGTGCGCCGGTACTTTCAATAAAGAAGAGGCGCTGTGTGCCGTTGCAACTGATCCGGGCGCTCCGGTGAACAGGGTTGTATTTAATAATCACCAGGTTTTTTCCCCCATCGAGAAGCCGGTATTCCTGTAATAAAGAGGTCTTGCTGTTTACCAATAACCATTTCATATTGCAACTATTAATGCCAAAAATTACGCATCCTGCCGCAGAGATGCAACCAAACGGAGCTTTGGTAACAATTTCTTAATATAGGATGCCCTGGCGCCCGACACGAATTAAAACATATTGATTAACAATGATATGTAATTCAAAAGGCTTGTTGCAGGTTACGGCAGTTTTCAATAAAAATACGCATTTAGCCTGCTTTTTTGGAGGAAAACCCGGCTGAATAAGGCTCGTATTTAATCCTGCTTTCTTTGTTTCCTGGCTGGTAAAATCAGCCACTGAAAAACGCGGCTTTTAGCACGGCTAAAAAATTTGTCAAAAAAATACTAATAAAATTAGTGTTGATAAAAGAAAGCTATTATCTTTGGCTGGCAAATTACTTTTACAACGCTAAAACAGATACATCACTTAAAAAATCAAACAATGAGTAACGCAGAAAAATTAAAGGCGCTGAAGTTAACGATGGATAAAATCGATAAAGACTTTGGCAAAGGATCGGTAATGATAATGGGTGAAAAAACCCAGGTAGAACAGGAAGTGATCTCAACAGGATCATTGGGATTGGATGTAGCACTTGGCATCGGGGGGCTTCCCAAAGGAAGAGTGGTGGAAATATACGGGCCTGAAAGTAGTGGTAAAACCACTATTGCCACCCACGTAATTGCCGAGGCACAAAAGAAAGGAGGCATGTGTGCCTTTATCGATGCGGAACATGCGTTTGACAGTGTATATG
Organism: uncultured Ferruginibacter sp.; assembly: GCA_964452405.1. Classification (GTDB taxonomy): domain Bacteria; phylum Bacteroidota; class Bacteroidia; order Chitinophagales; family Chitinophagaceae; genus Ferruginibacter. The sequence continues at coordinate 4,005 of CAYVLT010000013.1, forward strand.
CACAAAAACTCGGTGTTGATATAGATAACCTTTTGATTTCGCAACCTGACTATGGTGAGCAGGCCCTTGAAATAGCAGATCGCCTGATACTTTCAGGAGCATTGGATGTGGTGGTGGTTGACTCGGTTGCAGCCCTGGTTCCTAAAAGCGAATTGGAAGGAGAAATGGGCGATAGTAAAATGGGATTGCAGGCCAGGTTGATGAGCCAGGCCTTGCGTAAGCTTACAGCCACCATCTCTAAAACAAATTGCTGCTGTATTTTCATTAACCAGTTAAGGGAAAAGATAGGGGTAATGTTTGGAAACCCCGAAACAACAACCGGTGGAAATGCGCTGAAGTTCTATGCATCGGTTAGGTTGGATATCCGCCGCACCGCCCAGATAAAGGATGGTGACATGGCCACCGGTAACAGGGTAAAAGTGAAAGTGGTAAAAAATAAAGTAGCTCCTCCTTTCCGTAACGCCGAATTTGATATCGTGTTTGGAGAAGGTATTTCAAAAGTGGGAGAAATCATTGATATGGGCGTTGAATTGGGCATTGTTCAAAAAAGTGGCAGCTGGTTCAGTTACGATGCAAACAAGCTTGGGCAAGGAAGGGATGCGGTAAAAGAATTGCTGCGTGACAACCCGGAAATGGCCACTGAAATTGAAGCAAAGATCCGGGCAAAGATCGCCGAGATGCAGGCTGTTTAATGTGTTAGTTCGATGGGTTAGTAAATATAAAGACCGCTCTTTTGGGCGGTTTTTTTATGGCTGGTCACCTGCCGCAGATCTGCAGAAATCAAGCTATGGCATGAATGAAGTAACTTGAGATACTTCAATATAAAAAAAGAGTGATGGAGTTAGTAACAGTAAAAACCTTTGATAATTATTTTTCTGCCAACATTATCCTGTCGCGGTTGCAGTCGGAAGGAGTGGAATGTTACCTGAAGGATGAATACACGGTTACAATCGACCCGATACTTTGCAACGCAATCGGCGGCATTAAACTGGTAGTGAAAAAAACTGATGAAGCCATCGTGGTAAAACTGTTGCGGCAATACCAGATTGAATACATGTTGGCAGCCACCTGCCCGCAATGTGGAAGCAATAGTTTCAGCTATATTCCCAAACCGAAAGTTTCAAATTACTTAACTGCCATCCTCACCTGGTTGTTCGCCAATTATGCGGTGGCGCCGGAATACATTTATCAATGCGGAAATTGTGGTTATGAATGTAAGGAACTTCCTGCGGAAAGTTTCAGCTCCACAACTGGTGAGGAGGACCAGGACCCAGATATATTCAACCTGTGATCAGGCCACCACAATTGTTTTTGTGTTTACAAACTCAAGGATACCTTCCTTTCCTAATTCGCGGCCATAGCCCGATTTTTTAATGCCGCCAAAGGGTAACCGTGGATCGCTTTTCACTAATGCATTGATAAAAACAGAGCCGCTTTCAAACTGCCGTGCCAGGGCGATGCCTTTTTGAAGGTCGTTTGTCCAGATACTACCACCCAACCCATAACGCGATTGGTTGGCCAATGCAAGGGCATGTGCTTCATCGTCCGCAGGAATTACAACAGCGAGCGGTCCGAATGTTTCCTCCTCAAAGGCTGGCATGCCGGGCTGAACATTCATCATCAACGCAGGCGTAAAATTGCATCCATTCAATTGGGCGGGAACTACAATATTTGCCCCCAGCTTTTCTGAATGCTGCATTTGCTGAAAGAGTTGTTGCGCCAGATCAGGCCTTGCCATCGGTCCGATGGTTGTTGCTTCCTCGAAAGGATCTCCCTGCACCAGGGTTTTATATGGACGCAGCAATGCCTCAATAAAATCATCCACTACAGGCTTCAACACGATGAACCGCTTGGCGCCAATACAGGACTGCCCCGCATTCTGCATCCTGGATTGCAGGGCAACAGCCGCGGCTGTGTCGATATCCGCATCAGGAAGCACGATCAATGCATCTGATCCTCCCAGTTCCAGCACAGATTTTTTGATGTTTTTCCCGGCGAGCGTGCCTACGGCCATACCGGCTTTCTCACTTCCGGTGAGCGTGATGGCTTGTACTATATTTTCTGCAGCTATTTTTTCCAATGCATCGGTTCCGGTTATCAATACCTGGAAAACACCAGCAGGCGCCCCGGCTTCTTCAAACAGTTCGGCCGCTTTTTTCGCACAACCGCAAACGTTAGGTGCATGTTTCAGCAGCGTTACATTCCCCGCCATCAAAGCCGGTACTGCATAGCGGAATACCTGCCAAAAAGGAAAGTTCCAGGGCATGATGCCGAGTACAGCACCGATGGGCTCATGGGTGATAAAGCTCTGTCTGTAGCCGGCTTCCCTTGGTTGTTCTTTTAGGAATGATTCCGCATGGGTGGCATAATATTCACAAAGCAGCGCACATTTTTCAATCTCGGCCACCGACTCTTTCATGATCTTCCCCATTTCGGTGGTGATCAGTTTGCCGAGCGCCTCCTTGTTATTTCGCAGGATGCCTGCAAGCCTGTTGCATACCGCAGCCCTCGACTCATAACTACATTGCTTCCAAAGGTTGAAAGCTTTATAACAACGGGCGATGCATTCATTGATCTCCTTATCAGTCATAAAGGGATATTCAGCAACCGGTTGTTGGGTATAAGGAAAAACGGATTGAAATACCATGGTAAAAAATTTATGTTTTTAAAAAATAGTCAGGCCACATGTTTTAAGTAAATTGGAGCAATATCAATGCACTGAAACCCGTAAACACAACATGGAGCAGATAAAAAACTTCGATGATTTTTATGACATAAAGTTAAAAGCTTATCTGCAGCAATTAAAACAACAGGATGGAATGGCGGGAAGATGGGGAACCATTGTGGTGATTGCCGCTTTATTCCTGGTGCCTGCATTGGTTTTTGGATTATCTAGTGGTTCCGGCAGTTTGGGCGGCTGGATCGTGGTATGGGCGATCGTCACCATATTCGTTAGCATTTACAATTACACAAAAGTTAACGACAGCTATCAGCAGAATTTTAAAGAACAGGTGGTAAGGCAGGTGATTGAATTCATCCATCCCGGGTTGGTTTATAAGCCGGATGTCTGCATCAGCTCCGTTAATTTTAAACACAGCAGCCTGTTCAGAAAATACTATGATGACTACAATGGCGACGACCTGGTGGAAGGTACCTATAATGATGTTTTTTTTAAATGTTCAGAGTTGGTGGTTTCCAAAAGATCCAGTCACTTAATTTTCAAAGGTCTTTTCTTTGAAGCGCCCTTGAATAACTGCAGCGGCGGCACTTATGTATGGCTTAAAAACGATCTTCAACTCCCCGCATCTATTGCAGACGAACGCTACCGCCTGATGCCCATGCCCGACGTGGTAAAAGCGGATTGCCGGAATGGCGATTTTGAAAAATATTATGCTGTTTACACTACCAATGTGGCGGAGGCTATGTCGCTGATTGACCATGATATGATGGAACGCATCATGGATTTCAGGCGACAGGTTAACCGGGATATAGTGCTGTCTTTTGTGGCGGGTATGTGTTATGTTGCCATCTCCATCGAAGAAAATTTACTGGAGCCGGAGAGCGGAGACCCCGGTGACAAAGCAACCATCAAAACTTATTTCTTCACCATTTTGTTGATGCTGAGCATCATTAACAAACTGAATCTCCGTCGGTTTTGACAAATTTTTTCAGGCGCCAGCAGCAACAAGCGAATAGATAACAGAATCAAGAAACCTGCCGTTAAAAAAATAGTTTTCCCTGAAGTGGGCTTCCTTGACAAAATTATTTTTCAGCAGCAGTTTTTCCGAAGCGAGGTTAAGCGGATTGATATTGGCTTCAATCGAATGCAATCGCATGGTATCGAAACCATACCTTATTACGGCCTTCATCGCTTCATCCATAATGCCTTTTTGCTGGTGGTCTGGGTAAAGGGCATAACCGATTTCGGCCCGGTGATGTTCCGGTTGCATACGCCAGTACCCAATGGTACCAATCAGTGTATCATCTTCTGCCAATGTGATGCCCCATAGAATACCCGCTGCATTATCAAGGTCATTTTTTATACGGCCGATAAACTCAATAGCTTCCTCTATGGAACCGGCAGGCATTTTGTCGAGGTAGCGAAGCACCTGCTCATCGGAGCGGAGAAAAAATATTTCCGGGGCATCCGATACCGTTACTTCCCGCAACCGGAGCCGGGGACTGAATAGTGTGGGAAATGGTTGAAACTGCAGTTGCAACATATATCAAATATAAATGGAAAATCAGCAGTGGCGCCACTTACTAATTGCGGTTTGGCTGCCCTGCGATAATTCGGCAACTTTATGTAATGAAATCATTCTCACTAATAATAACAGCGTTGCTGTTGCTACCGCAGGTTCATGCGCAAACTGGTATACCTGTGCCACAGATGACTCAAAGTGATGTAATCATAAAAAACTTTCTAACTACGTATAATATTCCTGCCGCAACCGTGGCCATTGCAAAGGATGGAAGGATCGTATACATGCGGGCCTTTGGGAATTCAAATATTGCCGGAACAGTGCCCACACAGCCGTATAACCTGTTCCGCATCGCCAGTCTTTCAAAACAGATCACCTCCATCGCCATTATGAAAATGATGCAGGATGGCCAGTTAACCATGGCATCAAAAGTATTTGGAACAGGAGGAATACTTGAACATCATCCCGTTTTTTCTGCAGCGAACATTACCGACAGCAGGATATTTAATATCACTGTTCAGCAATTACTTGAGCATTCGGCCGGGTGGAACCGCGACCTCAACTGCAATCCGAATCCCACCACACCCTACCCTTTTTTCCTGTCGGGCTGCGATCCTATTTCATTTCCGCTACGGGTAACCATGCTAACGGGAACGACTAACCCGGTTAAGAAGGATGCGTTGATAAAATTCCTGCTTGAGAAGGGGTTGGATTTTAACCCGGGCACCAGTTACAATTATTCAAACATCGGGTATCTTATTTTAGGAGAAGTGATTGAGCAAATCTCCAGGCTGTCCTACGAAAAATATGTGCAGGATTCCATACTGGCTCCCTTAGGCATTTATGACATGCACATCGGTAAAAACCTGCTCGCCGATAAGCAGGAAAGAGAGGGAGAATACGTGGGCAATGGCTACACCACGCTCTCATGCTATAATACCGGGCAATATGTTCCCTGGGAATACGGAGGTTTTAGTGTGGAAGCGATGGATGCACACGGTGGCTGGATCGCTTCCGGCCGGGATATGCTGAAATTGTTAACCGCCGTGGATGGATTTGCCACCAAGCCCGACATACTGTCTCCCGCCACCATCGCCACCATGGTAACGCCTTCGGCCAACAACCAGTATTACGCAAAAGGATGGAGTGTGAACCCATTCAATAACTGGTGGCATACCGGCGCTTTGGATGGAACGGCCAGTGAGCAGGTACGTACCTCCAACGGCTATACCTGGATCATTATTCTCAATAAAAGGAATATCACTAATAATAACTTCTGGTCGGATGTAGACAATCTTGGCTGGAATTGCCTCGCCGCTACCAGCACCTGGCCCACCTGGGACCTGATGGCTTCCCCCACCGTTAATGCATCCGGCATCAGCTTTTCCAATGTTAGCGACAATTCGGTTACAGTAAGCTGGGCGAGTGGCAACGGCAACAGCCGTTTACTCCTGGTGAAGGCAGATAGTAACGTTAACGCATATCCGCTTGATGGAACTGACTATACAGCCAATGCATCCTTTGGTTCGGGGAGTACAACCGGCAACAGCAATTATGTTCTATACAATGGCACAGGCAATACAGTAACAGTGAATGGTTTGGCCGCCGGCAAAAAATATTATTTCCGCGTTGTTGAGTATAATAAAAACTCCGTTACCGGCAATAACGCACTGTATTTGCTGGGCAGCAACCCTGCCGACTACACGATAACAGCCGCCTCGTACAGCTTTACGGGTAATGGAAACTGGAGTAACGCGGCGAACTGGAGTGCCGGCCTGGTACCTCCGCAGAACCTTCCGCATGGTGTACAGGTAAGTATCAATCCTTCGGGAACGGGTGAGTGTGTGCTCGACGTGCAGCAAAGAATTCCATCTGCATCGTCACTTGTGGTGCAGGCAGGAAAAAAATTCAGAATTATGGGAAACCTGGTGATTCAATAAAAAAGCAGGAAACAACTGTTTCCTGCTTTTATGGTTGACTGTTTTTTCAAGATCAGAACTCTGCGCTTTTTGGGTACCTCGGGAACGGAATCACATCCCTGATGTTTCCCATACCCGTAACAAACTGTACCATCCGCTCAAACCCAAGGCCAAAGCCGGCATGCGGGCAGGAGCCAAATCTTCTTGTATCAAGATACCAATACAGTTCTGCTGCCGGAATGTGCATATCCTTCATCTTTTGTTCCAGTTTGTCGAGTCTTTCCTCTCTTTGCGAACCACCTACGATTTCCCCGATACCCGGTGCAAGAATGTCCATTGCAGATACCGTTTGCCTGCCAGGTTCACAGTTATCATCCAACCTCATATAAAATGATTTAATGGCTGCGGGATAATTGGTGAGAATAACCGGTTTCTTAAAATGCTTTTCCACCAGGTATCTTTCATGTTCACTTTGAAGGTCCATACCCCAGCCTTCAACCGGGTATTGAAACTTTTTCTTTTTGTTGTGATTGCTTTCTTTTAATATCTCAATTGCCTGTGTGTAGGTGATCCTTTCAAAATCATTGTTTAGTACAAACTCAAGTTTTTCCATTAGGCCCATCTCGCTGCGTTTGTCCTGTGGCAGCGCTTTCTCTTCCTCCACCAGTCGCTGAGATAAAAACTCAAGGTCTTCCCGGTTGTTATCAATGGCATGCCGGATGATGTATTTGATAAATTCTTCGGCAAGATTGGCATTGTCTTCCAGGTCGTAGAAAGCCATTTCCGGTTCAATCATCCAGAACTCGGCCAGGTGGCGGGTGGTGTTGCTGTTCTCTGCACGAAAGGTGGGTCCAAAAGTGTAAATATCACTGAATGCCATGGCCGCCAGTTCACCTTCGAGCTGGCCACTTACCGTTAGGTTGGTGCTTCTTCCAAAAAAATCTTCTTTATAATCCACGGTGCCATCTTCGTTTTTCGGCGCGGTTCCATCGAGCGGCAACGTGGTTACCCTGAACATTTCACCGGCACCTTCGGCATCGCTGGCAGTGATCACCGGCGTGTGCATGTACACAAAGCCTTTGTCGTTAAAAAATTTATGCACTGCAAAAGCCAGGGAATGGCGCACCCTGAACACTGCACCGAATGTATTGGTGCGGAAACGAAGATGTGCGATCTCCCGTAAAAATTCAAGACTGTGCTTTTTTGGCTGCAAAGGAAATTTTTCTGCATCACTATCACCCAGTATTTCTATAGATGCCGCTTTTAACTCCACCTTTTGTCCTTTGCCAGGTGAAGCGATCACCTCGCCCGTTGCTTTAATGCAGGCGCCGGTGGTAATTCTTTTTAAAAGACTCTCTTCAAATTTGCCCAACTCTGCAAGTACCTGCAGGTTATTATTTGTGCTTCCATCATTCAATGCGATAAACTGGTTATTGCGGAAGGTTCGAACCCATCCCATTACCGTTGCTTCATAATTCACCTTTTCTGCACGCAGCAGATCATTGATCTTGATTCTTTTGTTGAACATAACAGTTTTTTGTGGCTGCAAATATAACGTGGTTTTGCAGGATTAACAGCGGTTGCGGCTTGCCGGTATCATTTTACGATTGTTGATCCGCCTGGTTGATTTAATTTTGCAGCGGGAACGATCAACGATCCCATCCTTCTAAAACAACGCATACCAAACAGGCACTTATGAAAATTGCTTTCTTTTCCACCAAATCTTACGACCGGGAATTTTTCAGCCATTATGTTACCACCCACGAGATCATTTATTTTGAAGCAAGGCTGGGTTCACAAACCGTAAACCTGGCCACGGGCTGCGATGCTGTGTGCGTATTTGTAAATGATCGCCTGCATGCGAAAGTGATTGAGGGTCTCAGTGAGGCAGGCATCCGCCTGATCGCATTGCGTTGTGCCGGTTTTAATAATGTGGATCTCGAAGCAGCACGTGCAAACAATATCCGCGTGGTAAGGGTACCGGCCTATTCACCGCATGCGGTGGCAGAACATGCAGCAGCATTGATATTAACACTCAACCGGAAAACACACAAAGCCTATAACAGGGTAAGGGAAGGAAATTTTTCTTTGGAACGCCTCACCGGTTTCGACCTGTACGGCCGTACTGTGGGAGTAATTGGTACCGGGAAAATAGGAGAGGCATTTTGCGGCATCATGAAAGGGTTTGGATGCAGGGTGCTTGCCTTTGACCTGGTGGAGAACCGGGAACTGGTGGCAACCGGCGTGGAGTATGCTCCATTGATTGATGTACTGCAGCAAAGTGACATCATTTCCCTGCACTGTCCGTTGAACGAACAAACAAAACACATTGTAAACCGCCAAACGATCGGGATGATGAAGGAGGGCGTGATGCTCATAAACACCAGCAGGGGCGGTCTTGTAGATACCATGGAAATTATTGAGGCATTGAAGTCGGGCAAGATCGGGTATCTTGGTCTTGATGTGTATGAGCAGGAGGAAAAGCTTTTTTTTAAAGACCTTTCTGAAAATGTGATACAGGACGATACCATCATGCGCCTGATCAGTTTCCCCAATGTATTGATCACGGCACACCAGGGCTTTTTTACAGAAGAGGCACTCACCCAGATTGCAGAAACAACCCTCGCAAATATTGATGCGTTTGAGGCAGGCCGGCCCTTGCAGAATGCAGTGGTATAAGCAAGGTGCTGCCACCCGTATTGTGAATAGATTAACAGCCTTTTAGCGGTAAAAGCCAGCAGGGGCAACCATACCACGGCTGCCGGCACCACAAAAATTTTTTCGTTTTCACAAAAAACAATGTAATATTGTGCCGGAATCATTACTGAAGGTCTTTCCAATCATCCAATTGCATCAGTCACATTCCAATCAACATTATTTTTTCCAATTACAATTTTTTCAAAGTTTTTAAGATCGACTTTTTTGAAAAATCCATTTTCATTTTTTTATGTACGACAATTCACAACTGAACGACATGCTCGTTCCTGAGCTGCACGATATTGCTGAGCAGCTTGCCATACCCAACTACAAAAAATTAGACAAACAAGACATCATTAATAAAATCCTCAGCAAACAGGCTGTACCCGGCGTTGTGGCAGAGGAAGGAAAAGACGAAAAGCCAAAGCGGAAACGCATTTTGAAATCAGCCGAAAAAGAACCGAAAGAGGATACCGGTAAAGAAAAACCCAGCGCTAAAACCGACACCAAAGCCACTAAAAAAGCAGAGCCGGCAACTGAAAGAAAAAAAGCGGTGAAAAGAGTGGAGCCAACCGAAGCCGAAGCGCCCGGAATGCAGGAGGAAGAAGAGGAAGAATTGTTGCCCATCACGAGTGAACAAAGTACGATTCCCGCAGCCATTGCTTCCCTGTTGCAGGAAGAAGATGAACTCGAAAACCAGCAAAAGCAACCCGAACTGGCTATGTATGAGCAGGCAGCCAGCAGCGCCCAGCAACCCTCAAGACAATACCAAACCCGCCGCGACCAGCAAGTGTTCAACATTGAATTTGATGGCATCATTTTAGGAGAAGGTGTACTGGAGATGATGCCCGATGGCTATGGCTTTTTAAGAAGCAGCGACTACAATTATCTTTCTTCACCTGATGATATTTATGTATCTCCCTCACAGATAAAATTATTTGGATTAAAAACAGGAGACACTGTATATGGATCGGTTCGTCCGCCGAAAGAAGGCGAAAAATATTTTGCCCTGCTGAAAGTGGATACCATCAATGGTAAAAAGCCGGAGGAAGTGAGAGACAGGGTTCCATTTGATTACCTGACGCCCCTGTTCCCATTCGAAAAACTGAACCTCGTAACTCAATCGAATAATTTCAGTACCCGCATCATGGACCTGTTCACGCCTATTGGTAAAGGACAGCGTGGTCTTATCGTGGCACAGCCAAAAACCGGTAAAACCATGTTGTTGAAAGAACTGGCCAATGCCATTGCTGAAAACCATCCCGAGTGTTACCTGATGATCGTGTTGGTGGATGAAAGACCGGAAGAGGTAACCGACATGGAACGGAGTGTTAAGGCAGAAGTAATTGCTTCCACCTTTGACGAACCGGCCGAAAAGCACGTGAAAGTTTCCACCATTGCTTTGCAAAAAGCCAAACGCCTGGTGGAATGTGGTCATGACGTGGTGATTTTGCTTGATAGCATTACCCGTTTGGCAAGGGCGCACAATACCGTGGCGCCTTCCAGCGGTAAGGTGTTGAGCGGTGGTGTGGAAGCAAACGCAATGCAAAAACCAAAACAGTTCTTTGGTGCTGCCCGTAAAATTGAATTTGGTGGATCACTCACTATCATCGCAACAGCGCTGGTTGATACCGGCAGTAAAATGGATGAAGTGATCTTTGAAGAATTTAAAGGTACCGGTAACATGGAATTACAGCTCGACAGGAAACTCAGTAACAGGCGTATTTACCCAGCCATTGATATTGTTTCTTCTTCCACCCGCCGTGATGACCTGTTGCTTGAAAAAGATGTGGCCCAGCGTATGTGGATACTGCGTAAGCACATGGCCGATATGAACACTGAAGAAGCCATCAACATGTTGTTGAAACACATGAAAGGTACAAAGGATAACATGGAATTCTTAACCAGCATGAATGGATAATACCAGCCCATCGCTGATAAGGTTGTGATAATATTAATTGCCGTTGATTTTCGTCAGCGGCATTTTGTTTTACTAGTTTTATTTTTGTTCAGCTAACCGATGCCGATTCAGAGAATAACGATAGAAGAATTCAGGAAACTGGCAAAAACCGGGCTGGTGCTGGATGTTCGCAGCCCGGCAGAATACAATCATGCCCATATCCCAGGCGCAACCAGCCTGCCGCTTTTTTCAGACGAAGAGCGAAAAGTAGTGGGTACCGCTTATAAGCAACAGGGCAGGCAGGTTGCCATAAAAATCGGTCTTGATTATTTCGGTGTCAAGATGAGCCGGATGGTTCAACAGGTGGAAGCGCTTATAGCGGAACATGATCAGCATGGCCCTCACCATGCCGGCAATGCGGTTCCATTGTTGGTGCATTGCTGGCGGGGAGGCATGCGTAGTGCCGGCGTTGCCTGGCTGCTTGATCTCTACGGCTTTAAAGTATTTACACTGGCCGGCGGATACAAGGCCTACCGGAAATGGGCCCGGGACCAGTTTGAACTGCCTCATCCAATAACCGTGCTAGGCGGGTATACAGGTTCAGGAAAAACGCAGGTGCTTGCTTTGTTAAAGCGTGCAGGCGTTCCTGTTATTGATCTTGAAAACATCAGCAACCATAAAGGATCTGCTTTTGGTGGAATGGGAGAGCCGCCACAGCCTCAACAGGAAATGTTTGAAAACTTACTGGCCGAAGCATTGGCCAGCACCGCTTCTAAAGCCAATCAACAACCCGCCGCTGCCGCAACCATTTGGATTGAAGATGAGAGCCAGCGAATCGGCAACCTAAAAATTCCCGACAGTTTCTGGAAACAGATGCGCAGCAGCGAAGTGCTTTTTCTCGATATCCCTTTCGGGGAGCGGTTGGATCATCTCACCGCCGTATACGGCAGGTTTGAAAAAGAGAAACTGGTGAATGCCATCATCCGGATACAAAAAAGGCTTGGTGGATTGGAAACAAAGAATGCTGTGCAGTTTTTGATTGAAGACAATCACAAGGAATGCTTCCGCATTTTGCTTACCTACTACGACAAATGGTATGGCAAGGCACTGTATAACCGGGATAACATCAACACATTATTAAATAAACTACCTTTCGAAAAAGTGAACGCAAACGAAATAGCTGCAGTACTGCTTTCGAAGCTGCCTGCAATGCCATCAGCAGTTTGCCCAAAAGAACCCATACAATGAACAGATATATCAAATACCTGTTGATGCTCTGCTGGCTGTTGCCGGTGAAATTGTCCGCCCAGCAAACAGATATTACAGGCATGTGGTACGGCGAGTTGCAGATGAACGACACAGCCGGCAACCCGGTGCACCTGCCCTATGAAGTAGCCATCAGCGAAGAAAAAGGAAAACTTACCGGCTATTCAAGAATCGTTTTTCATGCCAACGGAAAAGACGAAGCCGGGGTACAGGACATCAGCGTTAAAAGAAAAGGGGATGAAGTGATCATGGAGGACGAGGGTTTTATCGACCATGATTTTACCATCAATCCTACCAAAAGAGTTAAAAAAACAGTGGTGGTGAAACTCACCAGTACAGAAAAGGAATTGATACTGGAAGGTACCTGGAGTACCAACAGAACCCGCACCTACATTGCGTATAAAGGCACCATCGTGCTCAAAAGAAAAAATGATTTTAAAAAATCAGAGCTTTTCAAAAGCCTGGATACCTTAAAACTGGTTGCAAAATTATCCTTTAAAGACAGGCCGGAAACAGCGCCGGAGCCGGTAAAAACTGTGGCGGTTGATCAACCCGTGGTTTCAATGCCGGAGGCAGATCCCGATCTTATTATCCCTGCGCTGGGCATTGCCAAAATTGAGATAGCCCGTACCGTTAGTAAACCGAAACCATCGCCGGTAAAAATCCAGGCACCCGGCACACTAAAGAAGGCACAGATGGATGCGCTGGCAAAATCAACCATGAAGCCGGTGGTAAAGCCTGCGCCTGTAGTGCCAAAACCTGAACCGGTGGTTGTTGCGGCTGCTCCGCCAAAACCGGAACGGAAGCCTGCTGTGAGCGCACCACCTCCCACCCAACAACCGGCTCCGGAAAAAAAGCCGGAACCTGCTCCCGTAGTAAAAGTGACTCCCAAGCCGGTGCCACCACCACCACAGGAAAAAATTGCACCGTCAGTGGCTAAGGGAGCGGCTGAAATTGACAAGCGGGTTACAAAGTCTGACCAGTCATTTTACTTTGAATCCGACAGCCTCTTACTTACCCTGTACGATAATGGTGAAGTAGATGGTGATACGGTAACTGTATTGATGAATGGTAACGTGATCTTTTCAAAAGTGGGACTTACCACAAAAGCAAACAGCAAAACTGTTTATATCACTCCCGACATGGATTCTGTAAAACTGGTTATGTATGCAGAGAGCCTCGGAGAAATTCCACCCAATACCGGGCTGCTGATCGTGAATGATGCAGATAAAAGATACGAGATAAGATTCAGCGCCGATCTTACCACCAATGCAGCCATTGTGTTTAAGCGAAAAAAGAATGAATAGCATGACCCCGCAGCAAACTGAAACAATACAACTTACCAAATACTCACATGGAGCCGGTTGTGGCTGTAAAATATCACCGAAAGTACTCGACCAGATCCTCAGCAGCAACCTTACCATGCCCGACAATGACAAATTGATCGTGGGCAACCATAGTAAGGACGACGCCGCGGTTTACGACCTGGGAAACGGCACCGCCCTGGTAGCCACCACAGATTTTTTTATGCCCATCGTGGATGATCCTTACGAGTTTGGCCGCATCGCATCAGCAAATGCTATCAGTGATGTATATGCGATGGGCGGAAACCCGGTGTTGGCGATTGCGATCTTAGGCTGGCCCATCAATGTTTTACCGGCGGCCGTGGCACAAAAGGTAATAGAAGGAAGCAGGAGCATCTGTGCTGAAGCAGGAATCACCCTTGCGGGCGGCCACAGCATTGATTCACCTGAGCCGATATTCGGCCTGGCAGTAAATGGACTGGTACCGGTTGAAAACATCAAGCAAAACAACCAGGCCCGGGAAGGAGACGTATTGTTTTTAACAAAGCCGCTCGGCGTGGGGATACTAACCACAGCCGAAAAAAAAGGACTGCTGAAAGAAGAACATAAAGGCATTGCTGCCCGCCAAATGATGCAGTTAAATAAAGTGGGGGCATTACTGGCAAAGCACAAGGGTGTGCATGCCATGACTGATGTTACCGGCTTTGCCCTGCTCGGGCACCTGGTTGAAATGGCCGAAGGAAGCGGGCTTTCCGCCGTGCTTGATTTTGAGAATATCCCCACCGTAATCAGCGACCTCGATTACTATACCAGCCGCCAGTCGATCCCGGGCGGCACCCATCGTAATTGGGACAGCTACGGCGAAAAGATCGGCCCGCTGAGCGACGAACAAAAATACTTACTGGCTGATCCGCAAACCAGCGGCGGCTTGCTGATCGCCGTTGAAAGCAATACGGTGCCTGTTGTGCAGGAAATACTGGCCAGCCAGGGCCTGGAAAAATTTTCCACTCCCATCGGGTTTTTAACAGCCAAACAGGATCACGTGGTGCAGGTTCGTACCTATTAGCACTGCCGTACTTTTGTACCAATGGTAATAGCAATCAATACAAGAACCATATCGGGCGACAATGCCACGGGCCGGGCATGGATCAACCTTTGTTGCCGGGTGGCAAGTGATCATCCTTCCCATCGATTTTTATTTATCACTGCAGGTGAAAATATTTTGCTGAACAAATCAAAGAACACAGAACTGCTTACGGTGAATCAGCAGTCAAACAACCCGATCTTATGGAAGTTGTGGTACAATTATCGTTTGCCCACATTGATGCGTAAATCCGGTGTGGATGTGTTACTGAGTTTTGACGGGGTGGCAGCGGGCAGAACTACAATACCCCAATGCCTGCTGGTGAATGACCTGCAATATTTACAGCCCGGAGGATCCGCGGTGAAACAATACAATGGCTATATCAAAACAAATTTTCGCAGCTTCCTGCACAAAGCCAGGCGGGTAATTGTGGCTGCTGAAAGTGGCGAACTGCAGTTAAGGGAAACATTTGAAGTTACAGCCGAAAAAATCACCGTGTTGATCCCCGGCGCCCATGCTGGTTATGTGCCTTTGAAATGGGAACAGCGGGAACAGGTAAAAGAAAAATACAGTAAGGGGCATGAATATTTTTTATTCAGTAGTCTTGATGGAGACCAGGAGCAACTGATCAACCTGTTAAAAGCATTTTCGTTGTTTAAAAAACGACAGAAAAGTAACATGCAGTTAGTCATTGCCACCGCAGATGCAAAAAGCCGAACTGTTTTTTCAGGCAGTGTACGAACCTATAAGTTCCGGAGCGATGTGATACTGCTGGATGATTGCAGTGAAACGGAATGGCAACAGGTTACGGCAGCGGCCTGGTGCAATATTCAGCTTTCCTGTTCCGTGGCTGCAGTTTGTAACCAGCTCAATGCGTTGCAGTGTGCCGTGCCGGTGATTGCAACAGATGCGGCGCCCGCGAAAGAAATTTTGGGAGAGGCGGCACTGTACACTGCTGCAGCTTCGCCGCCATCAATCGCAGAACAACTGATGCTGGTATATAAAGATGAAAACAAAAGA
The DNA here is from genome assembly GCA_964452405.1 of uncultured Ferruginibacter sp. GTDB lineage: Bacteria > Bacteroidota > Bacteroidia > Chitinophagales > Chitinophagaceae > Ferruginibacter. The sequence continues at coordinate 19,397 of CAYVLT010000013.1, forward strand.
AACGCGTTGCTGGCAAAAGGACTCACACAGGTGAACGGGTACAAAGAAGAAAAAGCAGCAGCAACACTTTGGCAAAACCTGCTTGTGGCGGCCGGTAAATGATAAAGCCATAATCTTGCTACATTTGCAGCCATAATTAAAAACCATGGTAAAATCTTCGATCAATATTGATATACTGCTCGACCAGCAGAAAATTCCGCAGCAAATAAACTGGAATGCCAGTGACAGCAATGCAGAAATGGCACAAAAAGCAAAAGCCATGTGCCTGGCTTTTTGGGATGGAGCCGATAAAACAGCCTTGAGGATAGACCTTTGGACAAAAGACATGATGATGGATGAAATGGCCGACTTCTATTACCAGATGCTGATGACAATGGCCGATACTTTTAACAGGGCCACCCACCAGCAGGGATTAACTGATGATATGAAAAAATTTGCCCATGATTTTTTTGAAAAATTCAAGGCAATCCAATTAAAAGAACAACAGTAAACGATTGTTGACTACAGCAGCAATCATTCATCTTAACACCAGTAAATAACAACACTATGGCTTTAGAAGAAAAAATAATGGCTGAAATGAAAGAGGCCATGAAATCGAAAAACGAGGGCGTGCTCCGTGGATTGAGAGCGATCAAGGCTGAAATCATCAAAGCTAAGACCGACCCGGGTGCAGGCGGCACAATTGATGAAGCAACAGAACAGAAATTTCTGCAAAAAATGATGAAACAACGCAGGGATTCTTTAGAGATATTTGAGAAGCAGGGCCGTGCCGACCTGGCGGCAAAAGAAAAAGAAGAAATGGAAGTGATTGAGAAGTTTTTGCCCAGGCAACTGGATGAAGCTGCCATCAGGGAAGCGGTGGCCGGCATCATTGCAGCTACAGGCGCCGCTTCACCTGCAGATATGGGCAAGGTAATGGGGGTGGCATCCAAACAACTGGCAGGGCAGGCAGATGGAAAAACCATCAGCAATATTGTAAAAGAACTGCTGGCTAAATAATTCAATGAGGCATTTTGTATTGGCCCATTGTTTTGCAGGAAACCGGTAATCCTCAACATACATGATCGATGTAATATTTGCCATACTCCTGTTGATCGCTTTTTTCAAAGGCCTCAGGAAAGGCCTGGTGGTGGCATTGTTTTCTATACTTGCCGTGGTAACAGGGTTAGCGGCTGCGTTGAAATTATCTTCCACCGTGGCGGCTTACCTGCAGGGCAATGTTTCGTTGTCAGAAAAGTGGCTTCCTTTTATTTCATTTACCCTGGTGTTTGTGGTGGTGGTGATATTGGTGAACTGGGCAGGAAAGCTCATTGAAAAAAGTTTTGAATTGGCTTTTTTAGGTTGGGTGAATAAACTGGCAGGAGCCGTTTTATATGTGGTACTGTACATCATTATCTTCAGCGTGTTTTTGTTTTATGCTGATAAACTGGGCCTGTTAAAGCCTGCCACTTTTCAGCAATCCGCCTGTTATCCTTTCATCAAACCCTGGGGTCCTGTGTTGATTGAAAACATTGGAAAAATAATCCCGGTTTTTAAAGATTCTTTCAGTACGCTTGAACGGTTTTTTGAAAGCATTCCGGATAAAATACAGCATTAATTTCAAGGGTTATTTTATTTGGTGTAATTTTAACCCGATTGCTTATTTTAGCACACCGCATAGCACCGTTAATACACAGACAGAAGAATGAACTACGAAATAAAAACAGACGGTAAGTTTAAATATATCGAGGAAGGGAATGGTGAACCATTGCTGTTGTTGCACGGATTGTTTGGTGCGTTGAGTAATTTTATGGACCTGATTGAGCATTTCAGGAAAACGCACAAAGTAATTGTGCCGATGTTACCACTGCTCGAACTTGACCTGTTGCACACTTCTGTTGGCGGATTGCAGAAATTTGTTCATCGTTTTGTAGAGCACCGCAATTACAACAATATTCATTTACTCGGAAATTCATTGGGTGGTCATGTGGCACTTGTGCACATCCTCAAGCATCCTGAGCGTATTAAAACCCTCATCCTCACCGGAAGCTCCGGTTTGTTTGAAAACGGGATGGGTGATACCTATCCCAAGCGGGGCGACAGGGAATATATCCGGAAAAAAACCGAACTCACTTTTTACGATCCGGCCATGGCAACAGAAGAGCTGGTGAACGAAGTTTTTGAAATTACCAATAACCGGTTAAAGGTGATCAAGATTATTGCGTTGGCAAAAAGTGCGATCCGCAATAACCTCGGGGAAGAATTAAAAGAGATCAAACAACCTACCTGCCTTATCTGGGGAAACAATGATTCCATTACACCGCCATTTGTTGGTAAGGAATTTCATAAGCTGATCCCGAACAGCGAACTCCATTTTATTGATAAATGCGGCCATGCGCCGATGATGGAAGTGCCCGCAGAGTTCAATACCATACTGGATGCCTTTCTTGCAAAGCAAAAAACGGCTGTTGCAACGAATTAACATTTTTTGTTGTCTTGCCTTAGCGACTTTTCACAATATTGCAGTACCGCAATCGTTTAAAAAGTATCTATGCTCACCACAGAACTCATCAATAACAATATTCCCAGGCTGCAGTTGCAGGACGGCATAGCAAAGGCCTTGCAACTGATCACCGACTACCGGGTTACCCATTTACCCGTGGTGGCGCCCGATGGTAAATACCTTGGCCTGCTGAGTGAAGACGACCTGATGGATATTGAAGAAGAAAAGGGAAGTGTGCAGTACTTTGAAGCCAATTTACTGGGTGCAGCGGTGAAAGAGAACGAACATTTTTTAAATGCGGTAAGTTTCAGCAACAAATACGAATCGAGCGTGGTACCCGTGATCAACGAAGAAAAGGACCTGGTGGGGGTAATCACTGTTACCGACCTGCTGAAAGCGCTGGGCGATTTTTCCGGCGCCAACGAAATCGGCGGCATTATTGTAATGGAGATGGAACGAAGCCAGTTTGCCATTTCAGAAATCAGCCGGCTGGTTGAAAGCAACGATGCACATATTTTGCATTTGAATACAACCATGCATGCTGAAACCGGTCTCTTAACAGTTACCCTTCACCTGAATAAAAAAGAAATATCCGCCATTGTTTCCACTTTTGAGCGGTATGAATACGATGTGATTTACTTTTTCGGCGATGAAAAATTTGAAAACGAGATACACAGCAATTACCGGCATTTGATGAACTATCTCGACATTTAAGAATAACCGCCCACGCCCCGCAATTATCTTTCATATCAGTTACATTTGCAGGCCTGCTTTCACAGGCATTTTGTTTTTCAGGCCTATGTTTAAAAAGATCTATCAATGTTGTTTATGGCTGCTGCTGCCGGCAGGTGCTTTGGCGCAGAACATTGATATCACCTCTCATGTGGCCAGCCGCTTTGTGGCAGGTAAAGATTCGTCGGCCCCCATTGTGATCCATGACATCCATATTTCGGGCAATAAAAAAACAAAGGAATTCATCATCCGGCGGGAGGTGCAGCTGGCAGCCGGCGATACCATCGTTGCTGGCCGGTTGAACTACGAACTGCAGCAGTTACAGCAGCAGGTGTATAACACCAATCTTTTTTTACAGGTTACGGTGGGGCTTACTCCCGTTGACAGCAACACCATCGATATCAGCATCTCAGTAAAAGAGCGCTGGTATATTTTTCCTATCCCTAAATTTCAATTGATTGATCGAAACGTGAATGAATGGTTGCAGAAATACAATGGCGATCTCGACCGCGTGGTGTACGGCGTTAAATTCACCCATTACAATTTTACGGGGCACCGCGATCTTTTCAGGCTCACCTTACTGAATGGTTTCACCCGTAATATTGCCATTACCTATTTTAAACCCATCAGCGACCGCTCGTTGAACAATGGCTTTTCGGTTACCGCAGGAGTTGTGCAGAACAGGGAATTCATTTATAAAATTGATGAAGGCAACCGGCCTGTATTGTTCAACAACGGCAACTTTTCACGCAAAAATATTTTTGCCGGTGTGGGATACAACTATCGCAGGAATATAAAAGGCACCCATTACTTTAATATCACTTTTAACCACATATCTGTTGCAGATTCGCTGATTGATGCCAAATACAACCCCAATTATTTTAAAGACCCTGTAACCGAAAAAGATTACGTGGATATCAGCTATGCATACCAATACATCAATACCAATAATGCCCTGTATCCCCTGAGTGGCACTTTGGCCAATATCAAATTCCTGAAACGGGGCTTTGGTTTCACCGGTGGCATCAACATGTTCTCTGTGGAAGGTGCTTATAATAAATACTGGCCCTTAAAAAATAACTGGTACACCAGCGTACAGCTCTCCGCCAAAACAACGCTGCCTTTTAACCAGTCGTATATCAACCAACGGGCACTGGGCTATGGCGATGTAAACCTGCGGGGCCTCGAACTGTACGTGGTAGACGGAGTGGCTTACGGGTTGGTAAGAAACACTTTAAAGAAAAAGCTTTTTACCCTCCCTATAAAAACACCGTTCAAATCAGACAAATACCATGTAATTCCTTTTACAGTGTTTGCAAAAACCTATGCCGACTTTGGGACGGTGTACAATAAGCCGGCTTACCAAACCACGCTCAGCAATAAATTTTTATACACGGGAGGCTTTGGCATCGACATCCTGTCTATTTACGATGTAAGTCTGCGGATTGAGTACAGTTTTAACCAGTTAGGCAAAAACGGGTTATTTTTACAGGCCCTCAGCGGATTATAATTTCTTTTTTAGTTAGGGGATTCCGGTTTATTCAGGGTCTTTCTTTGTGAAATTTAACAGGCAACAACATGAAAATTGCGATATACAGCAGGGGAATAGAAAATGAGCAGAATAAGGACATGGACTCCTTTTTAGCAGAATTGTATGCCCATAATGTAGAGCCGGTTTTTTTTCAGGATTTCTTTAACCAGTTTTATTCAGCAGTAAACATCAAAGGAAAATACAGTACGTTCAATGGCGCCAAAGACCTGGACGACAGCATTGATTGTATCATCAGCCTCGGGGGCGACGGCACGTTGCTGGATACGGTAACCCTGGTGCAGGACAAAGGCATCCCGGTGCTGGGTATCAATTACGGAAGGCTGGGTTTTTTAGCCAATATCGGGCGGGAAGACCTGAAATCAGCCATCAGTGCTTTGGCTGAAAGAACCTATGTTTCTGAAAAAAGAACCCTGATTCACCTCGATGCCAACATACCGGTATTCAATAATGTACCGTACGCATTGAACGAATTCACCCTGCAGAAAAAAGATTCCTCCTCCATGATTAAGATTCACACCTACCTGAACGGGGAATTTTTAAATACTTATTGGGCGGATGGACTTATTGTGGCCACACCTACCGGCAGCACCGGTTACTCATTGAGTTGTAATGGTCCCATCGTTTTTCCTGAAAGCGGCAGTTTTGTTATTACACCGGTAGCGCCTCATAATCTTAACATCCGCCCCATCGTGGTACCTGATGACAATATCATTTCCTTTGAAGTGGAAGGGCGCACCGATTCATTTATTTGCACACTCGACAGCCGCCGCATGGTGGTGCCAAAGGAAGTGCAACTGGCCGTACGAAAAGAGAATTTTGAGATCAACCTTATCCGGCTGAATGAAAATAATTTCCTTCAAACCCTGCGTAATAAATTGTCGTGGGGGCTCGATAAAAGAAATTGATATTGAAAACCTGTAACCCTGCAAACTGGGCAGGCTGTTAACCAGGTAAATTAATACCGGGTTCCGCGGCCTCAGTAACCAGCCTCCATTGCCTCCGCCACCATGCATCACTGTATTTTATTTTATTGCTGCCGGCCAGCATCAGTATTGGGAACCACCTTGTGCCAAATAGAACGGGCTGGTTAACACCCACATTTTTTTAACAAACAATTCCTTACTTTGCAAGTATGAAAAAAATTTTAGCAGCCGCTTTTTTCATCGCTGCAATAAACACAGGTGTTATTGCGCAAGGCACCTTTAACCCCGAAGAGATACAAGGCGAGTTTGGTGTAACACTGGGCGCCGCCCATTATTTTGGCGACCTTAATACAAGGGCGTCTCTTAATCGACCTAAACTTGCACTGGGCGCTTTCTACCGCAAGCAGTTCAACAATTATCTTGCTGCCAAACTTTCACTGCATTATGCCCAATTGGGATACAGTGATATCTATAGCAAAAATGCGTACCAGAAAAACCGCAACCTGAGCTTTAATACCGAAATTTTTGAAGTAGCCCTCAGCGGCGATTTTAATTTTTTCCGGTATTCACCCGGTGAAAAGGGTTACAACTTTACACCCTATGCCACGTTGGGCCTGGGAATTTTCAGTTACAATCCCTACGCTTACCTGGATGGAAAAAAAGTGTTCCTGCGCCCGCTTGGTACAGAAGGACAGAACATCCCATATAAAGATCCCAACACCGGCAAAGTTAGAAAGCCTTATGGAAGCATGGCATTCTGCGTTCCCATTGGGATGGGTATTAAATACAATGTAAACGACCAGTTTAATTTTTCGTTCCAGATCGCTCACCGCCTTACTTTTACCGATTACCTGGATGATGTGAGCACCACCTATGTGGGGGCAGATAAATTCACCACCGGCTCGGCTGCGCAAATATTGCAGGACCGGAGTTTTGAAAAAGGCAATACCATTGGTATCGAGGGAAGGCAACGGGGATTCAGTAAACAAAAAGATCAATATATCATTGCAGAGATCGGTATTTCCTTTAATCTCACTTCTTATAAATGTCCATCAAATTTTTAAAAAAATAATTCCAGGAGAGCCGGCAGTTCCAGCTGCCGGCTTTTTTTTTGATTTTTTTCAATTAATCCTTTATCTTCGGAATTCATTCGACCGTACCATCTGATATCTGTACCAAATTCCATTATTATTTCCTTTTCTGTGTAGAACCATAGTTAGTTCACTACCAAACTTATACTATGGGTTGCAACCGTGTGTTGCTTACAGCAACGGTATGGCTATTTGCTTATGTAAACGTGCAGGCACAAACAGTGTACTATCCCGCCGGGGCATCGCAGTTGCTCAAGTCAACGGCCGGGGATATGGCTACCCTTTTGCAACGATCAATCGCCGGCAGCCATTTCCATTGTGAGCCTTATGAAACGATTCCTGCTGACGGCATCGTGTTGATCTACGACAGTGCCTACAGCAACAGCCAGCACTGCAGGGTAACCGGCAATGGTACCAGTAGTCTGCGCTTTTCAGCAGCGCAGGATAATGGATTAAACTATGGCGTGTATGAATACCTGCACCAGCTTGGTTTCAGGTTTTACCAACCCGGTACCATCTGGGAGTTGATACCAACCCTTGCCGGCCCCTTTGTAGCGGTGGATACCCTGTACAGTTGCTCATTCACCTATAAAAACTGGTTCATCAGCGGAGGCTGTAACACCTGGGTGATGGACAAGAATACCAGCTATTACTGGGATACCTATTACGGCGAAAATGGCCACCAATGGGCATTGTACCAACGAAGAAATAATATGGCAGGCAATTATCGCTTTGCCGGCCATCGTGATGATATCATGACCAGCGACTATTTGTCGGTTTTGCAAAGCAATCCTTGTTATGTGGCGCCCTTCAATGAATCAAGAGCTGCGTCGCGGCAATCGGTACCGGATATTAATAACGAGCAGGCCAAAGACTGGTGGCGCAGCAATATTGAAAACAGCTACACCCGTTACAGGAACACCATCTTAGGCAATATCGGTATCTATAAAAATTATTACCACAATTTTGATTACGCCAATAATAGCATCGGCCTGGAAGTGCCAGATGGCGCACATTGGGCCAATAGTGCAGATAACAGTTGCGGCAAGGAATCGCTGGTGAAGGAAAGTGACCAGCATTTTATCCTGGCCAATTACACAGCAGGAAAGATCCGCCAACAGTACCCGGCTATGCGCTTCCAGTTGTATGCCTACGACGGGCATGCGGATGTTCCTTCTGCCGGTATACAGATAGATCCGTCGATTGATATCCAGGTGGTATCCACGGCGTTCCAGTTTGAAACCAGTGCCGGAGGTTTGCTGAACCGTTGGTACGGCCGCTCCAAAAACATTTCAGAATATCATTACCTCAACCTGGCCCAATGGAGTGGCGAAACGCCCGCCTTTTACCTCCCCGATCTTGAAAACACAGTGAACAGGCTGAGGGAAAAGAAAAGCCAGGGAATCGTATGGGAAGCAGCACCCTCAAAATTTGCAAGCCTGCCATTTTTAGCAGCGGCCAACGAGTCTTTGAAATACAATACCGGCATTGATCATTCATTGCGGGATTTTTGCCAGTCACTTTTTGGCGAAGCCTCATCGATCATTTATGAATTGTTGCGCTACTGGAGCAGCGATGAAACCATTACACTTGGCAACTATCTTCCGGATAATAAGTACAAGCTGCCGTTTTATTTCGGATTGGTGCAGGAAGCAGCGGCTGCTACAGCGCAATCCTCCCCGGTAATCAAAGAAAGGATAAATGAATTAAAAGCCTTTTTACATTACATGTTGTTGTATTACGACTGGAGTTTTGATCAACGGCCCGTTACTCAAAAGAGAGATAAGGCAGCGGCACTTTGCCTCTACCTTGCCCGCATCAACCAGTTACAACTGGTAAACAGTTATTTTCTCATCAACGATATTGTAAACCGGTATGACGTTGCCGACGAAATATTCACGCGGTTTAATATCCGCAACGGTTCCGACTACCAGGATGGACAACTGCCTTTGCTCAGCACGGAAGAGATCATCGCCAATTTCGACAGCGATATTAACCAGCAATCCGCAATAATACAAGGCTATCGTTTTCTCCCTGCTGAAACAATCAAAGGTGCTTTTGACACAAAAGGTTTGGTAATACCTGAAAAAATTGATGTGCAGGTGGGATATACCAATGCCAAGGATTATACTGCCCGAAGCGAATTCTACCTGCTGGCCGATAAGCCGGGTAGTTTTACGTTGAAATACACACCGCAGTTCGCCATGCCAGGTAAAGGATATCTCAATTTTACCGTTGAAGCAACCGGCAAAACACCGGGCGTAATTAAAGATATTTCAATTGATCAAACCGCCGGGCAGGGCATCCTGTACATCGCTTTACCGGAAGCCGGCACTTATAAACTTTCCATCATTTCAAAATATAAATCCAGTGTAGCCATCAGCATTACTACCAACGGCAATTATTTTTTCCGCAACGGTGGGTTTTTGGGCAACAGCATCGAAAACTATCGGGGCAACCTGTTAAGTCTGCCTGGTTACTTTTATGTGCCACCCGGTATCGACCGGGTTTATTTCAGCCTGGATAATTCGAACCCGGGAGGAACCGGCTTTGCAACGCCGGAAGCAGTGAGTAAAGCCTTTTGTTTTAAAGACGATCAGCTTAATGCCGTACAACCGCAATTGGCAAGCTTTTCCGATTCAGCACTCTTTTACCTGCAGGTGCCTGCCGGCAGTGCGGGTGGTTTTTGGCAGGCTTTTAAAATGGAGCAATACCGGCTTTGTTTTGCCAACATATCAAACATTCAATGGTATGCCCGGCGCAAGCCCTGTAACGAGGCTGATTTTTCTGCCACGGTTGTAAAAACAAACAATGGGTGCATTGCCCGTTTACAGGCTGCAGGCAATGGCAGCAACCTGCAATGGTTGGTGTATGATGCGCAAAACTGGTACAGTTATAAGAACCGGCAAAGCGTGGAATTACCCGAATATATCTCCAACAACGCCGTGGTAACCCTTACCACCGCTGAAAACTGTTCAGTTACGAAAAGATTGGGCGACGAGGCTGCCTTTGTGCAGGCCAGGGCAAATTGTGCCTCCGGCGCTGCCGCTGCCGATCCTGCAACAGGCGTGTTGATATACCCAAACCCGGGCACCGGGTTGTACCGCTGTACCCAAAACGGGCAAGTGGTGTTGGCAGATGAGATCAGGATTTATGGGGTTGCCGGAACCAGTGTGGCCAGCTTTTATAATACCCAACAGTTTAATATCGGTCACCTGCCGGCAGGGATTTATTTTTATACATTGTTCATCAACAAAGTTGCCTACAAGGGAAAACTGGTACAGCGTTGAAACGGTTAAGTCGGGCACCTGTTTGCAAGGCCCTTAACGGGCCTTGTTCCTTTCTATGCCAATGACAAGGATCAGGCAACAAGCTTTTCTCTCAAACGCCTATTCCAACTAAATTTCATTACTTTTGCCGCCTCAATCAGCAGTTCGCTTATCAGTTATTTATGAGTTTAAGGGATAAGATCGATTTGAAACGTTTACCAAGGCATATTGCCATCATCATGGATGGCAATGGCAGGTGGGCGCAGGAAAAAGGGGAAGACCGCCTTTTTGGTCATTTGCACGGCGTGGAGAGTGTGCGGAATATTGTGGAGGGCTGTGCCGAATTGGGAGTTGAATACCTTACCCTGTATGCTTTTAGTACAGAGAACTGGGACCGACCGGCTACAGAAGTAAGCGGACTGATGGAAATACTGGTGGATACCATTCGCAAGGAAGTGCCCACCCTTAATAAAAACAACATCAAACTGCATGTGATAGGCGACCTGGGTATGTTGCCCGCCACCGCCAGGCAGGCCCTGGAAGAAGCATTGCAGGAAACCGCCGCCAATTCGGGGTTAAACCTGGTAATGGCATTGAGTTACAGCAGCCGGTGGGAGCTGGTAAATGCTGTAAAAAATATTGCGGCAGATGTACAAAAGGGCACGCTCGAACCCGGCGCCATCACCCAGGAAACGTTGCAGAATTACCTCGCCACAAGTGGTTTTCCTGATCCTGAACTGATGATACGAACCAGTGGTGAGTACCGGATCAGTAATTTTTTACTGTACCAACTGGCTTACGCGGAATTGTATTTCACCAACACCCGGTGGCCCGATTTCAGGAAAGACAACCTGTACGAAGCCATCCTCGATTTTCAACAAAGAGAAAGACGGTTTGGCAAAACCGGCGCACAAATAAGCAGCGAAGAAAAGCTTGCTAAATAACAAAACAGGTGTTGAGAAGCAGGCCTGGAAGCCTGTTACACAAACATCGCAAGTAGTGGTTTAACAAATAGTTTTAATAATAGCAAGTATATTGCCGACCGTAAAAAATAATTGATGCAGCGGATTTACCAGAACTTCCTATTTATCGTAGTCACCGTTTTTTTCAGCCAAGTGGTCAACGCCCAGGTAATTACCGATACTCCTCATACTTCTATCAACCCTCAATTACTGGAAATATTCAACAGCAGGATTCCAAAAGAATATACCATTGCCGGTATTACAGTTACCGGTAACCAGTCGTTCGATCCAAACCTTATCATTTCCATTTCAGGGCTGGCCGTGGGCGATAAAGTACAGATACCTGGTACGGATGCCTTTAACAAAGCCATCACCAAATTGTGGAAGCAAAACCTGATCGCAGATGTGCAGGTGAATTTAACCAACCTGGTTGGCACTAATTTATACGTGGAACTGGCCGTAACTGAAAGACCAAGATTATCAGACATAAAATTCGTTGGAATAAAAAAAGGAGAGAAAGATGATCTTGAAACAAAAACGGCGCTGCTGCGGGATCGTGTGGTTACTGAAAATATGAAGGTAAGCGCCATTGATGCCATCCGTAAATTTTATGCCGACAAATCTTATGGTAATGTAACAGTAACCATGAAAGAACAACCGGCAGTAGGGGTGCCCAATGCAGTGGTGCTGGTGTTTACCATCAACAAAGGCAATAAGGTAAAAGTGAATTCCCTCAATTTCGCCGGCAACTATGCAATACCCGACAGCAAGTTGAAAAAGCAGATGAAGGGCACCAAAGAAAAATCAAGATTCACACTTTACCCGCCTAAGTATATCAGTCCTTACAACGATACACTCCACAACACCACCTTTAAGGAATACCTGAAAGATTATGGGTTTCTTTCGATCACAAAAACCATGAATGCGATTGATCCCTATTTCCGTTTTAAATTATTCAGTTCTGCAAAATTCAACCTGGAGAAATACCAGGAAGACAAAGAAAAGCTGCTCGATTTTTACAATTCAGAAGGTTTCAGGGATGCGGTGATTGTTGACGATAAAACCATTCCCAATAAAGATGGTAATCTTGATATCCATATCAAAGTGAGCGAGGGCAGTAAATACTATTTTGGAGATTTAACCTGGCGCGGCAACACCAAGTATTCCGATTCAGTATTGAACCTTTTACTTGGTATTAAGAAAGGAGACATTTACAATGCGGAGCTGCTCAATAAAAAACTGGGTAAGATACCCAGCGCCGATGGAGGCGATATCCAGAGTTTATACATGGATGATGGATACCTGTTTTTCAGGGTTGACCCCGTTGAAACTTCGGTGTATAATGATACCATCAACTTTGAGATCCGTATGACGGAAGGCCCGCAGGCTTCGATTGGAAAAGTAGATATCAGTGGAAATGACAAAACAAAAGACTATGTGATCCGCCGTGAGTTGAGAACGGTGCCCGGTGAAAAATTCAGTCGTTCTGATATCATCCGTACGCAAAGGGAATTGGGCCAGCTCGGCTTTTTTAACCCGGAAAAAATTGTTCCCAACATTGTTCCTAACTCTGACAACGGAACGGTAGACATCAACTGGGCCGTGGAAGAAAAATCTAATGACCAGCTTGAGCTCTCTGCCGGCTTTGGTGGCGGTATCGGTCTTACCGGTACTCTGGGTATTACGTTCAACAACTTTTCGATCAATAATATTTTCAATAAGAGCACCTGGGATCCTTTACCATCAGGAAGTGGCCAAAAGTTAAGTGCCAGGATCCAGTCAAATGGACGTGCATTCAGAACCTATAATATTTCTTTCACCGAACCATGGCTCGGCGGTAAAAAAAGGAATGCATTTTCGGTAAGCTTTTACAATACCAAACAATCCAACGCCTACGATTATAATACCGGCCTGTATTGCAGCGCCTGTGGCGACACTTCTTTCCTGCGGATACTCGGCGCCAGCGTGGCACTCGGTAAGCAACTGAAATGGCCCGACGATTATTTCTCCCTCACCACGTCGCTTAACTTCCAGCAATATAAACTCAGGAATTATGCAGTGAGTGGTTTTGGTGGATTGAGTGATGGAACCTCCACCAACATCAGTTTGAAACTGGCACTCGCCCGTTATGCAGCAACCGGAAGCCCGATCTTCCCCACCGGCGGATCTAACTTTATGCTCAGTGGCCAGTTCACCCTTCCGTACACCTTGCTGGGCTGGGTAAAACCAACGGACAACCAGTTTAAATTGCCCGAATTTCATAAATGGCTGTTCACCGGCGAATATTATGTGCCAATCGGGATGGCGAAGGGCGTAGATAAAAACCGCCAGTTTATTTTAAAAGTGGCAGCTAAATATGGTTTCATCGGCAAGTACGACAGTAAAAAAGACATTTCACCCTTTGAGCGTTTTCAATTGGGCGATGCAGGTTTAAGTAATAACTACGGCTTACTGGGTTACGATATCATTGCACACAGGGGATACCCTGTTTACTCAAGCTCTGACCCTAAAGTGAACCCTGAAAATGTAACTCAAACGCAGTTCTTTACCATCTTTAATAAATACACGGTTGAGTTGCGTTATCCGTTCAGCACCAGCGCCAGCAGTACCATTTATGGATTGGCGTTTTTTGAAGCGGCGAACGGTTGGTACGACTTTAAAGATTATAATCCATTCAAACTGCGCCGCTCGGCGGGTGTGGGTATGCGCTTCTTCCTGCCAATGTTTGGTTTACTTGGCTTTGACTATGGTATCGGATTTGACCGTATAAAAGCCGGGGAACCATTGAAAAATGCATATAAGTTTACCTTCATGCTGGGCCAGGAACCGCAATAATTTGCCTTTAATTTGTTTCTTTGCACCATAAAAATTACACCATGAAAAAATATCTTTTGCTTACTGCCTGCCTGCTGGTGATGGCGGTATATGTAAATGCACAGCGGTATGCGGTGATTGATTCAAAATACATTCTTGAAAAATTGCCTGAATATAAAGATGCCCAGAAAAAGCTTGACCAGTACAGCGCCCAGTGGCAGCAGGAAATAGAAACCAGGCAGGCGGCACTAGATAAAATGTACAAGGATTATGATGCAGAACAGGTGATGCTGAGTGATGAGTTGAAAAAAAAGCGGGAAGATGAGTTGTACAACAAAGAGAAAGAATTGAGAGACCTGCAGAAGAAGCGTTTTGGCTTTGAAGGCGACCTTTTCAAAAAAAGGCAGGAACTCATCAAACCCATCCAGGACCGGGTATACACCGCCATTCAAAAGCTGGCAGTTGATAAATCCTTTGATTTTATTTTGGATAAAAGTGAGGGAATAACTGT
>CAYVLT010000014.1:0-7060 GCA_964452405.1 uncultured Ferruginibacter sp.
AAAAAACAAAATAATATAGGCGTGTAAAAAACCTGGTCACCTTTGTTGGTATGTTGCTTTGTTTTCAATGCCAGGCGCAGGATACAGATTCGGCGATGGTGAAAAAAATTGTAGATGAAGTGCTGAATAATGGAGGCGCTTATGAAAACCTGCGCTATATCTGCAAAAAGATCGGTCCCCGGTTAAGCGGCTCAGCAAATGCACAAAGGGCGGTGGAAGCAACTGCAGCCATGCTCAGGGCGGCCGGTGCGGATACCGTGTACCTGCAACCCTGCAAAGTGCCGCATTGGGTGCGTGGCGCCAGGGAAACGGGCTACATACAATTTGCCGGCGGAAAAAAGTACCCGTTGAAACTTTGTGCTTTGGGCAACAGCGTGGGTACCGGCGCAAACGGTATAAGCGCCGGTGTGGTGGAAGTACGCAACATGCAGGAACTGCATTCAATGGGAACTTTGTTACGTGGAAAGATCGTATTCCTCAACTTCCCGATGAACCAGGAACATATTGAAGTTTTTTCAGCATATGGTGAAAGCGGTGTTGCAAGATGGGGTGCGCCCACGATTGCGGCTAAATATGGGGCCATTGGTGCCATGGTAAGATCACTGGCCATTAACCCCGACGACTATCCGCATACCGGTGTAACCGTTTACAACGATTCTTTTTCCCGTATTCCTGCAGTTGCGATCAGTACGAATGATGCCAACTGGTTAAGCAGGCAACTGAAGTTGAAAATGCCGCTCAAAGCTTTTTTCAAAACCAGTTGTGCCCTCCTTCCGGATGCAGCTTCCTTTAACGTGGTGGGCGAGATCAGGGGAAGTGATTATCCGGGTGAGATCATTACCGTGGGTGGTCATCTCGACAGTTGGGACCTGGCAGAAGGTGCTCATGATGATGGAGCGGGTGTGGTGCAAAGTATTGAAGTGTTGCGGGCGTTCAGGGCTGCAGGCATCGTTCCTAAAAGAACCATCCGTGCGGTGATGTTCATGAACGAGGAAAATGGCGGCAGGGGCGGCGCAGCCTATGCCACGCTTGCAAAGAAAAATAACGAACACCAGTTGTTTGCGCTTGAAAGCGATGCAGGTGGATTTACTCCCAGGGGATTCAGCTTTGAGGTAAGTGATGAACAGTTTGCAAAAATAGCTCCCTGGAAACCTTTGTTCCTGCCCTATGGTGTGTACTATTTCTCACGGGAAGGCAGTGGGTCTGATGTAGGGCATTTAAAAGACCAGGGCACAGCGTTGTGTGGACTGAACCCGGATTCCCAGCGTTATTTCGATATACATCATGCTGCCACTGATGTGTTTGAAACAGTGAGCCGGCGTGAGTTGCACCTTGCTGCAGGCAATATGGCAGCGCTTATTTTTTTGGTTGACAAGTATGGATTATAGTTAACTTGCAAGTAAACTGATAGCTATGACTGAACTGCAGGCGCAAAAAATTCATTCTGCCCGACCAAGTGGTTTCAAAAGATTTTTAAGATGGCTCACGTTTATCTCCATCGTTGTGTTGATCGTTTTATTCTGGTGGAAGTATTACTATGTTTTCGGGGAAGGCGTTAAATCAGGCGAACTCAACTACGTGGTTAGAAAGGGAAACATCTTTAAAACCTATGAAGGAAAACTGATACAGAGTGGCATCCGTTCTCAACAACCGGGCAGCATACAATCTTACGAGTTTGAGTTTTCCGTGGAAAATGACAGCATTGCAAATGTGTTGATGAACAACAGCGGCAGTTATTTCGATCTGCATTATAAAGAATTCAAATCTGCCATTCCCTGGCGGGGGTACAGCGAGTTTATTGTAGACAAGATCATTTCGATGAAGCCGGTGGCAAGGTGATCTCAGTCTGCCAGTAATAAGAAAATGACGGGGATTTTGTGCAGTGATATTTTTTCCTGTTTCCAGGCGGCTGCTGTTTTTGTTTTCACATACTCCTCTGCACCGGTGAGTGCCGATGCAATACAGAGCCTGGTGGCCGGGTGACAGGTCTTCAGCAGCGTATCGATCAGTTGATCATTCCTGTATGGTGTTTCAATAAATATTTGTGTGCTTCTTTTTTTTCGGGAAACCAGTTCCATTTCCCTGATTGCTTTAATTTTTTCCTGTTGTTCAATGGGCAGGTACCCGACAAATTCAAAATGCTGGCCGTTCATCCCGCTTGCCATCAATGCCAGTAAAATTGAGCTGGGGCCAACGAGTGGTTTAACCGTAATGTTCATTTGTTGCGCCAACTCCACCAGCACCTGTCCCGGATCAGCCACACCCGGGCAGCCCGCTTCACTGATGATGGCAATATTTTTTCCTTCCTGTAATTTTTGTTTGAAGTGTTGTTTTTGTTCTTCCTCTGCTTTGTGAATGGCGAACCATTCATAATCATCAATCACAATTTCGCGGCAGATGGATTTTAAAAAGCGGCGGGCAGTTCTTTCGTTCTCGGCAAAGATCACCTGGCAATCTTTTACAGCGTCTATTACATAAGGCGGAATGCTGTGAGTGGCAGATTCGTGCAGTACGCTGGGAACAATGTATACGATATTATTCATTCCGTTCACTTACTCTTTTGTTTTGATCAGGCTCAAAGTGGCAGCGATCACGGCATAGCTGGGGGCAAGTATCCATCCTGCAAATATCACCATGTGCATGAGAAAGAAAACAATCCCGTTGCCGATGGCAAGGCCTTTGTGCTGCCCGATAAAGGCAATGCTTTGTGTGGGAGAAAGGCGGTTTCGTTCACAACTGTAATCGAGCATTGAAAATCCGAAATAATAGCATTCAATCAGCAACGCAAAAAAAGGAGTGAACCATCCCACAACCGGGATCAGCGACAACAGCAGGATCGAGATAGTGTACACGGTTTGCCACAGTGTGTTTCTTAATGCGATGCGGATGCCGCGGCCGATATCGTGTAGCAATTGTTTAAAGCTGAAAGGAAATTCCTTGCCTTCGATGATGGCCTCTGTTTTTTCGCTGAGGTAGGCGAAGAGCGGGGAACCTACGATCAGGAACAGGTATTTGAAGAGCGAAAAATAAAACATCATCATCACCAGCCATAAAATATAGCCTCCGAAGATGAACAGGAAATTCAGCCAGCTCTCAGAGTTCGTTTTCATCCAGTTCCCAAGGCCCGTCACCTCGAACAGGTAATGGATGGCGATATTGCAACTTTTACCGAAAAGGAAAACGCCGGCAAAAAAAAGAATCGCATAAATGAGCCCGGGAATCAGTATCCATTGCCAGAGCTTATGCTTGATGATAAAGCGGTGGGCTGCAACATAGGATTGTATGGCGATAATGATTTCCTTGAGCATTACTTAATTTTTCGACGGCGGCAAGATAATCTTTTGCTGAACAAACTGACACGGTTATTTCTGTGCTTCATTGCTTTCATTCACCCGCTTATCTTTGTTGCTAAAATTAAGCTTTAAGTTGAAGAAATTAGGCGTTGATTTTTATAGCGGCGACAATGTGGTGCAAACCGCCCGTAACCTGCTGGGGAAAATTATAGTCACCGATTTTTCCGGTGCCTTTACTGCTGCAAGGATCGTGGAGACGGAAGCTTATGTGGCATTGGTTGACAAGGCATCCCATTCATTCGGTGGCAGGCGAACAACCCGTAATGAACACATGTATGGACCAGCAGGCATATCTTATGTATATATCTGTTATGGCATGCACCACCTGTTTAACGTGGTTACCAACCGGCAGGGAATTCCGGATGCCGTGTTGATCAGGGCCGCGGAACCATTGCAGGGAATTGAAATAATGCAGGAGCGAACCGGTAAAGCTGCAGGTGACAGCGGTATTACAAAAGGCCCGGGAAATGTAAGTAAGGCCCTGGGCATTTCAAAAATTCATTCCGGTATTACTTTAACCGGTAAAGAACTTTACCTGGCCGGGGATAATTTTTATTTACCACCTTCTATTATAGGTGTAAGTAAACGGATTGGGGTCGACAGCGCCGGGGCCGACGCAGCAAAGCCTTACCGTTTTTACATCAGGGGAAATAAATATGTGAGTGGCAGTCCTGCCAGGTAATTTATTAGGCTGCCTAACTACCGTATCAAAATCACGGTACCTTTCTGCACTTTACTCAACCTGTTTTTGTACACATAGCTGGCCATATACACATAAGTGCCTGAATTCACGGGTTTACCTTTAAAGGTTCCATCCCATCTTTGCGTAGGATCAGCCGTTTCAAATATCGTTTGCCCGTACCTGTTATAAATACGCAGGTGATAATCGCTTACGGTAAACAGGTTGCCAAGGGCGCCAAATGTTTTGTTTGTTCCTTCAGGAGTAAAGGCGTTCGGGAAAAGAATATCGCCGCAGTTATCCAGTACCGTAACCTGTATGCTGGTGCTGTCTTCACAACCCACGCCTGTACTTACAATCACTTTATATAAACCGCTTCCTGTAACGGTATAACTATTGTTTAAAGAGCCATCCTGCCACAGGTAGGCGTTATATGGGCCGGGATATAACACCAGCCTGTCATTGGGACAAATAGAAGTGTCGTTGCCCAGGAAGGGGGTGGCCGGCACAGGGCTTACCACTGCATTTAATATCGCAGGTTCACTTTCACAGGTGCCGATCGTATTGGTAACAAAATAAGGGGTGGTGCTGTTTACAAAAGTGCTGAACGAATTTCCCACGTTTACCTGGTTCAATAAGCCTGCATCGGTGTACCAACTAACGGTGCCGAGTGCCTGCGCAGAAAGTGTAACCACGCCCGGTCCGCAGATTCCCGCGGATGTTCCGCTTGGAGACGCGGGGCGTGCAAGAATTTCGATCGGTGCGGTGCCAAATCCTGCAGGATTACAAATGCCCTGGTTTACATCATACCGAACCAGGTATGAACCCGGTAAACTCTGTTGCAGGTTGATCACCCCGCTGGTTGCATTGATGGATAAGCCTGCGGATGAAGTGAAGGTGCCGCCGCCGGTAAATGCGATATCTTTTACAGCTACAGCTGAATCATCTCCTTTACAAACCGGGCTGAAATAAGAAAAATCAGTTACCGGGTTTCCGTACGCTCTCAGGATGAAAGTGACGCTGTCACGCCCTGGCAATTGACAGGCCAATGCCGGAATCGCATACACGATTTTATACACGCCCGGTACACTCAGGCCAATATTGATATCTCCTGTAGTGGCATTGATATTTAATCCGGCAGGGCTGGCGCTGAAACTGCCGCCTGCACTGAAATTAGCGGCCTTTATAGTAGTAGGATTGATACCGGCACTCATACAAACATCCGTGGCACTGTAAGTGAATTTTGTAACCGGCGAACTGGTGTCAACAATGGTAATGAAAGAAAAATTGGTGGAACTGGGCCTGCAACCTACCTGCGACAAGCGGTAAGCAACCTGGTATTGTCCCGGTGTGCTGGCTGCAGGATCTACACCGCCGGTGCTGCTGTTGATCGAAAGCCCGTTTGATGAAGTGAAACTGCCTCCTGTAGTAAAACCACTCGCCGTTTGTGGCAATAACAACGGTGCATTTTTACAAACCGGGGAGGAATATGAAAATACGGTAACAGTATTAACTGCCGGTAGCAATGTAATCCTGGCACTGGCACTGTTGCCATTGATACAGCCGGTGGTGGGATAATTATAAGTCACGTTATAAGTTCCGGCAACAGTAGTTGAAAGACTGATGTCGCCTGAGCTTCCGTTGATGCTCAGGCCCGCTGGTGAGGAAGTGAAACTGCCACCAGTTGTAAAGCCAAGATCGTAGGCCGGTACCGGGTTGATGCCATTTAAACAAACAGTATCAGGGATATACCTGAATCCTGCCACAGCAGTGCTGGTAACATTTACGGTTACGGTAATGGCACGCCGCGGACTTTCGCACCCATTCAGGGTTTGTGATACATAATAAAATGTATTGCCGGCTGTGGTGGTAGAAGGAGTGGGCGCTGCAGGCGAACCGGCACCACCGGTGTTGGTTGTATACCATAGAAGGTTAGTACCGGTTGCAGTTAAAGGACCTGCGGTTGCGTTCTGGCAATAAGTAACCGGGCTCACCACCAGCGGCGGATCAACCGGCAATATATTATTTACAGTAACGCTGGTTGCCGGCGAAATGCAGCCTGTGGTAACATCTTTTACAGTGATGGCAAAAGTTCCTCCTGGTGTAAGCGTGTTGAATGTAACACTGCTTTGGTAATTTCCGCCGGCACTGTATTCGTAAGCGGCATTGAGTGGCGATAAAACATTGATCGTGCCGAACGGTGTATTACAATCCGGTTGCGAAGGTGTTGATACTACAGGTGCAGCAGGTATTGCAGGAAGCGGGTCAACCGTTAACGGAACTGCAACCGAGATACAACCGGTTGTTAAATTTTTTACTGTTACATTATAGGTTGAACCGGCAGTAAGCCCGGTAAACAGGGCGCCCGCCTGGTAAGCAGCTCCAACGCTGTATTCGTAGTTGGCGCCGGCAGGTGCTGTAACTGTAATGGTGCCTGTTGTGACGGTGCAATTTGGTTGCGTGGTTACCGACGCAACGGGAGCAGGTTCTGTAGGAATCACGTTGATGGTAACACTTGTTGCTGCTGAAATACAGCCGGTCGCTGTATTCCTGGCTGTAATCGCATAGTTGCCCGGGGTAAGACCGGTGAAAGTTGCAGAAGACTGGTAAACACCGCCGATACTGAATTCCAGGTTTGCACCGATCGGGGCACTCACCGTGACTGAACCAGTGGCGACATTGCAGGTAGGTTGTACTACCGGGCTGAGTGTGGGAGCGGCTGGTGTACCTGAGATCGGACCAATAGTGAGCGATACTGGTGCAGAAACACAACCGGTGGAAATATTTTTTACTACAACACCGTAACTAATGCCAGGTGTCAAGCCGGTAAAGCTGGTGCCAGCCTGGAACAGTCCACCAATGCTGTATTCGTAGCCTGTACCTAATGGTGCGGAGATCGTAACGGTACCGGTAGGTGTAGCGCAGGTAGGCTGCACCGTTACCGAGGCTACCGGTGCAGGCTCTGTTGGCACCGGGTTGATCGTAAGTGGTAACGCCGGGGAGATACAACCGGTCGTTAAATTTTTTA
>CAYVLT010000014.1:7160-33123 GCA_964452405.1 uncultured Ferruginibacter sp.
CAACGGGTGCGCTAACTGTTACTGAACCGGTTGGTAAAATGCAGGTAGGCTGCACCGTTACCGAGGCAGCCGGCACAGGCTCATTTGGTACTGCGTTGATCGTAAGTGGTAAAGCCGGGGAGATACAACCTGTGGTTAAATTTTTTACGGTAATGTTATGCGCTCCCGGCGCAAGGCCGGCTAGCACGGTTCCTGCCTGGTAAGCACCGCCGGCACTGTATTGATAGTTGGCACCAACAGGTGATGAAATTGTTATACTTCCCGTCGGAACTGTACAGGTGGGTTGTGTTGTGATCGATGCCACTGGTGCTGCTTCAGCAGGTATGGCGTTCACGGTTACGGTTGTTGGTGATGAAACACATCCTGTATTGATATCCCTTACCGTGAGCGGGTAAGAACTTCCGGCACTGAGACTTGTAAACAGGATTGATGACTGGTAAGCACCACCGATGCTGTATTCAAGGGTAGCACCCAGGGGGCTGGTAATCGTTATCGACCCGGTGTTGGTATTACAATCGGGCTGTACCTGGTTATAAGCAGGGGCAGCCGGTGCACCTGTGATTGGATTGATCGTAACCTGTGTTGCGTTGGAAATACAACCTGTTGACAGGTTCCTTACAGTAACATTATAAGTGGTGCCGTTTGCCAGTCCGCTGAACACAACGCCAGCCTGGTAAGGTCCGCCTGTACTGTATTCGTAGTTGGCCCCGAGTGGCGCTGTAATAGTGAGGGTGCCCGTAGGAACCGCACAGGTTGGTTGCACAGTTGCAGAGGCCGAAGGAGCTGCTTCGGTTGGTATGGGATCGATCACCACCACTTTTACCGGGCTGGTACAACCTTTCAGGGTATCCGTTGCCGTGATGTTATAACTGCCAGGTGCCAATCCACTGAAAGTATTGCTTAGTTGGAAGGCACCTCCATTGCTGTACTTGATGGAAGCACCCGCAGGAGCTGTTACCACAATAGTTCCGGTAGGAGCCAGGCAGGTAGGCTGCACGGTGGCGCTTGCCGCGGGGGTAGTTAACGGAGCACTTACCACCAATACACCAATGATCGAAGAAGTGTCTGAGCATCCATTGGAGTTAGTAACCTTACAATAAAAGTATAAGGTGCCGATATTGGATGTAGAGGGTAAATAGGTGGAGCTGGTGGCGCCGGGTATGGCGAAGCCGGTATTATTTGAATTGGTCAGGCTTAGGTACCATTGGTATTGTGTGATCGTTCCGCTGCCTGGCGCAGCAGTCACCTGCAGGTTGTGAATGGTTCCATTCTGGCAAACACGCTGTGTATCGGCGGCAACCGGATCATTCACTACCGGTGGATCACTAACGGTAACGGTTACATCAGTAGTAAGCGAGCAGCCACTTGAATTTACAGAGCTAACGGTATAGGTACTTGTAGTAACCGGCGAAGCGGATACGGTGGCACCGGTTGTTGTATTAAGTCCGCCTGCGGGGCTCCAGCTATAACTGCCGTCACTCCCCGATGCGGTCATACTAACGTTTTGGCCCCTGCAGATAGCAGGAGCAGCCGGTGTAACGTTGATCACATCAATGCCTGAATTGGCGGCGATCACGAAACTGGCAGCATCACCTCCAAAACCGTCAAACATTAAATAGTAGGTATTCCCGGGAGTTAGCCCGGTAGCAGTGATCAGCGTAGGTAGGGGAGAGCCGGATTGGTAAGGAAAAATATGCGGGTAACAGCCATAGCTTGACACGGCGCCGGAGCCGCAGGTGCCGCTGAAAAATATCATTTGGATGCCACCTCCGTTTCCATGTGTATTTGTTGGAACCCATACGGTAAAAGTGGCAGAAGTGGAGGAAGCAATGAATTTCAGGAATGAATTGTTCTCTAAACCGAAACAGGGGCCGTTTAATCCTGATCCTGGCCAATCCTGTATGGTAGAGCCGGAAGTGTTGCCACACAGCCCGTTAAAATCACATACTGCAGTGGCATTGCTGCAGGAAGAATTGGGTGGCAGCGTGTTTGCACAGGCAGGAATGGCCGGTGGAAGCGGGGCGGGCGTGTTGCTGAAAGTGAGACTCCAGTTCAAAAGGGAACCTGAGCTACCTGAGTTGCGACGATCCTGAATGCAGAGATTCCAGGTGCCATCGGCACTTTGTCCATCATTCACTGCTCCGAGGTATCCTTCCGGGATAAATGTCCCTGTGTGTGATGCGTTTGAAAACTTGATCGAAGTGGTGGCTGTAGCACTGAAGCATGTATTGGTGAAGTTAACACCGGCATTTTGCACGGAAAGTGGAATGGTGGTTCCATCTGGTGCTTTTAATAAGATTTCAACGTCAAAGGTTACCGGGTGCGTCATGTTAAGGCATACACCTGAAAGCCCATGCACCACATCGTCGATATTGCCCACCCCGGTAACGGTGAGCGGGAAGCAGGTTGGAACCGTGCTGCTACCCGGAACTGCTCCGCCGGTTCCATTAAAGGTTTGAGCCTTCAGAAAAAAGGAACTCATCAACAAAGCAGTTACTACAAATATTTTTTGCATAAGATTGGAATCGTGCCAAATCAGCCTTTAAATCCTTACGGATGCTTGCAGTAGCCTGGTTGCTGCCTGTAAACTGCCGTCAAAAAATTAGTTAACGGTTTTCGGAGGGTGGGATCGCCAGCGTAATAAAATGCGCAAATATACCAAAGCTTTTCAGGAGTGCCTGTTATGAAAAAATGATGCCATTCTTTAGATACAGTTAGTTTTCAGCATTTTATCGGCTCCCGGCAGGACTATAACGAATTTTACCGCTGTTTATTGATTGAAATGTACCGGTGTGGATATGTTTTTGACTTTTTTTTCTGCCCATCACAATAAAACCAGGACCAGTACTTAATCCCGCCTATTTAGCCTTTACCAGCGCGGGCCTGAATCCTGTTTTAGAGATAGACATCAGTTCCTTACCAATGCCTGTTACTGATACAACGTTCAGCGGGAATTCGAGTAATACATGGCAGAAACTCAGGAAGTACAGCCAGCGAAGGCCGAGTGAATAATTGATACCGTAAAGGACCAGGGACACCACCCATAAAATAATCACCGCGATAAACCGGGATTTCGGCACTTTGTGCCAGCGGATCACTTCAGTTTTGCTGAACCAGTTCAGGTAATGGTAGGTATAGGCGAATGCAATGAACCGCATCAACAGGATGCCCGCCTGCGAATGAAACACCACGTTGGCAGCATTGCTGTAGTCGAGCGCCGGTTGGCCGGATTCATAATATAACAGGTTGCCGGCGGCATCTTTTTGTTGTGGAAAATGAACACCAAACATTTCCTGTAAAAATGAAAGGTTGGTATTGAAAAAGCCCTCTCCACCCGCTTTGTAAGCATCCATCCCATAGCTGCTTACGGGTACAAATGTTTTTTCCTGGAAAAGTGCATATAACAGTATCGGGCACACGACAAACACCAGCACTGACCATAAGCCGCTTTTGCTGCGTGTTTTCAGCGCCCCATACAACATGAAAAAACCCGTGAAAAGATACACATGCACCAGTGTGGGCAACAGGGCGCCGATAAAAAATGCAAACCCATCTCTTGCATCGGGCTGAAAAATAATATTCGATACCAGCAGCACAAACAGCAATCCAAACACTTTGATCAGCACATTTTTTACAAACACCATCAACAGCGAGCCGGCCAATGCCACAAAAATAATCTTGTTGCCAAATTCACTGCTGAAGGGCCAGTTCCAGTGATTGCGGTAGGCGAGACTTTCGAGGAGGATGATGATGCCGATCACCCACAAAACAATATTGTCGTATTTACCTTTTGTAAAATATTGGCGGTCGTGCAGCCAACTGATTTCGGTGAGGTAGTGCAGCGGTCCCATCACCGCGTAGGCAAATAGAAAAACCTCGAAGGGCATAATAAAGGCCGCTACGCAGCTCAGCAGCATCAACCCGATATTGATACCGTTAATCCTGTCATCTTTGGTAATTGTCATACTTAATAATTTCGTACTGCAATGCCGGCGAAAGGCGTTTTGTACCGCCGTAATGCAGGGGGGTTATGAACCAATCAAAGATAATGAAATAGAAGTTTGGTGATAACAGGTGCTGTTAATTTTCAGCGTTGCCGGAAACCAAAATTTAATATTGCTGAACAGTCAAAATCGCTACTTTTAAAAATTGGCAAGCATGTCTTAAGGAAAATCACGATCGATGACCAGGGTAAAAAAGCAAAAGACGATAGCCAGGGATATCAGTTGGCTGTCATTCAATAACAGGGTTTTACAGGAAGCCGCCGATGATACGGTTCCGCTAAAAGAAAGGATCAAGTTCCTTGGTATATTTTCAAGCAATTTAGATGAATTTTTCAGGGTTCGGGTGGCCACGCTTCAGCGGATGATAGAAGTGGGCAGGGCACGCAACATGCACCTGGAAGTGGCGCCCGGTATGATCCTGGAGAAGATACAGGATATTGTACTCGAACAACAGAAACAATTTGAACGCACCTGGAACGACATACTGCGGGAACTGAAAAAGCAAAAGATCTTCCTTATTAATGAAACACAGTTAACGCGGGACCAGAAGAAATTTGTATTGAACTATTTCGACGAGGAAGTACGGGGCAATATTGTTCCATTGATGATTGAGAGTATTCATAATTTTCCCACGCTCAGCGACAAAAGTATTTACCTCGCCTGCAAACTCAGTAAGAAAGATAAAACCATTCCGCAACGTTTCGCACTGGTATCTGTTCCCGCCAGGCGATTGCCCCGGTTTATCACACTGCCTTCACCCGATGGCGAACATCATATCATTTTACTCGAAGATATCATCAGGCATTGCCTGCCATTTATCTTTTCTTTCTTTGGATATGATACATTTTCTTCCCATATCATTAAAGTAACAAGGGATGCAGAGATCGATATCGACAATGATATCTCCACCTCGCTCATCCAGAAAATTGAAAAGGGCTTAAAGAACCGTAAAAAGGGTAAGCCGGTGAGGTTTATCTATGATAAGGATATCGACCCGGGCCTGCTAACGTACCTGGTTAAACGCTTAGGACTGGCCCATAACGACAATCTTATCCCGGGTGGCCGCATCCATAATTTCAAGGACTTTATCAATTTCCCCGAATCCGTTTTCAGCCAGAAAAATCCAAGGAAAAAACCCTTCGTGCATCCGTTGCTGAAAAACTTTAAAAGGGTAACGGATGTGGTATTGCAAAAAGATGTGTTGCTCGATTTTCCCTACCATTCTTTTGATAGCGTGATCGACCTCCTCCGCGAGGCAGCCATTGACCCGGAGGTTACCCATATCAAGATCACCTGCTACCGGTTGGCCAGCCGCTCCAAGATCATCAATGCGCTTACCAACGCCGTCAGGAATGGCAAGCAGGTTACAGCGGTCATTGAATTGCGAGCCCGTTTTGATGAAGAGGCCAATCTTGAATGGAAGGATGAGCTGGAGGAAGCCGGCGTGAAAGTATTGCTGGGCGTGGCTAATATGAAAATACATGCCAAGCTATGCCTTATAAAAAAAGTGCAGGAAGGCAAAACCACGCATTATGGTTTTGTAAGCACCGGTAACCTCAACGAAAGTACATCCAGGATATATGGAGATCATTGCCTGCTCACCTCAAACCGGCATATCATGGCGGATGTAAACCGTATTTTTCATTACCTGGAGCAACCCAAAACAAGAATCAAATATTTACGTGCCTGCAAAACACTTTTGGTAAGCCCGGTTAACATGCGCCGCCAGCTCATCGCCCTTATTGACAAAGAGATAAAAACAGCCCGGTCCGGCAAGGCAGCTTCCATCACCCTTAAAGTAAATTCGCTCAGCGATGAACAACTCATCACAAAGCTGTATGAAGCAGCAAGGGCGGGGGTGGCCATCGAAATGGTGATCAGGGGCATTTGCTGCATGCTCACAGAAAATAATAAATTCAAAATACCTGTTCATGCGGTGAGCATCGTGGACGAGTACCTTGAGCATGCACGTGTGATGATCTTTCACAATGGCGGGAAGGAGAAAGCCTATATTTCTTCGGCCGACTGGATGGTACGCAACATTGATCACCGGGTGGAGGCAGCCTGCCCGATCTTTGATAAAGACAACCAGCAGGAATTGAGAGACATTCTCAACATTCAATTATCGGATAATGTTAAGGCCCGCAAGCTCGACAATGAACTTGCCAACCAGTATGTAAACCCCCGCAATACAAAAAAAGTACGTTCACAGGTGGAAACCTATAACTACTTATTCCGCAAATTATCCACATAAGATATTGCTGCGGGTTTCTTTTCAGTAAAAGTATTTTACAGGCCTATCTTTGCCGGCAACAACCTGTTGCAGTGGGTGTAATACTTTGCTGCTGAAGGTATTTTCGGGTTTAACGATTCATCAAAATCAACGGTTCATTTGAAATTGGCAGCAATTGATATCGGCAGTAATGCAGCAAGACTTTTGATCACAGAAGTAAGCCGCGATGCGGCAGGAGACACCGTGTTCAATAAGCTCAATCTTGTGCGGGTGCCGTTGCGGCTGGGTTTTGATGTGTTTGAACAGGGTTCCATCACCAAGCAACGCATGGCGATGATGTTTCAAACCATGAAAGCATTCAAGCACCTTTGTAATGCTTATGACGTAAGCCATATTAAGGCCTGTGCCACCAGCGCCATGCGGGATGCAAAGAATGCTTCAGACATCATCCGTAAAGTGCGGCTTGAAACAGAGATCGCCATCGAAGTGATCAGCGGCGATTATGAAGCCAACCTTATTTATGAAAATCATGTGGCTGAAAACATGGACCGGGATCACAGCTACCTGTATATTGATGTAGGCGGCGGAAGTACCGAACTGTCTTTTTTCAGCAACAATATTCTCATCTACAAAAAATCATTCAACATCGGCACCATCCGTTTGTTGAAAAATATGGTTACGGATAAAGAGTGGGACGAGATGAAAGACACGATCCGTGCCGTTACCAAAGGCCATAAAGAAGTGGTGGCGATCGGGAGTGGCGGCAACATCAACAAGGTGTTCTCCATGAGCAAGAAAAAAGATGGCAAGCCGCTACACGTTGACCTGTTGAGAGATTATTATAAAGAACTGGGTAGTGTTACATTGGCAGACCGCATCGTAAAATATTCATTGCGGGAAGATCGTGCAGATGTAATTGTGCCGGCTTTGTCGATATATATTAATGTAATGCGCTGGGCGGGCGCCCTGGAAATATATGTGCCGAAAATCGGTTTGGCTGATGGACTTATCCGGCATTTGTGGGATGAGGTGAAGGAGGGGAAATAAAGAGCACTTTCACCAGTTACACCTGCTTTTTAAGACTGGTTGAACCGGTGAAAGTGCTAAAAACAAGTCTCTCTTATTGCAATTTGACTACCTTAATACTCTGTATTTTTCCTGTATTGTTTTTTAACATGATGATGTATGAACCCGGTGGGTACCCACCTGTCTGGAATGTGAAAGGAGCTTTGATATCCTTCACTGAGATGCTCTGCAGAGTGCTGCCATTACTGGTTGCAAACTCGAGTACATTTCCATTTGCTTCTTTTATATTGGATGCTGCAGGAGTTATTCGAACAGTAACATAGCTACTGAAAGGATTTGGAACTGCTTTGATCGTGAAATCACTTGCAATAGAGGTAGCTTTCGTTGTGTTAGCCTTCGCTTCCCTTCTTGTAATTCCACACCTGAAAATATTTTCCAGGATCCGGGGGTTTACCACAATCTCCGTTCTGCAACGGTCTATACATTCGCAAACATCGCCTCGTGGAGTGATACTGTAGGCTGTGAGTGTTACTGTATAACTGCCGGCTGCAGCATAGGTGTGTGTTGCTACCAACCCTGTTCCGATTGAACCATCACCAAAATCCCAAACATACAGTACTATCGGTAAAGAACTGGTGGTGCTTCCGGCATTTGCAGTGATCGTGTTGCCGTTGGCAGTGATTTCAGCACTGGCCTTAATATCGCAGGGGCAATCTTTCACTACGATCTCATATTTTTTGGATTCTTCCCTGCAATCATTTTTCCAGATTACTTTAATAGAGTATGTGCCCGCGCTGGCATAAGTATGGCTTACACAATTCCCGGTGGCAAATGGTGTGCCATCACCGAAATCCCACGTATATATATTAGTTCCACAGGTGTCTATTGCGCAGAACTGTTGTGAAAACCCAGCACATACTTCTCCGGGAACCTGGATGTCAACAGGATCACAACAGTCCGGTTTAGTTGTAGCGATACATGCAGCATTTGATTCAACTGGTGGCTGAGGCACAAGGAACGGTAAATAGTTGATCATGTATTTTCCTGATCCCCTGATTGCAAAAGTATTACATGCCCTGTCCTCTGCTGTTGCATTGGGATCTACAATTCCCGAAAATACATAAGTAAAAGGAAGAGTGCCTATTGCCTGTGAAAAATGAGTGACGAAATTTGCGGTTGATGTTGTTGGTGTGCTTGTCCATCCCGCTGGGTTGGTATTTACAGTTACACCCAGTTCAGGCAGGGTTGTAATACCTGAGGCTGAACTGTATGATTGTCCCGCTGATGCGATCGTATGGCTTGTTGACACGAGTGCATCATACCCGACATTAATATTACTTCCCCGATCAAAAGGAGCCAGGATGAAATTATCTGAAATTACACCGCCGATATTATCCCGGGGCAACAGGTCGGCAATGAGCGGCATTGCCAGCGGTATGCCAAGATTTGTACAGCCTAACTGATATTGAATGGTGCTGCCGGGAGCAACGGTTGCCGAAGGCCCAAATGTAGTACCGCCATCCGCACTCACGGCTTTATTAATGCCGTAATTTAAATTCCCGTTCACAACAAACGAAACATCGTCCCACACCGGCGTGGTAATGTTTCCACCCTGAATGGTCGCAATATTCTGAATGTTTCCGATACCCGCCGTATCTTTTATCCGTACAGAAAACTCGATGTAGTAGGCTGGCAAATTATACCCTTGTCCGCAGGCAGTATTGGCAACGGAGCCACATTCAACTCTAATCGTATCGACATGCCAGGAAAGATTTGTTGCACCTGGAGTATTAGTCGTGGTTACATGAGCCTGCCAGTTAGAAGCAACTCCGCACTGTTGGTTGTTGTCTAACGTGGCAGTATAATAATAAGCTTCGTTGCCGATATACTCGAGATTTGCTGCATCCAGCGCATCGGTTACATTGAAACCAAGGAGCGGTACAGCACCAAGGTTTTGTATTCTTACCCGGAAACGAACTGTGTCACCCACTGCATAAGCTCCGGTAGTTCCGCAAATCTGTTTGGTGATACATGGTTTAACAACAGGCGGCAGCAATGGAAAATTGCAGGTAGCCTTACCTGTTATGCCCGAGTCAGCCCACACAGTATTGCTCACTGTACCAGAACAACTGTTCCCGATTGTGAAACTGATCGTATAGTCGTGATATTGGGCAGGTGAAGGTGGCGGTAAAAAGGTTCCTGGGTTTGCTCTCAACTCGTATACTACAGGTGAAGTGTTTATCAATGTTATTGAACAGCCGGCAGGTGCTGTTACGGTTCCTGGAATCAAACAGGATGGCAGTGTGTCGAGCAAAACATATTCATGAAGCGTTCCCGGGCCATAGTTCCTTACCCTGATCTTATAAGTGCCGGTGCATCCCGGAACATTTCCGCCCAGCGTAACAGTCTTCGAAAGCGTGGTGATTGAAGAATCGACTGGTATCAGCCGGATACCTACACTGGCGGTATCAGCATAGTAGGTGGAGTCAGTCGTATCACAATGGTAATACCCGTTCAGCGCCATCCGGTTTACCTGGCAGGACGAGGCGCCGAGATTGTTGTGAACAACATAAAAACTCAGCGTGTACACCGGGTTGGTGCTTGCATCAAGCGTGAATGGTGTGCTGAAGGTAACTACACCTGCACTATCAATACTGCATGGAGGTACGTTTGAAGTGGTTGTTAGTGCGGTACTTGGGGAACTTCCTGGTATCACAGTTGCACCAGATGGAAGGAGGTCCTTTAATGAAACATTGTAAAGGGAAGCGGAACCTATAATGGCTGAACTGTTTTTTGTTATATCCACAGTATATTTTACAGTATCAGTTGTAGTTCCATAAGTGGTTGTGAGTGGCTGACAGGTATTGTTCACGAGCAGTGGAGTCGTTAGCTTTTTTTTGATTTTCCACGGATTGTTTACGATTGCACTGGTGGATACATTGTCCGTTTTAATCACAAATGTGTGGGTGCTTAATGATGCCGAGTTTAGAACAGTTAATCCATGGCAACTATTGGTCACAGGAAAGTGTACATTAATTTGGAATGATCCTGTTATGCTCACTGGCACCGAAGCAAAAAAAACTGACACAGTATTACCCGCGGTGGATACTGCTGGGGTACCGGCACCAACATAGCCACCGGTTGGAATAATAACATTGTCGATTACCAGTGGAGGATTGATTAAATCTGATAGCGTAACATTGGTGCTGCCTGCAGGTATCGAAAAACTGATGGTATAAGTGAATACCTGCCCCGTTTTTACATTTGATAACGAGGTGGCCTTTTGCAGTGAAAACCCGTCTCGGGTTACTATAGGAGAAACGGTAGAAGGGGGAGGCGTCTGACCTACCGACTTAAGGCCGCACAGGCACGTTAGAAGCAAAGCAAGCAATAGCCTGCCTTTATGCAAGGAGTTTTTTTTCGTCATAAATAAAGTTTGTAATTGAAGGTTTGAACTGAAACTGGAATGATTAATTTTTAGACAGCCTTCGGCCACCAAAGCAATTGCTTGTACGTAAAAATACCATCGTAAAACAACTGATTAATTTACCGCAGACCTACAGTTAAAATTAAACGGGAGGGAGATTTTTTATGGATGAGATTGGAGTTAAATCAGTTTTGCAAAACCTGATACAACTTTAGGTATATATTTTTAAATAACAAAAAATATAATGGTGGTTTTTTTTTATACTTTGTACAACTAATTTTATCATTGACATGGCTCCTGAGAAAGAATTTAAAAAAGTCACCACCAACACCATACAGAAAATGAAAGCTGCCGGTGAAAAGATCTCCATGATCACCGCCTATGATTATTCATTTGCCAAATTATTTGATGCAGCCGGAATCGATATTATTCTGGTGGGTGACAGCGCCAGCAATGTAATGGCTGGGCATACCACCACACTACCCATCACACTCGACCAAATGATCTATCATGCGCAGAGCGTGGTAAGAGCCCGCGACAGGGCCCTGATCGTGGTGGATATTCCGTTTGGGTACTACCAATCCAATTCAGAGATCGCATTGGCATCTGCCATCCGCATCATGAAAGAAAGTGGCGGTCATACGGTAAAACTGGAAGGAGGCGAGGAAGTACTGGATTCCGTCAAAAAAATTGTGAGCGCCGGTATTCCTGTAATGGGGCACCTGGGGCTCACCCCGCAATCCATCAATAAATTCGGCACCTACGTGGTGCGGGCAACCGAGCAACTGGAAGCGGAAAAGCTAAGGAAAGATGCATTGTTGCTGCAGGAAGCGGGATGCTTTGCCATTGTACTGGAAAAAATTCCGGCAGCACTTGCAAAGGAAGTAAGCGAAAGTCTTCATATACCCACCATCGGTATCGGTGCCGGCGCTTCCTGCGATGGCCAGGTGTTGGTAATGCATGATATGCTTGGCATCAACACAGAATTTAAACCAAGGTTCCTGCGCCGGTACCTCAACCTGGATGAACAGATCACCGGTGCAGTAAAAAAGTACATTGATGAGGTGAAAGCAAAAGATTTTCCCAACGAAAACGAATCATACTGATATCATTTAATCATTATACCTGCATGTTAACATTGATGAAGGAGTACAGGGTTTGCATTCCCTGCCTGAAATGATATATTTGCAGGAATAAAATTTACCGACCATGACTGTGAGAAATAACTGGACACTGCAGGAAATAAATTCCATCTACCATCAACCTTTACTTGACCTCGTATTTGAAGCCGCTGCTGTTCACCGGCAAAACAAAGCTTACGCAGAAGTGCAGATCAGCAGTCTCATTTCCATCAAAACAGGTGGTTGTAAAGAAGACTGCGCTTATTGCCCGCAGGCTGCCCGTTATCATACGGATGTGGAAGTGGAACCTTTAATGACTGTTAAAAAAGTGAAAGAAAGAGCCGCCGCTGCAAAAGCCAATGGAGCTTCCCGTTTGTGCATGGGCGCTGCCTGGCGGGAGGTTAGAGACAATAAAGATTTTGATCGTGTACTCGAAATGGTGAGCGAGGTGAATGAGATGGGCCTGGAAGTATGCTGTACCCTCGGCATGCTGAGCTACGAACAGGCTGAACGCTTAAAGGAAGCAGGTTGTTTTGCATACAATCATAATATAGATACCAGCAGCGACAACTATGGCAATATCATCACCACCCGCACTTTTGATGACCGGCTGAATACCCTGGACAACGTGCGGAAAGCAAAAATGAGTGTTTGTTGCGGGGGCATCGTTGGTCTTGGTGAAACTAATGAAGACAGGGTAAAGATGTTGCACACCTTATCGACCATGGAGCAACATCCTGATTCAGTGCCCATCAATGCACTGGTACCTGTAAAAGGGACCCCACTCCAGGATAACCAACGGGTAGGGATAGACGAAATGCTCCGCATGATCGCAACCGCCAGGATTCTGATGCCAAAAAGCGTGGTGCGGCTCAGTGCCGGGCGCAACGAAATGTCGGTTGCTGAACAGGCGCTTTGTTTTATGGCGGGCGCCAATTCCATCTTTGCCGGTGAAAAACTACTCACTACGCCTAATCCCGATTTTGATACGGACATGCAGATGTTCAAAATGCTGGGACTCACTCCCAGGAAGGCGTTCAAAGAGGTGGAAGAAAGGTCTTTCGCCTGAACCGCTTCCCGGCGAATCATTTAATAAAGCAATGCCTGCGAACCGGGCAGGGACATTTTCTTTTTTTATCAATACATCATCCTGTGACCGTTAACGAACAATTCGACTACTACCTGCAGCAAAAGCTCGACGAAAAAGCTGCAATCGGTACGTTGCGCAGTTTGTTGTATGCATCCGGTAAAATCGATTTCAGTTCCAATGACTATTTTGGATTTGCACAACAGGCTGTGCCTGCGGCGCACCCGGCAGAAATGCCGGTAGGGGCAACCGGGTCACGGTCCATCACAGGAAACTCTGCGTTGGCCGAAACCACCGAACAATTGATCGCCGATTTTCATGGCCGCCCTGCTGCATTAATTTTCAATACCGGCTATATGGCCAACGTTGGCCTGTTTAGCTGCATTGCTGCAAAGGGAGATACTTTTATTTCGGATGAGTATATTCATGCGAGTATCATTGATGGTATGCGCCTGAGTTATGCCAACCGTTTGCGGTTTAAACACAATGACCTGGCCGACCTGGAAAAAAAATTACTGGTGGCAACAGGGAAGAAGATCGTGGCAGTGGAATCGGTGTACTCAATGGATGGAGACCTGGCCCCGCTTACCTCAATTGTGTCGTTGTGTAAAAAATATGAGGCACTGCTTGTGGTGGATGAAGCGCATGCAACGGGGGTGTACGGTAACAAGGGTGACGGACTGGTTTGTGCAAATGGCCTTGAACAGGAAGTGTATGCAGTGGTACATACCTTTGGCAAAGCCATTGGCCTGCATGGTGCAGCAGTTACAGGAAGCAGGGTACTGCGTAATTTCTTACTAAACCAGGCACGGTCATTTATTTTTACAACCGCGTTGCCTCCACACAATTACCTGCAGTTGCAACAGGCCTATAAAACTTTGCCTGCCGCTGACAGGGATGGGTTGATGGCATTGGTTCGATATTTCCGTAAGCAACTGCATGCTGCCGGGCGCATCTCATTTATCGAAAGTCATTCACCCATACAGGGAATATTTGCAGGAGATAATTTTGCAACAAAGGCCATGGCCACTTACCTGTTCGACAAAGGATTTTTTGTACGGCCGATCTTGTCACCCACCGTGCCGGTTGGCAAAGAAAGGATCAGGATCTGCCTGCACAGTTTTAACAGCATTGAAGAAATCGATCATTTGATTTCCGCGATAAAAAGTTTTGCCTGACCTTCCTTTGCAGGTGTTTTTAATAATTGCAAAAGCGTTTACATGAGTATTGTTATTGCAGGAATACATACGGGTATCGGCAAAACAGTTTGTTCGGCTGTTATCTGCCAGGCATTGGGTTACGATTACTGGAAACCGGTGCAGGCGGGCGACCTGGAGGCAAGCGACAGTGTTTTCATTAACAATAATGTTACCCATCCCGGCTGTTATATTCACCCGGAAAGATACCGGCTTTCGATTCCGGCTTCGCCGCATTATGCTGCTGCGGCAGATGGATTAACCATAATGCCGGAAGATTTTGAGTTGCCCCGTTCCAGCCAACCCATCGTGGTGGAAACCGCGGGCGGAATCATGAGTCCCCTGTCACCATCTTTTTTGAATATTGACCTGGTGGCACAATTGCAATTGCCTGCCGTTGTGGTAAGCAATAATTACCTGGGCAGTATTAATCATACTTTGTTAACGGTGAATGCCTTGCAGCAACGAAACATACCTTTGGCCGGGCTGGTGTTCAGTGGCATTGAAGTGCCATCCACGCGGGATTTCATTGTGGAGCATTGCCGGTTACCCGTGCTCTTTTCCATTCCTCAATTAGAAAAGATGAACGCCACCAGCATCGCTTCATTTGCTGCAACCATCAACATAAACTTCAGCAATGAGTAGCAACGATCAACAATATATCTGGCATCCTTTTACGCAAATGAAAACTGCAGGTGCACCATTGCATGTGGTGAGAGCAAAAGACAGCAGGTTGTTTACCGCAGACGGAAAGGAATATATTGATGCGATCGCTTCGTGGTGGGTAAATGTACACGGGCATTGCAATGAATATATTGCTGCTGCCATTGCGGAGCAGGCAAAAACGCTGGAACATGTGATCTTTGCAGGATTTACCCACACGCCGGCCATTGAATTGTCTAAAAAGATCATCAACCTGTTACCGGGCAATTTTGCAAAAGTGTTTTTTTCTGATGATGGATCCACTTCGGTGGAGGTGGCATTGAAAATGGCCATTCAATACTGGCACAACCAGGGCAGTCCCAAAACCACCATTATCGCTTTTGAAAATGCCTACCATGGTGACACTTTCGGTGCGATGAGCGTGGCGGAACGGAATGCTTTTAACGCTGCCTTCGGTCCATTTTTATTTGATGTAAAAAGATTACCGCTGCCTGCTGCGGACAATATTGAGCAGGTAAAAGATCAAATGCAACAATGGTTGCAAACCGGCACTGTGGCTGCATTTATCTTTGAGCCATTAGTGCAGGGTGCTGCCGGAATGCTGATGTATGAAGCGCAGTACCTGGATGAACTGATTGGCCTGGCGCAGGAATACAAAGCAGTTTGCATTGCTGATGAAGTAATGACAGGCTTTGGGAGAACAGGGAAAAATTTTGCTACCGGTTACCTGTACACGAAACCAGACATCATCTGTTTGTCGAAAGGTATTACCGGAGGGTTCCTGCCCCTGGGTCTTACTGCCTGCACCCGGGAAATTTACAACGCCTTTTATGCCGATGATAAAATGAAAACTCTTTTCTATCGGCATTCTTACACAACTAACCCGGTTGCCTGTGCTGCGGCCAATGCCAGCATGGAGCTGCTCGTGCAGCCGGAGTGCCGGGAAAGGATCAGTTTTATTGAACAACAGCATGCCGGTTTTGCATTGAAAATTGCATCACACCCGTTTGTAAAAAAGGTGCGGCAACTGGGTACCATCCTCGCGTTTGACCTGGATACCCCCGAAAGCAGTTCCTATTTCAACGGGATACAAAATACAGCCTACCAATTTTATCTTGATAAAAGCGTGTACCTGCGACCGTTGGGTAATATTGTCTACATCATGCCACCTTATTGTATCACTAAAGAGGAGTTGGATATTATTTACGATGCCATCCTTGAATCATTGTCAGTGCTTCCTCACTCCTTTAAATAACTGTTGCAGTAAACGTTAATTTATCTTCCTCGATTTTATTGTTCCCTTTGCAAAAACTTAGCATTTGCCTGCCAACTGCTGCACCTTGTTTGTTGTTTAATTTTTGTATCAATAAAATCCATACAAATGAAACAGTTAATATCGATAAGTATAGTGGCCTTGCTCACCGGGTTTGCAATGGCGGGTTGCAGTTCATCCGCCCATGTGGAAAAAGACAATTCTGCCAATTTCACAAATTATAAAACCTATGCCTGGTCGGTAATGAAAAACCAGGATGGGCAAAAGGGAAATATGAATTCGCTGGAAGAGCAGCAGGTAAAAGATGCAGTAAACAAAGAATTAAAGAAACAAGGCTGGAGTGAGGTTGATAAAAAACCGGATGTGCTGATTAACTACGATGTACTGGTGGAAAGAAGTACCGATACCAGGAGCGATCCTGTGTATAGTCGCCCCGCCTACCGTACTTTCTACAATCCCTACCGCAGGCGTTTTTATACGGTATATTATCCATCCCGCTTTTTGGGATACGACAACTATGAAGTGCCGGTGAAGGAAGGAACAGTCACCATTACCATTACGGATAATAAAACAGATAAAGTGGTATGGCAGGGCTGGAGTACCAATGAGATCGACAGCAGGCATTTTACCCGCCGGGAAATTGAAGGAAGTGTAAAAGCCATATTTAAAAAATTTGATGTGGCCAGTAATTGAAGCCGGATAAAGGATAACTTTTGTAAAAATGGTTACAGCAGGTTGCCGGATAAATTTCGCAAGCTGAATTAAACTAACTTTATTTTTGAAGTCTTAGCTATCTCAATCATTTTTACCATTGATGAAACGTTTTTTATTTACCTGCAGCCTATTTTTTTGCATCTTCGCCAACGCCCAAACCCTTTATTTTCCGCCATTGGT
Organism: uncultured Ferruginibacter sp.; assembly: GCA_964452405.1. Taxonomy (GTDB): domain Bacteria; phylum Bacteroidota; class Bacteroidia; order Chitinophagales; family Chitinophagaceae; genus Ferruginibacter. Next base: position 24,085 of record CAYVLT010000014.1, read on the forward strand.
GGGCAATACATGGGATGCCATTCAACCCGCCTCTCTCGGGTGGTGTACAGATAAAATCGATTCCCTTTATAATTACCTGGAACAACAGAATTCAAAAGCATTCATTGTACTGAAGGATGGAAAGATAGTGCTCGAAAAATATTTCGGAAGTTTTACCCAAGACAGTGTGTGGTATTGGGCGTCAGCGGGAAAAACACTCACTTCTTTTTTAGTGGGAAAGGCGCAGGAAGATGGCTACCTCTCCATCAAGGATACTTCTTCCCGCTACCTGGGTGTGGGCTGGACAAATTGTACAAGGGCACAGGAAGACAGCATTACCATCCTGAACCAGCTTACAATGACGACCGGTTTGGATGATGGGGTGCCCGACAATCACTGCATCCTTGATACCGGCCTTAATTATTTGGCTCCTGCCGGCAGCCGGTGGGCTTATCACAATGCACCCTACACGCTGTTGGAGAAAGTGCTGACAACTGCTACAGGTCAACCGATCAATACCTATACACAAACCAGTATTAAAAATCACACCGGCATCACCGGGCTTTGGATAACGGTTGATTATGATAATGTGTATTACAGCAAGGCACGGAGCATGGCCCGTTTTGGACTGTTGGTTCAGAACAGGTACCGTTGGGGAACTGACCTGTTATTGCATGACAGCTTGTATGTGAACCGCATGCTCAATACTTCACAAGATCTTAATTATGCTTACGGTTACCTTTGGTGGCTGAATGGAAAAGGATCTTACATGGTGCCCGGTTCTCAGTTTATCATTCCCGGTTCTTATGCACCTGCCGCGCCGGCAGATATGTTTGCAGCCATCGGAAAAAACGGCCAGATCGTGAGTATTGCACCGTCCAAAGGATTGGTGGTGGTGCGGATGGGGAACGATCCCGGTGAGGGTGAAGTTCCATTTTTATTGTGCGACAATATCTGGCAACGGCTGAACCTGGTAATGTGTAACAGTACCGCTCCCGTAACTTATACTTTTGGTGGTATCGGCAACTGGGATAATCCCGCCAATTGGGTGAACGGGCAGGTACCCCCAGCCATACTGCCTCCCGGTGATCAGATTATCATTTATCCTTTCGGCAACAACGAATGTGTGTTAAATGTATCCCAAACCATTTCTTCCACCTCCAGCATTCATATAGTAGCCAACAAAAAATTCAGGATTACGGGCAACCTGTTGGTGCAATAACGGCACCAAAAAAAGACTGCCGGTGAAGCAGTCTTTTCTTTATCAACGGAACGGATTATTATCCTAGTTTGTTTTCTATGATCGACCGGTCAGTAGCTGCTTCATCCTGCATTTTTTTCTGCAGTTTCTTCAGTTTTTTGCCGTAAGATATTTTGGTGATCAATACAAACAGTACGGGTACCACGAATATCGCAAGGGTAGTGGCCGACAGCATACCGCCGAATACCGTCCACCCGATTGTTTTACGGCTTTCTGCGGCTGCGCCGCTGGCAAATGCCAATGGCAATACCCCCAGGATAAATGCCATCGACGTCATAACGATAGGGCGTAGACGCAACTGAACTGCCTGCAAAGTTGCATGAAGGATATCAATTCCCCTGTCAACCCTTTCTTTGGCAAATTCAACTATAAGGATGGCATTTTTTGCAGCGAGCCCGATCAACGTGATCAACCCGATCTGGGCATACACGTTGTTGGTAAGCTCCGGTAAAAACGTAAGGGTGAGTATGGATCCGAATGCCCCGATAGGCACAGCGAACAATACAGAAAACGGGATGCTCCAGCTTTCGTACAGGGCTGCCAGGAACAGGAATACGAAAATGAGGGAGATGGAAAAGATGATCACTGTGCTGTTACCCGCCTTTATTTCCTCTGCACTCATGCCTGAAAACTCGTAACTATAGCCTGCTGGTAAAGTTTTGGCAACTTCCTCCAATGCTTCAATGGCCTGGCCGCTGCTGAACCCGGGTTTGGTGGAGCCGTTGATCTCAATATTCCTGTTTACGTTGTAGTGCGAAATTAGAGATGGCGCTTCCACCACACTGGTTGTAATGAGTGAGCTCAGCGGGATCATATTACCAGCGTCATTTCGAACATAAAATTTTTCGAGTTGATCGAGTGACGAACGATAGCTGCTGTCGGCCTGTGCCATTACGCGGAAATTGCGGCCATACAGGTTAAAGTCGTTTACATAACTGCTTCCCAGAAGTGTAGACATGGTGCTGTACACATCCGATAAAGACACACCCAGTTGTTTCGCTTTGTCACGGTCAACATCCACCTTATATGACGGTGTTTTAGCGCTGAAAAAAGTATAGGCCATCGCAATTTCAGGGCGCTGGTTCACTTTGGCCAGGAAATTACGGGCAACAGTTTCAAACTGCTGAATATTATCGGTGCTGGTGGTTTGTTTTAATTCAAAAGTGAATCCTGATGTTTGCCCCAGCCCGGGAATCGCCGGCGGTGAAATGGCCAGCACACGGGCTTCTTTGATGCCACCCGTGATCTTTTGAATTTGTGCGATCACAGACTGCACATGGTGTTCCTTACCTTCCCGGTCATCCCAGGGTTTCAGGTTTACAAACAAGGTACCCACATTGGATTTATTGGAAAAGCTGAGGATGTTTAAGCCAGCCAGCCCTCCCACCACTCTTACTTCCGGAATGGTCCTGATCTTTGCCATAATGTTTTTCAACATGTCAACACTCCTGGTGGTGGAGGTTGCTTCCGGCATCTCGTACGTAACATACAAGCGGCCTTCGTCTTCAGTAGGAATAAACCCGGAAGGTTTGTTTTTAAACAGGAAAAATAATCCTACAAATAAACATACCATCATCACGAGTACATAGGGTGTTCCCTTCACCCATTTACCCACGCCACGGGTATAGGAAAGAGAGAGGTTGTTGAAACGCCTGTTGAAACCTGCAAAGAATTTTTCGAGCCAGTTCTTTTTTTCATTGTCACCCTTTGAATGTTTGAGCATGAGCGAGCAAAGCGCCGGTGTTAACGATAATGCCACGAATGCAGAAATGATCACGGATACTGCAATGGTGATGGCGAATTGCTGGTATAAGCGGCCTACGATGCCTGGTATAAAGCCAACCGGAACAAATACTGCTGCCAGGATCAGTGCGATGGCAATCACAGGGCCGGATATATCTTTCATCGCTTTTTTTGTTGCTTCCTGCGGCGACATGTTTTCATGATCGATATTGTGCTGCACGGCTTCCACCACCACGATGGCATCGTCCACCACAATACCGATCGCCAGTACAAAGGCGAATAAGGTGAGGGTGTTGATGGTGAAACCAAAGGGAATAAAAAAGATGAAAGTACCGATGAGGGACACAGGTATCGCCAGTACCGGTATCAGCGTGGCCCGCCAGTTTTGTAAAAAAAGAAATACCACGAATACCACCAGCAACAATGCTTCGATGAGGGTATGTAGTACTTCTTTGATCGACACTTTTACGACGGACACGGTTTCCAGCGGGATGGAATAGTCAACATCCCGGGGGAATGTTTTTTTCAGTTCCACCAATGCCTTTGTGAGCCCGTCGTAGGTGTCCATGGCGTTTGCGCCAGGTGCCTGGTAAACGAGTACAAAAGCTGCCGGTTTACCATCCACAAAGGCATTGCTGCCATAATCAAATTTACCCAGCTCCACGCGGGCGATATCCCGCAGGTAGGTTACACTACCGGTGCCGGGTATGCTTCTTACGATGATGCTTTCAAATTGTTCTTTGGTGTTGATGCGGCTGTTGGTAAGCACACTGTATTCAAAGCTCTGCGAATTGGGTTGCGGGTTTCCACCCACTGTGCCGGCGGCCACCTGCAGGTTTTGTTCTGTTAATACACGCGTGATATCTGAAGGAGTAAGTCTCAAGGCAGCAAGCTTTTCGGGGTTGAGCCATATCCTCATACCGAAATCATCTGCACGGCTAACAATATCACCTACACCTTTCACCCGCTGCAGGGCATCTTTTACATAGATGTTTACATAGTTTCCCAGGAAAGTGGCATCATGCGTACCATTGGGTGAGTAAAAGGCCAAAGCCACCATGATGCTGGGATTCCGCTTTCTAACGGTAATGCCAAGACGCTTCACTGCATCCGGGAGGGTGGGCTGTGCCACGCTTACCCTGTTTTGTACATCCAGCGCTGCAATGTTTACATCCGTGCCAACATCAAAAGTTACATTGATGCTGCTTTGTCCGCTGCTGGTGCTGTTGCTGCTCATGTAACTCATGCCAGGCGTACCGTTGATCTGGGTTTCCATGGCCGTAGTGGTGGTTTGCTCCACCGTTTCCGCATCGGCCCCGGTAAAGTTACCCGACACCGTTACTGTTGGCGGGGTGATATTGGGATATTGCGCTACCGGCAGGGTGCTGATGGCAATAATGCCGATCAAAACCAGCACTACTGAGATCACGATGGCGGTTACCGGGCGCTTAATAAAAGTATCTGCTATCATTGGTTCGTTTGTTCTGTTGAGTAATCATTGTTAAAAGCCTGGCGGAAGTGTCGATTGGTCCCCGGCTGATTCGTTTATCCTTTGCTGTTATACCCGTTTTGTGCACACCCCGCTGATGCCACCTGCAATGTGGTACAAGGGAGTGACACAACGATGCCGGGCAATGCACTGCAGCCGGTAAAAAAAATTATTTCTTTTCCGCCGGCGCAGCGGGTGGGGCAGTGGTTACCACCGCGCCTTCCCGGAGTTTTTGTACGCCTTCCGTTACAATTTTATCTCCTGCTGCCAACCCGTCTTTTACAATCACCTGGTCGCCGATCTGTTTGCCCGGCACAATCTTGCGTTGCGTAACCTTGCTGCTGTCGCCAAGCACATACACAAAGAATTCGCCGAGTTGCTCTGATACGGCCTTGTAGGGGATCACGATCGATTTGGCACCGCTGTTGGTTTTCACCCTTACCGATGTATTCATTCCAGGCTTCAGCATGTTCTTGTCATTGGGAAATACCAGCCTGGTTTTGATGGTACCTGTTTGCGGATCAACTGCCCGGTCAACCAGGCTGATAGAACCGGGATAGGGATATACATCCTCACCAAAGGCAATCCTAAAGATGGAATCTTTTTTCTCCTGTGACTGTCCCTGCATTTGCAAAAAGCGATAAATCTCTTTTTGGTTTACCGCAAAATCAACCGCAATGGGATTATCGGTTGAAATGGTATTGAGTACTGTTTGCCCGGCCACCACAGCGGTTCCTGTTTTTACATTTGATATGCCAATGGTACCGCTGAAAGGTGCATAGATAGCGGAGAATTTTACATTGGCGCTTACACTGTTCACGTTGGCTTTCGCTGCGGCCACCTGCTTTTTAGCTGCTTCCAGGGCTGCATCCGCATAGTCAACCTGTTGTTTGGCCACCGCATCATGCCTGTCAAGCTCATGGTAGCGCTCTGCATCTTTCTGCGCTTTCATCATATTGGTTTCCTGTACCTGCAGGTTGGCAACTGCCTGCTGGTAATTGGCATTGTACACCTGTGCGTCGATGGAGTACAGGCGCTGGCCCTTGCTCACTTTCTGTCCATCCTCAAAGTAAATACCGGTTACATAGCCACTTACCTGTGCTCTTAATTCAGTTTGATTCAATGCCACCACTGTGCCCGGATATTCGTCGTAGTAAGCAGCCGTGGTATCCTGCACCTCTCTAACGGTAACGGGTACCGCAGGTGGTGGACCCTGTTGGGGTTGGTTCTTTTCTCCTCCGCAGGCAGCCAGCAGCAAGGCAACTGTGAACGGGGTATATTTTCTGAGTGAAGATCGTAGCATATTAATTCTGATTGATTTTTAATGTTAGTAAACTACCTGTCCCAATGCTTTCTGCACATCTATTTTGCTGGCGAGTAACTGGTACAGGGCATTGTAATAATTGATCTGTGAGGTGCGCAGGTCGGTTTCGGCGCTGATCACTTCAATATAAGTTTTGATGCCCGACCGGTATTGCAGGTTAATTACATCGTATACTTCCTGCGCCAGCGCCAGATTTTCTTTTAAAGCATTGTAATTGGCCCAATTGCTTTTGTAACTGGCGAGTGCTGCTGCATATTGCGCATTGATATTGTTTTGTAACGCGGCAATATCGAGCCGGGTTCTTTTCAACTGCAACTCTGCCGTACTGATATTGTATTTTCTTTTTCCTCCCTGGAAGATCGGGAAAGAAAAAGTAAGCGCTGCGTAAGAGTTGGGCAGGTTGTTGCTGTACAATTTTCCAAAATCATTGTTCAAGTAGTTGAGGTTATAGGCGCCATTCAACGACACATTCGGCAGGTAGGCCCACCTGTTATATTTTACATTTGCTTCCTGCAGTTTTTGCTGTGTTTCCAGCAGTTTAAATTCAATCCGGTTGTTATAGGTCGGCAACTGCGTGGTGTCCAGGGCAGCTTCTTTTTCCATTTGCAGACTGTCATACACAATTTCAAGGCTGCCCGAGTCGGGGTAACCCATCAGGTATTTGAGGTAGGCTGTTTTTGCTTCCAGTTGCACTTCGTTCGTACGGCGGGCGGCCTTTGTATTATTAAGGGCGATGCTGGCCCTTTTGTAATCTGTTTTATCCACGATACCTGCCTGGTACTGCTGAAAAGCATTGTCCATACTTCTTTGCAGGCGGTTGATATTCTGATCGGCCACCCTGATCTGCTGCCGCGTGGCGATGATATCATAAAAAGCTTTTGAAACATTTACCGCCACGTCAATCTTCCTGCTTTCTGTTGTTTGTTTTGCCTGTGTCATTACATCGCCCCTCGATCGAAGCGCCAGCAATGCATCCCGGTTAAATAAAAACTGCGAGGCCGTGAATTGTGCAGCGGAAGTATTATCTACACCCAGCTTTACAGGGTTCCCGCCGATCACACTGGTTTGTACCTGGAAATTATACTGGAGGTTATAATTGAAATTCACCTGCGGAAACCAGTCTGCCAGCTTTGAGCGGATGGTGTTGTGTACGATATCCTCATCCAGTTGCGATTGCTCAATAACCGGTTGGTGCTTGATGGCATAGTCCACCACTGCCCTCAGTGTTGCCTGCTGCAAAACACTGTCTGCCTGCGTTTGGCTTATCGCCAGCGCCGGCAACAACAGGAATAAAATGGCAAACAGGGGGGCTTTTTTTATATACAGTTGTAACATAATTTCTGAACTGGTGTAAATAATCAGGGTACCGGGTGGTAAATGAAAGTGTAAAAATAATCGATACCGCAACATTAAACAAACGTTTAATTAAGCTTTGGCAAATCCATTGCTGCCTTAACTCCACGAAAATTGCAGCTACAAAGGCTTTGCCCGGATTTTCTAAATCAGGAAAAATTTGATGAATGGAAAAAAAGCAGGGGTATTTGCCGTTGGCGGGCAACAAGGCAGGGTGAAAGGCAGCAATAAAAAGAAGGCGGGCAGCCAGTTATGAAGGCAATACACAATGTGCGCTAACGGGCGCCGGCAACTATTTACCTATTGGCTTTATTGTAGTGATGACTTTCCACGGCTAACGGAAGGCCGCTAGTTTTTTAAGATGGTGAATTCTACACGCCTGTTCAACTGCCGGTTTTCATCAGTGTCGTTGGGCGCCACCGGTTTTGTTTCACCATATCCCTGCGATTTGATCCTGCCGGCGGCTATGCCTTTTGATATAATGTATTCCATCACCGACCTGGCCCGGTTATCACTAAGCTTGAAATTGTATTCATCCGAACCACGACTGTCGGTATGTGCGCTCATCTCAATTTCGATGGCCGGGTTTTCATTAAGCATTTTTACCACGCGGTCTAATTCAACAAAAGATTCCGGTCTCAGGTCCCATTTGTCGAAGTCGAAGTACACATTGTTCAAACGCACCACTGCACCCACTTCAATGGGCACCAGGTACAGGTCTTTATGAACCTCTTTATAACCGGCACGCTTAAACGAATCCAGGTTAAGGTTTACTGATTGTGCAAAAAAATGATCGGCATTGGCCCTCACCAGGTAATTTTTATCGTAAGGCAACACGATCTTAAACGAGCCATCGGCGGCGTTTGAGTTGCCATTACCTGCCAGTTCGCCACCAGGCAGCGTTTCATACAACAGCGAGGCACTCAGCGGTTTCATCGTTTTTTTGTTGTACACGTTACCGGTTACCAACATCACCGGGTTGGGCTTTTCTCTTTCGAGTAATTTTATTTTTACAATATCACTCTCACCATAGGAATCTTTTTCCGTGCTCATGTAAGCATATTCTCCACCGGCATCCATGGTAAAAAAACAATCCATATCCGGGGTGTTGATCGGCGCTCCCAGGTTTACAGGATCAGTCCAGTTCTGCCAACTGTCATCCAGTCTTTTGCTCATCCAGATATCATTATTACCCAAGCCACCCGGCCGGTTGCTGCTGAAATAAAGTGTTACACCATCCGGCGCCAGGTAGGGCGTTGTTTCATTGTACTTTTTCAGGTTGATCTTTTTACCCAGGCTTTTCGGTTCCGTCCAGCTATCATCCGGTTCCAGGAAACTCACATACAGGTCGTTATTTTGACCACCCTGTTCTTCAGTCATGTAAAATAAAAGTGCCTGTGCGTTGTTAGCCATAACGGCACCGTTCTGCCTGCCCCGGTCGTATTTCGCATAATTCTTTATGTACAACATTTCAGGCTTGCTCCAGTATCCATCTCTTTTCAGGTAACACATGCTCACGCCATTGCCATAATAATATCCATCACGGAATGCATTTCGGATAAGGATGCGGTTGTTATCGGGAGATATCCAGAACACGGCATTGTAGTAATAAGTGTTCAACGGGTAACCCAAATGAACAACTTCCGTCCAGTTGCCGCTGCTGTCTTTTTCCGAAAACCAGATGTCCTGCGAATTGGGTACCTCCCCGTATTTGGTGTTCTCAGGATGGTTCTGGCAGATAAAAAATAACAGGTTGCCATCGGCCGAAATGGTTGGACGCAGTTCGGGCAGTGCCGTATTGATCTTTGTACCGAGGTTCTCTATTTTAATGATGGTTTCTGCCTTGATGATATTTTCTTTCTGTTGCTTTAATTCGCCGGTCGAATCCTG